>JAAZZB010000022.1 GCA_014239365.1 Verrucomicrobiia bacterium | reverse complement strand
GGCCTTCCTTATTTTTTTCCAGCACCTCCGCCGTGAACGGGGTGGGGCGGCCTTGGTTGTCGAAGATTTCGATTTGTGTTTTGGGCGGCAAGCGTTTGCCGGGGCGCACCATCGCCCACCATCAATTCATCGATCTCCCCCAATTCCTGCGCGCGGGCGATGTGCTGGTGATGAACGATTCCCGCGTCATCCCCGCCCGCCTGCGCGGACGCAAATCCGGTGGCGAAGCCGCCGTGGAAATGCTGCTTACCGAACCCGCCCGCGACGGCACGTGGTGGGCGATGGTGCGCCCCGGCAAACGCTTGCCGCCCAAAACACAAATCGAAATCTTCGACAACCAAGGCCGCCCCACCCCGTTCACGGCGGAGGTGCTGGAAAAAAATAAGGAAGGCCACGCGCGGCTGCGCTTTGAAGGCACAGAACATTTATTAGCCGAACTCGATGCGCTGGGCGAGATGCCATTGCCGCCGTACATCCGCCGCAATGCACACGGGCAATCGAGTGAAGATGCCGAGCGTTACCAAACTGTTTACGCAAACCCAAGCGGATCCGTCGCCGCGCCTACGGCGGGATTGCACTTCACCAAAGCGCTGCTGGACCAACTCCGCACGCGGGGAGTCGAAACGCACACGGTGACCCTGCACGTTGGCCTCGGCACGTTTGCGCCGGTGAAGGCGGACGCGTTGGCGGAACATCAAATGCATTCGGAGCGTTTCACTTTGCCTGCCGAAACCGCCGCCGCCATCAATGCCGCCAAAGCCGAAGGGCGGCGCATCATCGCCGTGGGCACCACCACGGTGCGCGTGCTCGAAAGCGTGGCGGCGAACCATCAACCACTTGCCGCCACTTCGGGCAGCACGGATATTTTTATTTATCCGCCGCGCGAGTTCAATGTGGTGGATGGATTACTCACTAATTTTCATTTGCCGCAATCCACGCTGCTAATGCTGGTGAGCGCCTTTGCCGCGCCGGGGACAATGAGTGGACGCCAATGGATGCTCGAAGCATACGCCGAAGCCATCCGCGAAAAGTATCGCTTCTTCAGCTACGGCGATGCGATGTTGATTCTGTGATGCGTCCGCACGTTTCCATCAATATGGCGATGACCGCCGACGGCAAAATCGCCAGCGCGAATCGCGAAGTGACCAGCTTCGGCAGTCGCGCGGATCACGCGCATTTGCTCGCCCTGCGCGATCAAGCCGACGCCATCCTCACCGGCGCGGGCACGCTCAACGCTCAGCCCAACGTCACTCTCGGCCCCGGCCCGAAGTCCAAAATGAAACCGCCCTTGCGCATTATTGCCAGCGGCAGCGGGCAAGTGAATGCGAAGCATAAAATTTTCCGAACGCTCGGCGCGCCGACATTGGTGCTCACCACCGAACGCATTAGCCAATCGCGATTGAAAGCGCTTCGGATTCTTGCCGGCACGGTTGAGATTTGCGGCAAAGAGGAAATCGATTTTAAGCGCGCTCTCAAATGGCTTTATAAAAAACGGGGCGTGCAACGGCTGCTTTGCGAAGGGGGCGGGCAATTAAATGATTCGCTCTTCCGCGCGGGCGTGGTCGATGAGGTAAACCTCACGGTGTGCCCGCGTTTATTCGGAGGGCGGGACGCACCCACGATCGCCGATGGCCTCGGTTTCGCGCAGATCAAAAACGCCGCGCACTTCACCTTGAAATCCCGCAAACAGGTGGGTGATGAACTGTTTCTGGTATTGCGGAAAGCTTGACGCGACGGGCTGGTTTTTTTAAGTTCTCCGACCTCAACCCCCTGCTTTTGGGAGCAAATAGCTATGACGATGAGCGAATCAGGAATGACAGCGGAACCGATCGACAAAGGAATGGCCGGCGTGGTGGCCGCCGAAACGGAACTGAGCGACGTGCGCGGCGATCTCGGTGAGTTGATTTATTGCGGCTACAATATCAACGACCTCGCGGAAAATGCCTCGTTCGAGGAAGTCATTCATTTGCTGTATCACAAACGCCTGCCCGCACCGGACGAATTGGCCGCGCTGAAACAAAACCTCGCCGGTCGCCGCGAAATCCCGCAAGGCGTCATTGACCTCATCGGTGCGATGCCCGCCGAGGCCGCGCCGATGCACGTACTGCGCACCGCCGTCAGCGCGTTAGGCTGCTACGATGCCGAGCCCGAAACGGGTGAAGACATCGCCCTCGCGCGCGAAAAATCCTTAAACCTCATCGCGCAAATCCCGGTACTCATCGCCACTTTTCACCGGCAGCGACAAGGCAAAGAATTACTTGCCTCCGATCCTTCGCTCGGCGAAGCCGCAAACTTTCTCTGGCTCATCAACGGCGAAAAACCCAGCGCCGATATGGAGCGCACCATTGATATTTGCTACATCCTTCACGCCGACCACGGCTTCAACGCCAGCACCTTCAGCAGCCGCGTGACCATCGCCACGCTCAGCGATGTGTACAGCGCCATCACCAGCGCCATCGGCACATTGAAAGGCCCACTTCACGGCGGTGCCAACGAAGGCGTCATCAAAATGCTGCACGAGATTGGAGATTTGGATAAAGTGGATGCGTACGTTGAAGATTGCCTCACGCACAAACGCAAAATCATGGGCATCGGCCATCGCGTTTATACCACGCTCGACCCTCGCGCGCCGCACCTTAAGCGGATGGCGCAAACGCTCACTAAAGAACTGGGCGAACCAAAGTGGATCCAAATGAGCGAGCGCATCGCCGAGTTGATGCTCGAGAAAAAGAACCTCAACGCCAACGTCGATTTTTATTCCGCCACAGTTTATTACAGCCTCGGTATTCCCACCGATTTATTCACGCCCATTTTCGCTATCGCACGCACCGCGGGCTGGACCGCACACGTCCTCGAACACCTCGACGGCAACCGCCTCATCCGCCCCCGCGCCCAATACGCCGGTGACGACGGCAAGCCGTGGGTAGCCTTGGGCCAACGTTAACCGGCACTTTGGCGAACACACAAATTTCTTGCCACACCCCCGCCCCTGTCGCATAGCAGGGGCGCTGTTTTTTACCTATGAATCTCCACGAATATCAGGCCAAACAATTAATGGAACGCCACGGCGTGAAAGTGCCGCCGGGCGAACCGGCCACTAACCTCGACGAAGCCAAGGCGGCCATTGCGAAACTTTTTGACGCGGGCAATGCGCGTGTGGTCGTGAAATCCCAAATCCACGCCGGCGGCCGCGGCAAGGGCACGTTCAAAGATGGCTTCAAAGGCGGCGTGCATTTGGCCGATAGCGTGGAGGACGCCACGGCCAAAGCTGAGGCGATGCTCGGCAATGTATTGGTCACCCAACAAACCGGCGAAGCGGGCAAGCAAGTCAACCGATTGTTGATCACTTCGGCGGAGGAAATCAAAAGTGAATTTTACGTGGCCGTATTGCTCGACCGCGCGCTGGGCAAACCCATCGTCATGGCCAGCGCCGAGGGCGGGATGGACATCGAAGAGGTGGCGGATAAGACACCCGAGAAAATCATCAAAGAAGTCATCGACCCCGCGCTGGGATTGCAACCGCATCAAGGCCGCAAGGTTGCCATCGCGCTGGGATTGCGCGGCCGGCTCATCGGGCAAACCGCCGGATTATTGCAAGCGCTCTATAACACGTGGCACGATTGCGATGCCTCGATGCTGGAAATCAATCCATTGGCGCACATCGCGAATGAAGACGGCACCGAAGCGGTGGTGGCGCTGGACGCCAAAATGTCCATCGACAGCAACGCGCTCTTTCGCCATCCGGACATCGTCGCGATGCGCGATCTATCCGAGGAAGACCCACTCGAAGTGGAAGCCGGCGAGCACGACCTCAACTACATCAAGCTCGACGGCAACATCGCCTGCCTCGTCAACGGCGCCGGCCTCGCGATGGCCACCATGGACGCCATCAAACATTACGGCGGTGATCCGGCCAACTTCCTCGATGTCGGCGGCGGTGCCACCAAAGAGCAAGTCAAAGCCGCCTTCGAAATCATCGTGGGCGATCCCAACGTGCAAGCCATTCTCGTAAACATTTTTGGCGGCATTATGAATTGCAACACCATCGCCGAAGGCATCGTAGCCGCCGTGCAGGAAACCCAACTCACCCTGCCATTGGTAGTGCGCCTCGAAGGCAACAACGTCGAAGCCGGCCGCGCCACCCTCGCCGCATCAGGGCTGACGCTCATCACCGCTGAAAGTTTATCCGAGGCGGCGCAGAAGGTTGTTAAATCGGTCGAAAATTAATAAAAAATCAGCCAACCAAATGTCTGCAAAGGATGAGGCAGTTCCATCTGGTGAATTCTTGGATGAATCGCATTTTGAATTTACTGAAGAAGAAAAGCGAATCATCGACGAACGGCTGAAATCGATGGAGGAAAATCCCGACCGGGGAATCCCTTGGGAACAAGCTATAAAAACCATTCGCAAAATGCCGAATGCTCGAACCTTGTCTCGAAAACACCCCACACAATAATTCCTATGTCCATTCTTGTAAAACCCGATACCAAATTTCTCGTCCAAGGCATCACCGGCGGCTTTGGCGGCCGTCACGCGCAGCTGAGTCTCGACTACGGCTCGCAGCTTGTGGCCGGCGTCACGCCCGGCAAGGGCGGGCAAATGTTTGCCGACACGGTTCCTGTTTTTGACAGCGTGGCCGAGGCGATGGCCGAAACGGGTGCCACCGCGAGCGCGATTTTTGTGCCGCCGCCGTTTGCCGCCGATGCCATTCTTGAAGGCGCAGCGGCCGGATTGGATTTGGTGGTGTGTATCACCGAGGGCATTCCGGTGCGCGATATGATTTCGGTGAAGGAGGCGTTGAAGAACAGCTCCACCACGTTGCTCGGCCCGAATTGTCCCGGCGTGGTGACGCCCGGCGATGGCGAGGATTCGCACGGCGGTTGTCGCATTGGCATTGCGCCGGGGTACATTCACAAAAAGGGAAACATCGGCGTCGTCTCCCGCAGCGGCACGCTCACTTACGAGGCGGTGTGGCAACTCACCAGCCGCGGTGTGGGGCAATCCACCTGCGTGGGCATTGGCGGCGATCCCGTGCCGGGGATGACGCATCTCGATGTGTTAAAACTTTTCAATGACGATCCCGAAACCACGGGCATTATTATGATCGGCGAAATCGGCGGCACCGCCGAAGAAGAAGCCGCCGCGTGGGCCAAGGCACATTGCACCAAACCCATCGCCGGATTCATCGCCGGTGCCACCGCCCCTCCCGGACGCCGCATGGGTCACGCAGGCGCGATTGTCAGTGGCGGCAAAGGCACGGCCGAAGCCAAACAGGAAGCCTTCCGCGAAGCGGGCATTGGCGTGGCGATAACCCCTTCGGAAATGGCCGACACGCTGTTGAAAATGATGTAGCCTCCGCGCCGGATGAACGCATGGACTGGCTGCACGGAATTCTAAATCTCGCCGGGCTGCTGCTGTGGGTCAGTTGGCGGACAGGCACCATGCCGCGCAGCCAACCCCCGCGCAACCTCGCCGGCCCCACGCCCCGCCAAGGCCCGGTGTATCGGCATTCTTGGATTTACCTGCTCGTGCTGCTGGCGTTGCTGGGCGGGCGCGCGGTTTTTTACAATCAATTCGGCCCGGGACTGGATTGGTATCCGCACCTCAATTTGCTCGATGTGTTTCATCCGTTCAAAAGCGATTCGCTTCCGCACGCGCTGGCGTACTCCGCGCTCAGCTTCGCGCACTGGCTGGTGGCGCTGTACTTTTGCCTCGCGCTGCTGGGCACGGTGCAGCCGCGCTCCGAGGCCACCGGCCCATGGCGCGAATTTCTCAAGGCGCAATTCGGATGGCCGGGCGGGTTGCCGGTGCTCGCGCAATGGCTGGGAGTCATTGCGCTCGCCCTTGGATTTCGATTTGCCGAGGCAAGCTGGATTGAATCGCTGGAAGCAATCAACATTCCCACAAACCATCTCCCGCTACTGGTGCTACTGGATTTGCGTGCGATGATTTATTTAATCATGGTGCTCCTCGCGTTGTTTTTATTGAACAGCTTTGTGTATTTCGGCGAACAGACTTTTTGGAAAACCGTGGATGAATCCGGCAAGCGCCTCCTCGCGCCACTGCGCATTCTGCCGTGGGAAACGCGCAAGATGGATTTCGCGCCCATCGTGGCATTGGCGATCGCGTACGGATTGAGCCACGCGCTCACGCCGGAACACGTGGCGAGCGTGCTGCGCTAACCCAGCTTCGGGAAAAACGCGTGGGCCGTCGCGCACGTGGCGGCGCTCAATTCGGCCAGCGACACGCCCTTCACTTCCGCCACGCGCTCGGCGGTGTGGCGCGTGTACGCGGGTTCGCAGCGTTTGCCTCGGAATGGCATCGGCGCAAGAAATGGGCTGTCGGTTTCCACCATCAATCGATCGAGCGGCGTGGCCGCCACGGTGTCGCGCACTTCCTGCGCGTTCTTAAAGGTCACAATACCGGTGAAGCTCACCAGCGAGCCGAGGTCAAGAATGCGCTGCATACTCGCCGCGTCATCCACGAAACAATGAAACTGCCCCCGCACGCGGTCAGCAAATTCCTCAAAAACTTCCAGCGTGGGCTCCAGCGCGGCGCGTTGGTGAATCACGGAGTTGAGTTTTAATTCCGCGGCCAACTCAAGTTGTTGGCGGAAAATTTTCACTTGGCGATCTTTCCACATTGCATCGTCCGCTTCGGTGCCGCCATTGGTGCTGGGCAGCCGAAAGTGGTCGATGCCCGTTTCGCCGAGGGCCACCACTTTGGGATGCGCGCACAGTTCGCGCAATTCGGGCCGCACATCTTCGGGCGCTTCGGCGAGGTCATTGGGGTGCCAACCCACCACGGCATACACTGGCGCGTGCGCCTCGGCGAGGGCCACGGCGCGTTGGCTGCTTTCGAGGTCGGTGCCGATAGTGATGATGCGCGTGATGCCCGCCGCCGCCGCGCGTTCGAGCAGCCCGTGAATCTCCTTCTCAAAATCCGGGAATGTCAAATGCGCGTGAGTGTCGTAAAAAGTTTCCATATAGCGATGGCAGGCGCATTGTGCCGACGAAGCCCGCGCGCGGCAATCCCGCGCTTTGCGCACAACCCAGCCTTTACAAACTCCCCAAACAGGTGCATATTTACTCGTGAGGGGTGCAATGTAACAGATGATTTTTTCAAAGCATTTTCAATTCTATCGCGTGGCCTTACTGGCCTTTACACTCTGCCACGTGCCCACAGCCACGGCGCTGGAGCTAACGCAGAAAATGTTTCAAGGCCTCGACTTCAAAGCATCTCAGGGTCAGGCGCAGTTCGCGGTTCACGGATTTAAACTGGAGCCGGCAATGGTGAACTTGGTGAATTTCGGCATCGATAAACTCATCAAGGCACACGAAACTGTTTTTTCACCGCGCAAACTAAACCGCAATTTTCGAGTGCGTTATCGGATTTTTGGAAAGTTCGAGGATTACCGAACCTACTCGCGGATGCGCCACAAGAAGGAAGTGACCAAGGGCATCCTTGGCTACTACAGCCCCAGCGCGCGGGAGATTGTGACGTGGAAACAACAACCGCACCTCGCGTGGCGACTGGTGCCCACGTTGTTGCACGAGGGATGCCACGCAATTATGGACGAGATGTACGGCCAGTTGCCCTTCTGGATGATCGAAGGCAGTGCCGATTGGTTTGGCGAAGCGGCGTCGTGGCTCCAGAAAAACAAAGAGGGCATCCTGTTGCCGGTGGGAAACGACCAGCACCGACGCTGGATTCGCCTCGATGACTTGCGCAAAAAAGGTCAACTGCCGAGGTTGCAATCTTATCTGATCACCAAGGAATATGCGGACTGGGATAAAATGTTTAAGGGCAACATCGGGCAAGGCTACGATGTGGGCTGGTCGATTTTTGATTTCTTCATCAAGGCCGATCCCAAAGGTGGGGCGATGAAATTTTTGGGCGGTGTGATCAACGACCGCGCCGTGCAGCAAGCGCGCGGACGCAACGGGATGGAAGAAGCCTTTGCCATCGCAATCGACCGCCATTGGCAGGGCGGCATCAAAATGCTTGAAAAAGGTTGGCACACTTGGATTTCTATGCGAGCAGTCCAATCACGCAAAGCCCTGCAACAATTCCAGCAGGATCAGCGCGTCAAACAGCAAAAACGCTGATTTTTCGGCGTCGTTTCAACGTCGAAATCAGGTTGCCTTCCTGAGGTTTTCTCGGTATTTTCTCGCCACCCAAACACTCCACTCGAGGATTCTTATGGCGAAACCCATTTACCACTCCAGCATCGAAGGCGCGCAACACGGCTCCAAAGGACTCGAAGGCTTTCTCGCCTTTGCAAAAGCAGCCGGCGCAACCGGCGCCCAACCGAGCAATTATATGCTCGAAGGCAAGACCGGTAAATTCACCCGGCCGCATCTCATCCGGCAAGCGTTTGAGAAACACGAACTGAAGCTCGACGGCATCTCCGGCCATTGCCCGTTTTGGGTGCACACCAGCGCGTGGACCGGCACAAAGGGATTACGCCCGTTCGTGCCGCCGGAAGTGGCGAAGATGGCCAAAGGCAAAATCGAAACTTGGGCCGAAGATTATTTGTTACGCTTGCTCGATCTCAGCGCGGCGTTGGACATCAAAATCCTACCGATGTTTTGGGGCGCCTCGCACGGCTGGGAACTGGCAACTGGTTATCCGTGGGGATTCTGGGCCGGCGGCGATTTTGATTTAATCAAAGAAGGCGAAGAACGCTTCGTTAAAAAAACCGCCAAGATTCGCGCGCACGCAAACAGCCTCGGCATTTTCCTCGCGCACGAAATCCATCCCGGCACCGCCGCCATGTGCGCGGAGGAGTTTGGTCGGCTCGTGGAAATATGCGATGGCGATCCCTGCCTCACCGTCAATGCCGATCCCTCCCATTGCTGGGAAGGCGAAGATTGGGAAACGCGCTTCACCCATCCCGCCGTGGCCAGCCGCGTATACGCCTGCCACGTGAAAAATTTTGTGGTCCGCCCCGGCGTGCCTCTTCGCAAAATGGAAGGCAACTGGCGCAACCGCGCAATGCAATTCACCGACCTCGGCAGCGGCGACCTCAACATGGTGCGCTACGCCGAGATGCTCATCAACATCGGCTACCCCGCCCGCTACAATAAAATCATGGGCACCGAAACCGCCCCACTCATCGCCGAAACCGAAAGCAACTACCGCGACCCCGACGCCACCGCCATCGAAGGCATCCAATACGTCCGCGATCAACTATGTTTCCCAGTCGCCGAAGGCTCGTTTGAAGACGAAATGGGAGCGTAGAAAAAATCAATTCAACTGGCCACTGACATCCGTGGCCATTTTTATTTCAACTTCCGTTCATACGGCGCGTGGCTTCCCAGCGAGCATCAAATTCGCCCGCCGCCACCGCCTGCTCCAGCCGCAAATCCGCCACAAACGACTCAATCGCATTCAAGTTGTTCGGCTCCAACTCGCGCAGCACATTTTTAATCTCAGCAACACTCACAGGAGCAAACTAGCACAAATCGAGAAAAATATCCAATTCCCAAAATCCAAATGGCCATTGGGACTTGGTCATTCCTTGGATTTTGGTCATTGGGTTTTGGGCATTACCCTCAAGCCATCCCAAGCCAACCCCACCCCTTCCGGCAATTTTGCGTCATCCACATCGTGGTCATAAAAATGCGTGAGATGCGTTAAGTAAGATTGCCGCGCGCCAATCGCGGCCGCGGCGGCCAACGCTTCCTCCGTCGTCATATGCGTCCAGTGCGGTTGCGGGCGGAGGGCGTCGAGCACGGCCACTTCCGTGCCGCGCACGGTTTCCACCACGGCATCGGGGATCGATTTGGCGTCGGTCAAATACGCCAGTTTCTTTTCGCCGGCTTGTTCAAATAAAAACCCCGTGGATCCCATATCGCCGTGCGGCAAATCCACCGGCGTGATGCGCAAGTCGCCAATTTCAAAAGTGTCATCGATGATATTTTGTTCCGGCTTAAAATATCCCTTCTTCATTTCGCCGTCGTGGAACGAATGCGCGTGCACGCGACGCAAGTGGCCCATCGTCGTCGCGCTCGCATAAATCGGTAACGCCCCGCCTTTGATGTCGCAAAACCGACGGCAATCATCCATACCCATAATGTGATCCGTGTGCGCGTGCGTCACCAGCACGGCATCGAGCGCGCAAATGTTTTCGCGTAAACATTGCGTGCGAAAATCCGGCGGCGTGTCCACGATCAACCGCACCTCATCGGTCACCACATAAATCGAACACCGCAGCCGATGATTCTTTGGGTTGGCCAAAAATTCCGGCGGATACTCCTGTCCAATCACCGGCACCCCCTGCGAAGTGCCCGTCCCCAAAAATGTAAACTCAAACGCCATACGCCCGCAGGGATGCCCGAATGCGCCGGTGAACACAATTTTATTTTCCCGCGCGCGTTTTTCGGCACAATGCCCGCGTATGTTGGACACGCTGAGAATTCGCAATTTGGCTTTGGTGACGGACCTTACTTTGGAGTTGGGCGCCGGTTACAATGCGATTAGTGGCGAGACGGGCGCGGGTAAATCGATTCTTATTGGCGCGCTGAATCTTGTGCTCGGCGAGCGCGCTGACCGCACGCTCATTCGTGCCGAGGCCGACCAATGCACCGTCGAGGCCGCGTTCGATGTAGGGACGCTCGATGCGCCATTGGCGAAATTTTTGGACGAACACGGGCTGGAGCCGTGCGAGGAAAATCAGCTTTTGCTTAAGCGCACATTCACGGCGGCGGGCAGCAACCGCCAGTTTGTCAACGGCACGGCCACCACGCTCGTCGTGCTCAAGCAAATCGGCGAGTGGCTTGTGGACGTCCACGGCGCGCACGACCACCAATCACTGCTGCACCCCGCGCGCCAGCTCGACATCCTCGATGCCTTTGGCGGTTTGCAACCCGCACGCGGTGCCTTCGCCGAATTGATGCACCGCCGCGCGGAGATTGAAACGGCAAAGGCCGACCTCGTGGTCGACGAAGCCACTTACGCGCAGCAACTCGATTTGCTGCGATTTCAAGTGAAGGAAATTTCCGATGCCGCGCTGAACCCCGCCGATGAGGAGAACCTCGATGCCAATTACCAACGCGCCAGCAACGGCGCGCGTTTGCTTGAGCTGTGCCAAAGCGCACGGCAACTCGTCAGCGAAACGGATGGCTCGCTGCTCGATCGCTCCGGCGAACTCGGTCGTGTACTCGCCGATTTGCAGCAAGTCGATGAAACCGCCGCCGCGCTCGTGGAGCTGCACGAACACGCACGCGCTAATCTGCAGGAACTGCAAAACGAACTCACCGCCTACGCCGACCGAGTGGACATCGACCCCGCCCAACTCCACGCGCTCGAGGAACGCATCAACCTCACTCAATCCCTCAAACGCAAATACGGCGGCAGCATCGAAGCCGTGCTGGAATTCGGAGCGGAAGCCACCAAAAAACTCGCCATACTCGAAAGCCGCGACGAGGAATTAGTGCGCTTGAATTCTGAGTTGGAAAAACTGGAAACTGAAATTTTATCCAACGGCAAAAAACTTTCCGTCCAACGCAAAAAACTCATTCCCAAACTCACCCAAGCCGTCACCCTCCATTTGAACGACCTCGGCTTCGCCCAAAGCCAGCTCGACGTCGCCCTTACTACCACGGCCGTCGCCGCCGAGGCCAAAGCCACCGGGCTCGACACCGTTGAATTCCAATTCGCCCCAAACCCCGGCGAGCCCGCGCGGCCGTTGCGCGCCATCGCCTCCTCCGGCGAACTCGCCCGCGTGATGCTCGCGCTCAAGACCGTGCTTGCCGCCGAGGATTCCATCCCTGTTTTGATTTTCGATGAAGTCGATGCCAACATCGGCGGCGAAACCGCCCACGCCGTCGGCGAGCGAATGCGCCAAATCGCCGATCAACGCCAAGTGCTATGCATCACCCATCTCGCCCCCGTCGCCGCCTTGGCCCAGACGCATTACGTCGTCAGCAAAGCCGTCATCGACGGTCGCACGGAATCAAACATCACCCCCCTCGACGCCCAAGCCCGCGTGGAAGAACTCGCCCGAATGCTCGGCGGGCAATCCACCGCCGCCCGCAAGCATGCGGAGGAGTTGTTGAGGTAATATGGTAGGGCGTGCTCTCCGAGCGCGCCGCGGCGGTTTCGGAGAAACCGCCCTACCTCAACTTAATTTTGAACAATCGTCGAAACCAAAACGTCTCCATTGGAAAGCTTGATTGAATTTGAAAATGGATTATTCTTTTGGCATGAACAGTTTTCGACTGGCGATGGTTTGGTGCTTGGCGGCGGGCAGCGCGTGGACAGCGCCGGTGGAGTTTAACCGCGATGTGCGGGCGATTTTGTCGAAAAACTGTTTTGCGTGTCACGGGCAGGATGCGAAGAAGCGAAAGGGGAAGTTGCGACTGGACACTGCGGACGGCGCGTTTGCATCCAAAAACGGGGCGGCAGCGATTGTGCCGGGGAATGTTTCGGAGAGTGAATTGTGGGCGCGGATACATTCGAAGGATCCGGATGAAGTGATGCCGCCACCGAAAACGAAAAAACCCCTTACCCTCGAAGAGAAACAAACGCTCAAACGCTGGATTGAGCAGGGTGCGAAGTACGAAAAGCATTGGGCGTTCATCGCGCCGAAAAAATCTAAAGTGCCCGCGGGTGCGCCCAATCCGATTGATGCGTTTTTGCAGCAACGCTTAAAGCGGGAAGGCTTGAAGCCCGCGCCCTTGGCGAAGCCGGAGACGTTGGTGCGGCGGGTGTATCTTGATTTGACGGGACTGCCGCCAACGCCGAAAGAGGTGGATGCGTTTCTGGCGAATCCATCATTAGAGAAGCTCATCGAAAGTTTGATGCAACGCCAATCGTACGGCGAGCACATGGCGCGATACTGGCTGGACCTCGCGCGCTACGCGGACACGCACGGGCTGCACTTGGATAACGAGCGATCGATGTGGCCGTACCGCGATTGGGTGGTGCGGGCGTTTAATCAAAATCTGTCTTTTGCCGACTTCACCCGTTGGCAGTTGGCGGGCGATCTTTTGCCTAAACCGACGCTCGACCAGCAGATTGCTTCCGGCTTTAACCGATGCAACGTGACTACCGGCGAGGGCGGCAGCATCACGGAGGAATGGATTTACCGCAACGCAGTCGATCGCACCTCGACGGCGGTGGAGGTTTGGATGGGCATGACCGCCGGTTGCGCGGTGTGTCACGATCACAAATTTGACCCGCTTTCGACGAAGGAATTTTACTCGATGTATTCCTTCTTCCACAGCGCGGCGGATCCGGCGCTGGACGGCAACAAGCTCGACACACCGCCCATCCTCCGCGTGCCGCGGCCGGGCGATGAGAAAAAACTGGCGGCATTGGATGCAAAAATTAAAGCCAATGAGCAACGCCTCGCCAGTGCGGTGGCGGAAATTAAATACACCGATCCCGCCGCGCAATCGCCTTTGCCGAAAGCGATTACAAAAGAAACAATTTGGATCGAAGATGCCGTGCCGCCGAAAGGGGCTGCGCAGGGCAACACGCCGTGGAAATTCGTGAGCAAACCGGAGCCGGTGTTCAGTGGCACGAAGGCGAGTGTGCGCGAGGCAAAAGGGTTGAGTCAGCATTTCTTCACCGGCGCGAATCCGCCGCTGTCCATTGAGTCGGGCACAAAACTTTTTGCCCACGTTTATCTCGACACGCTGAATCCGCCCAAGGAGATCATGCTGCAATTCAACAACGGCACTTGGGAGCATCGCGCGTATTGGGGCGGCGACAAAATTGATTGGGGCAAAAAAGATTCGGTCAGTCGACGCCGCATGGGCGATTTGCCGGAAACCGGCAAGTGGGTGCGGTTGGAAGTGGATGCCTCGCAAGTGGGACTGAAGCCGGGCGCGAAACTCAATGGCTGGGCGTTCACGCAATTCGACGGGAAAGTTTACTGGGACAAAGCCGGCGTGTCGTCCACCACCGATCCTGCGAAAGATTCCACGCTCTCCTGGGCTGCGTGGAAAGCGCGCAAGGAAGGCGAGCGGAATAAGGATTTGACCGAGGCGTTGCGCAAACGTTTCAAAGGCAAAGCCCGGGACAAATGGACCGCCGCAGAAGAAACGGAATTGCGCCATCATTGGTTGGCGCGGGTGTACGCGGGCGCACAAAAAGAACTGGGGACAATTAAAAGCGAACAGGCTGATCTGGAAAAACAACAGGCGGACATCCGCAAAAACACCGCAGTCACTTTTGTGATGGCGGATCTTCCCAAGCCGCGCCAAAGCTTCGTGATGATTCGCGGCCAATACGATCGCCCCGGCGAAAAGGTGAGCCGCAATGTACCGGCGTTTTTGCCGCCACTGCCGGCCAAGCCGAAGGCTCGCGATTACAACCGGCTCGATTTCGCCAACTGGCTCGTGGACGGCAAGCACCCACTCACCGCGCGTGTGGCGGTCAATCGCATTTGGCAACAGTTCTTCGGCGTGGGCCTTGTGAAAACCAGCGCGGACTTCGGCACGCAGGGCGACTTGCCGATGCATCCCGAACTGCTCGACTGGCTGGCGGTGCAATTCGTCGAGGACGGCTGGGATGTGCAGCGGCTCGTGAAGCGCATTCTCACCAGCCACGCTTATCGCCAAAGCTCGCGCGCGACTCCGGCCTTGCTGAAGAAGGATCCGGAAAACCGACTGCTCGCCCGCGCGCCGCGTTTTCGGCTGGATGCGGAAGTCATTCGCGATCAAGCGCTCAATCTCAGCGGGCTGCTCGTGCCCACCGTGGGCGGGCGCGGCGTGCGACCGTATCAACCGCCCAACATTTGGGAACCGGTCGGGTTTGCCTCCAGCAACACGCGCAACTACAAACAAGGCAAGGGCGACGATTTGTACCGGCGCAGCATTTACACATTTTTGAAACGCACCGCGCCCGCGCCCTTCATGACCAGTTTTGATGCGCCCAGTCGCGAACAAAGCTGCACCGTCCGCGGCCGCAGCAATACCCCCATGCAAGCGCTGCAACTAATGAACGACGTGCAACACGTCGAAGCCGCGCGCAACTTGGCGCAGCGGATTCTTAATTCCGGTGTCGCGGATGACCACGCGCGCATTCAATGGGCATGGCGGGTGGTAACCGCGCGCCAGCCGGATGCAGCGGAGACGAAAATTATCACGAACGTGCTCGCCGACCATCGCGCCCGTTTTGCGAAGGATGCCGAAGCCGCCAAAAAGCTCATCGCTTTCGGCGAAAGCAAAGCTGACCCCAAACTACAACCGGCCGATCTCGCCGCATGGACGCTCGTGGCGAATCTGCTGTTGAACCTCGATGAAGTGCTAAACAAAAACTGACCCATGAATCCCGCGCACGAATATCATCAACTCCAAAACCGCCGACAATTTTTCCAAGGCGCCGGCCTAAAGATGGGCGGCATTGCGCTGGCCCAGCTCCTCGGCCAACGCGCCATGGCCAAGGCCGACCCCGCCGCCCAAATGCACCCCGCGATGCCCGGCCTCCCGCACTTTGCGCCCAAGGCCAAAAATCTCATCTACCTGCACATGAACGGCGCGCCCTCGCAAATTGATCTCTTCGACCACAAGCCGAGGCTCACGGATTATTACGATCAGGAACTCCCCGCTTCAGTGCGCAACAATCAACGCATCACCACAATGACCAGCGGGCAAAAACGTTTTCCCGTGGCCCCCAGTAAGTTCAAGTTCAAACGCTGTGGAGAATCGGGCATTGAGATGAGCGAGCTCGTGCCACACATGCATAGCATCGCCGACGATATTGCTATGGTCCGTTCCGTGCACACCGACGCCATCAACCACGATCCCGCCTGCACCTTTGTGATGACAGGCAGCGAGGTGCCCGGCAAACCCAGCCTCGGCTCGTGGCTCAGCTACGGTCTTGGCAGCGAAAATCAAAACCTGCCCGCGTTCGTTGTCTTCACGCCCACCGTAAAAAATCCCAGCCAGGCGCTCTTCACCCGAATGTGGACCAGTGGTTTTTTGCCCTCAAAATTTGACGGCGTAAAACTGCGCGGCAGCGGTGATCCCGTGCTTTATGTGAAGAACCCTCCCGGTGTGAATCCCGGCGACCGGCGCGCCATGCTCAACGCGCTTGGAACATTAAACCAAAAAACCTTCGAACGCTTTGGAGATCCGGAAACCCAAACTCGCATCGCCCAATACGAGATGGCTTACCGTATGCAAACCAGCGTACCCGAGCTCACCGACCTCACGGGTGAAAACAAAAAAACGTTGGAAATGTACGGCCCCAATGTCCAAAAGCCAGGCGCCTTTGCCCATTCAGCCATCCTCACGCGACGGCTCATCGAACGCGGCGTCCGCGTGGTGCAAATCCTCCATCGGGGTTGGGATCAGCACGGTTCGCTTCCCGCCCAGATCAAGAATCAGTGCATGGATGTTGACCAACCCACCGCAGCGTTGATGAAAGACCTCAAGCAACGCGGACTACTGGAAGACACACTCGTGGTCTTTGGCGGCGAATTCGGCCGCACCGCTTATTGTCAGGGCAAACTCACTCGCGAAAACTATGGCCGCGATCATCACCCGCGCAACTTCTGCATGTGGATGGCCGGCGGCGGCATCAAGACCGGCATCACCCATGGCGCCACCGATGACTTCAGCTACAACATCACCCGCGACCCCGTGCACCTCAACGAACTCAACGCAACCATCCTCCAATGCATGGGCATCGACCACTCCCGTTTCCGCTTCCCATTTCAGGGTTTGGAGCAGCGATTGACTGGCGTAGAAGATGTGCTCCCCATAAAAGCCCTCTTGGCTTAATCGTCACAACTCGTCCTCGCTGTCGCCGAAGAACAGCTGGTACGCGCGATCGTAATCCGCTTCCGGCACCCACACTTCCACCGGGCGGCTAAATTCATCTTCGCCTTCGGGCATCGGTTCGATGACTTTTTCTTTGGCGATGATGTCGTGTTTTTCCAGCATCACGGCAAGTAGCTCGGCGTCGTTGACGGGACTCGTGTAAAATAATTTGTGACCATCCATTGTGAAATTGCTGGACAAAGCTTTGCCCAACCGGCGTGATTGCGCCAATGAAATTCGGCATCTGCAATGAGATTTTTGAAGGGTGGACAATGGAGGACACCATGGCGTACGCGGCCAAGACCGGCTACGACTGTCTGGAGATTGCGCCCTTCACGATTTCCAATTACGTCACCGACATCTCAGCAGCCGAGCGACAGCGCGTGAAAGATCTCGCGGCGAAAACGGGCATTGAAATTTCCGGAATCCACTGGGTGCTAGTAAAAGCCGAGGGAATGCATATGACGCATACCGACGCGAGCATCCGCGAAAAGACGGCGCGATATTTTGTGGACCTCGTGGATTGCTGCGCGGATTTTGGTGGGCGATCAATCATCGTCGGCTCGCCGTATCAGCGCAATTTGATGGATGGCGTGAGCTACGAACAAGCGTGGGAATGGGCCACCGAAGTATTCCGGCCCAGCGTGGAGCACGCCGCCGAGCGGGATGTGGTGATCAACTTCGAGCCACTTGCGCCGAGTGAAACCAATTTTGTAAACACCCACACCGAGGCCATCAAATTCACAAAGCAATTCGACAGCCCAAATTTCAAAATCATCCTCGACGTCAAAGCAATGTGTTCGATGGGCAAACCCATTCCAGAAATCATCCGCGAAAGCGCTGGCGAATTCGGCTACTTCCACGCCAACGACGAAAACCTAAAAGGC
>JAAZZB010000028.1 GCA_014239365.1 Verrucomicrobiia bacterium | reverse complement strand
TGCTTGAGAGCCAGGAGTTCGGTGCCACTCTCAGCATCCCAAATCTTCGCAGTATTGGGATGGATCACCGTCACAACGCGTTTTCCATCCGGGGAAAAGATGGCGTATCGAACCCTTTCCCCATTCTCGAGGGTCAGGAGCTCTGTGCCGTCGGCGGCATCCCAGATTTTCGCTCCATCGGGTAGTGCAGTCAACAAGCGTCGTAAATCCGGGGAAAATGCGGCGGAGCGTACTACAAAACTCCGATATCGTTGATTAACGCTGCTGTAGACCCAGAGTTCTCGATCGTTCTCAGCATCCCAGATCTTCGCTGTTCCGTCCCTGCTTGCCGTCAACACGCGCCGGCCATCCGGGGAAAAGGCGACGGAATTAATAGTTCCAGTATGCCCCTTGAGAGTCAGCAGTTCCGTGCCCGTTTCTGCATCCCAGATCTTCGCTGGTTCGCGAGAGCCCCCCGTCATCACGCGTCTACCATCCGGGGAAAAGGCGACGGAGTTAACTTGCGGAGGAAGAATACTCTCTTGTCCCTTGAGAGTCAGGAGTTCCTTACCATTTGTAGCATCCCAGATCTGCGCTGTTTTGTCCCAGCTTGGGCTTGCCGTCACCACGCGCCGGCCATCGGGAGAAAAGGCGACGGACCGAACGGCATGCTCATGTCCTTTGAGAGTCAGTAGTTCCGTGCCGTTCTCGGCATCCCAGATCTTCGCTGTCTTGTCCAAGCTCCCCGTCACCACGCGCCGGCCATTCGGGGAAAAGGCAACGGAGCGAACCTCCTCCACATGTTCATCGAAGGTCAGGAGTTCCTTGCCCGTTTCTGCATCCCAGATCTTCGCTGTTTTGTCCTCGCTCCCCGTCACCACACGCCGGCCATCCGGGGAAAAGGCGACGGATAAAACCCAACCCCCATGTCCATCGAGAGTCAGGAGTTTCTTGCCGTCAACGGCATCCCAGATCTTCGCTGTATTGTCCCAGCCTCCCGTCACCACGCGCCGGCCATCCGGTGAAAAGGCAACGGACCAAACAACTTGGCCGCCGTGCTTGAGAGCCAGGAGTTCGGTGCCACTCTCAGCATCCCAAATCTTCGCAGTATTGCCATGGCTCCCGGTCATCACGCGACGGCCATCGGGAGAAAAGGCGACAGAGGTAACCCCACTCCCATGTTCCTTGAGGGTTAGAAGTTCCGGGTGGCATAGGTGCATCAGGCGGCCCCATTCCCAGTTACGAAATTCCTTCGGCGTAGCCCACAGCTTTGCTTTGGCCTGATCGTACTCAAGCTCATCAATTTTAAACCGGCACAGGGCAATGACGTTGAAATAGTTTTGCTGCGCGGCCTTTTCCTTTTCTTGAACGGCAAGTTTCTTTTGCTCGACCTCAGCATCCTTGGCCACCTCCGCTTCTCTTTGTTTAGCTTCGGCAATCTCACGCTGTTTAGCTTCTCCCTTCCGCGCCGTCTCAGCTTCTACTTGCTTGACCACGGCAACACCCCGCTGCACTTCCGCCTCAGTCCTTTGGGTCCACGCCCAGATGGCCAAAGCTCCCATCGCAAGTGCCACCACTCCCATTACCCCACTGACTAACGCCATGCGTTTCTGGCGTTTAACCACCGGGTCACCCTTGGCCTTGATCCACGCCTGTACCTCGGCTGCTCCCTGGAACCTTTCAGCCGGTTTTTTAGCCAGACATTTGAGTATCAGCTCACTTACGTAACCCGGGATCTTACCTTCTCCTCCCAGTTCCTTGAGTCTAGTTAACGGGTGCGGAGGTTCCTCATTAATATGTTGATAGGTTAAAGCCGGTTCATTGACTCCCTTGAAAGGCGCTTCACCTACCAGCAACTGGAACAGGGTCACGCCCAGGGAGTAAATGTCATCAGTCGGGGCCGGGTTCATGCCCTGGCCCTGTTGCGGGCTCCAGTAGATGGGGGTGCCGGCGCGGGGCACGGATTGGGCGGGGTCGCCTTCGCCTTTGGCGGGAGCGGCGATGCCAAAGTCGGCGAGCTTGAGTTCGCCGCCGTTGGTGACGATGAGGTTTTGCGGCTTGAGATCGCGATGCACCGTGCCTTGGCCGTGGGCGTACTCGAGAGCATCGCATAAGTTGAGGATGTGGGGCTCGAGGTCGCACCATTCAAACCGGCCTTCGGGTTGGGCCTTGATTTTTTCAAACAAATCCTCGCCCGCCACAAATTCCATTGAGATGAACGCATCTTCGCCGGGCGGCTCGGCGAGGTCGTAAATGCGGACGATGTTGGGATGGGTCAATTCGAGGCATTTGCGCACTTCCTCCTTGAGCGCCAGCACCGCGCGCGCGTCGGCGGCGCTGCGTTGGTGGAGCAGCTTCACGGCCACGAGCCGTTCGAGTTGCTGATCGTACGCCAGCCAAACCTGCCCCATACCGCCCTCGCCGAGGAGTTGCTGAAATTGATAGCGCCCCTGCCCAAACACCGGCGGCTCGCCATCTGCCACAGCGGCGGACTTGCCGCATATTTCGCCAACGGTGGTCCATTCCGCCAGTCCTTCGTGCCAGGCGAGATCCGTCTCCAATAACTTCCCCTCAGCCAACAAATTGGTGGCCTGCTGAGGGGTAAACTCCCCCAGCGCCTCTTCGCCTCGTTGAATGTGGATTTCCATTAGGTTGGCACCGCGCATTTTTCCTGTTGCGCGCGGAGTTGGGCTCCCCTCGAAAATAAATGACCGCCGCCTCTTGGGCAAGCACTTTGCCCTAGGGATGGGGTTTTGGCTTGGCCGCTCAATCCTTCTGGCCTAGCGTTTCGCACCAACTTCATGCGCAAACTTAAGGCCATTGTGTTTACGGATATTGCGGGGTTCACTGAGCTTTCCGCACGCGACGAGCGGCTGGCGTTTGAGGTCATCGCGCGGCAGCGCGAGGTGGTGCTGCCGTTGTTGGAAAAATTCGGCGGACAATGCCTCAAGGAGATGGGCGATGGTTTGCTGCTTAGTTTTCCCAGCTCGCTGGAGGCGGTGCGGTGCGCGCGTGATATTCAGCTCGCCGCCCAAACGGAAGAACATCTACGCCTGCGAATGGGGATTCATCAGGGCGATGTGATTGAGCATCAGGGCGATCTGCTGGGCGACGGCGTGAACACTGCCGCGCGGCTGGAGCCGATGGCGCCGGTGGGCGGCATTGTGATGAGCCAGCGCGTGCACGAGGACATCGCGAGTTATCCGGAATTTGAAACCGAATGCATCGGCACGCCGCCGCTCAAAGGGGTGCGGCAGCAGCTCACGGTGTACTGCCTCATCGGCGGCGGGCTGCCCGGGCCTTCGCGCAAATGGCTGGGGCCCACCTTCGAGGCAGGCGTGAAGGTGAATGGATATGAATTGATTCGCAAAGTGGGCACGGGCAGCCACGGACAGGTGTGGTTGGCGCGGAGTGTCACCGGGAAATTTGTGGCGTTGAAAATAATGAAGCGCCTCGATGTGGGGAAGGTGGAGGATGACGCGCAGTTCGAGCGCGAGTTCAAGGGCATTTGCCATTACGAACCGCTCTCGCGCGGGCACGATGGGTTGATCGATATTCTGCACGTGGCGCGCGATGACGCGGCGGACTATTTTTCTTACGTGATGGAGCCGGCCGATGACCTCCGGCGCGGGCAGGAGATTGATCCGGAAGAATACCGCCCGCGCAATCTGCAGGCCGAGCTGGCCGATCGCGGCGTGCTGCCGCTGGCTGAATGCCTCGCGCTGGGGATCGCAGTTGCACGCGCGCTGGGCAATCTGCACGCGCACGAAATCGTCCACCGCGATATCCGCCCCGCCAGCCTCATTTACTGCCGCGGCCAAATCAAACTGGCCGACGTGAGCTTCATTACCGCTGCGGGCGGCTCCTTTTCTGTTTCCGGCACGCACGGCTACGCGCCCATCGAGGGCCCGGGATTTCCGCAGGCGGACGTGTATAGTTTGGGGATGGTTTTGTACGAAGCGGCCACCGGTTTGCATCACGGCCAATTCCCCGCCGTGCCCACGCAAGCACCCGCCTCTCCCGAAAAAGGCCAACCCACCCTCGCGGATCTGATGGGTGTGCTGGCGATGGCGTGCGCCAATTTGCCGCGCGATCGTTTTGCCGATGCCGAGCAAATGGCTGAAGCGTTGGAAGCGGCGGCGACAGCGACAACAGAGTTAGTGCCGGACAAACACAAACTGGAGCTCACCATTTCACACAAGGACAACGAGCGCGTGCGGAAGCTTTCCGGCGAATCTTTTTTGATTGGTCGCTTGAATGAACAGCGCCCCGTGGACATCGATCTGAGCCCGGATCCGAGTGTGTCGCGCGTGCACGCGCGCTTGTGGCGGGAGAACGGGCAATGGTGGTTTGAGGATTTGGGCAGCAGCTACGGCAGCCGACTCAACGGCGAACGCCTCACCGCACCCCAGCCGGTGGGCGCGGGCGACCTCCTTGCACTAGGCGAATCACAACTGAAACTCTGCGGTTAATCAGCGGTTATTCAGCGGCATCCAACTTCATTCCCAAAAAAGCAGCCGCCGGAGTTGCCCCCGGCGACTGCACCCAACGCGCTATTTGTGTACGCCGGTGGTTTACGAAACACACCAGCAACGGAAAGCCTATCAGCGATTCGCTCCGCTTGCCTACTGTAAGAATGAACTTTGTTTATAGTAGGGTCCGGCGATTGATTAGCCGCGTGCGGACGTCATCCCCCGGGCGGGGGTTCTGGCATACCACCGCCACCGGGAGGGCCACCGCCTGGAAATCCGCCGGGCGGGCCGGGGCCTCCACCTGGAAATCCTCCGGGCGGGCCATTGGGGCCTCCACCCGGGCCTCCTCCGGGCATTTTGGGTTCCCCGAAATCAAAGTCATCTAAGTTGTCTGATTTGCCATTGTCGTCCGAATCTTCTGAGTCATCCCCGCCCCCGCCAATACGCCATTTCATTTTGGGCGTGAAATCATCCACAAACATCGTCTTCGTGCCGGAGTTCACTGTGCTGGCGACGCTGATTGAATAGATTCTCAACGGCCCTTTCCACACGAATAGATCAACCGTCTGTCTGCCTTGGGTCTCGGTGGATTCCGGTTCGCGTCCCAGTTCTTTGGTTAAGTGATCGAGCGGCACGCTTTCATTGACCTCGTCCAAAAATTCCTGTGCGGATTGGAATTTACTGCGGGCCATATGATCCAGCCCCACCACCACACCGACCACCAGCAGAACGACCCCCAATACGATGCGGGAAATGAGCGTTGCCTTGGAGGCTTTTGGCTTGGGCGCCCCGGCCACGCCATCGGCCGGAACAGGCGGCGGCGCCGTACCGGGAGGCGGCGCGCTTGCGGCCAGCAATTCTCCCAAGGTCGTCCATTCCTCCAACCCTTCGTGCCAAGCCAGATCGCTTGGCAACAATTGCCCCGAATCCAATAATCCGCGCGCATCATCAATGGCATAAGGCCCGTACTTAGCGCCATCCCGTGTGATATGAATTTCCATATTTTTTACCTTTGATTCATTCATTCCTCAGGATAATCAGCCCGATTACCCGCACAGAAAAAGAATACGCCCCGCTGAATCCACGCACAATGATTTTTTGCAATCCCACGCCCCCGGCGAAGGGCGAACACGGTGCTTCTCTAACAGCTTCGGGTAAGCAAATACACCGCTCCCCCGATCACCCAGAAAGTATCGAAACCCAGTTTTCCCTCTTTTTCCTCTTCTTCATCTTCCGCCTTTTCTGGTTTTTCAGCGGGAGGCGGCACCGCGCGTGGTTTGTTCCCAAACCAACCCGCGATTTTGGATCCAAGACTTCCGCCCATCGCCTCGGCGCGCAATTCTGGTTGAGGCCTGATCCGGCGGGTTGGCGTGTCCGCTTTGGTTTCCGCTTGCTTATTCGTCCAACCACAAATCCAGCAATGCAAATTTCCCTGCCAATCCTGCAAGGGGCCGTGCCCGTGCGGGCAATCCTTGGTGCCCTCTGAATCAGATCCCAAATCCCAAGATTCCTGGCGAGGCGTGGGTTGAATTACCGGTGGCAGCGTTTCCACTGCGGACTTTGCTTCCGCCGGGTCACTGCGCTTTTTCTCCTTCGGGGTCTTTGGTTTAACCGGCTTGCCGCCCATCGTCGCCAAAATCCGGGCGGCATCCTCGTGCCCATTCTCCGCCGCGCGCTCGAACCAGTGCCGCGCCTGTTCCAGATTCTGCTCCGTCCGGTCGCCCGTTTGGTAAATGACCGCCAGCCGATATTGAATTTTTACCTCATCTAATTCTTCGGCACGGAAAATAAGATTGTCCAGAATTCGCATCAGAAAATGTTCTCAACTATTTACGCCCCTCGCCACGCAAGCCGGTGCATCCCCGAGGCTAATCTTCCGTGGGCTCGGACGCAACGGAATTGCGCCCACCGCCAATGTGCAGCGAAATGTATATGCTCAACAACACCGAGGCGCAAAAGGCCGCCGCGCCCCACTCGATACTCACGCGCGAGCCGCCGGGCAATCCTTTGATGGCGACCACCAAAACCGCGAGCACAAACACATCGAGCATCGACCACTTGCCGAGTTGATTAACCCAGCGCACGGAAGCGCCCGTTCCCAATCCGCGCGCGCGGCAGGCGGCGGCCATAAAATAAACGCCCAATTTCCAAATCGGAAACACGACTGAAAAAAGTAGCACCACCACGCCAATGAACACGCTGCCCTCGTCGAATAGCGAGCGGATGCCTTCGAGGATGGAATAGGTTGTGGGCGCGGTGAGACCGGGGTTGATCAGGTGCACCCACGGGGTGATTTCGCCAAAGGCCGGATGCAATGTCATACACGGCGCGAAAAGCCCAAGGCCGAGCAGACCCGCCGCCGCCACGAGGCACACCTGAAGTTGCCGCGGGTTCATAGCCAGTTAGCGCAGAGCCTCCACAAGTTTTTCCACCGGTTGCGCGCTGTCCACCACGCGCAACACAAGGCGCTTGAGCCCGCCGCGATTAGCTGCCAATCGCGCGCGATCGCGTGTGGGTTTGCCTTCGGCATCAATGAAATACGCGTTGTCGCCCGGCTCAAGATCGGCCAGCGGAATGGCGCAACCGCCGGCGAAGTCATCCCGCAGCGGGTCATCGTCATACGCGCGAATCACCAACTCGCCATTTGATTCCACGGAAATCAACGCCGCCTTAATTAAATTACGCGGTGAAAGCCGCTTGCCATCGCTGGTGAGCACCTTGCGCAATTCGATCACACTCACATTCGCGCCCAGCCCAAACCACTTGGCGATGAGCGCGTTTTTCACCACATCATTTTCCGTGTGATAAACCGTCTTACCGTGCCAACTCAGTTGATAAAAAATATCCGGCGCAGAACTTCCCGAATCCCAATTCGCGCCTCCCCGTTTGGCCGGATGAAATTCCATCAACGTCACCAGCACATAATAATCATTCCCCAACACCACCTTCCGCGAAGGCGCGGGCGCCGGCTCATTCGCCTCCTTGTCCCCCATAAAAAAAACCGCCCCCACCCCCAACACAATCAACAGCGGCACTACATAAAAAAACGGCGAAGGCGCGGACGGTTTTTCGCTGGGTTCCATCTCGGTCATAACGAAGGTTTACCACCAATCCCCACCGGCGTAAAGCACCGCCAACACGACTCGCCCAGACTTTCCCAATTGCAAATGTCAGAAAATTCTGGCACGCTTTCGGCCCCAAAGAAAATGGCATTCGCCTCGCGGCCCATTGATGAGCACCTCGTTTCTCAAGAATCTTTTCTCCTTCGACCTGCGTTCCCTCGCGTTGTTCCGCGTGGGCTTAGCGCTGCTCATTCTCGGCGACCTCATCCACCGGTCGTTTGACCTCCGCGCATTTTATACCGATTTCGGCGTGCTGCCGCGCTGGGTGTTAATTCAAAACTCAGACCATTGCCTTTCACTGCACGCAATGAGCGGCTCGTTGGCATTTCAAATCGTTCTCTTTCTCATCGCTGCAGGCTTTGCGCTGATGCTCCTCATCGGTTATCGCACTCGTCTGGCCACAGTGGTGTCGTGGATTTTAATCATCTCGCTGCACGACCGAAATTTCCTAATTCTCCAAGGCGGCGACGACCTAATGCGAATGCTTTTGTTCTGGGGAATGTTCCTTCCCCTCGGCGCGCGGTGGTCGGCAGATCACGCTTTGGCCGAGCCAACGCTGCCTGAAAAAAATCGCCATCGCTCAATGGGCAGCATCGCGTTCGGCATCCAAATTCTTTTGATGTACTGGACCTCTGCCTTTTACAAACTGGGCCAACCCGTTTGGCTGGAAGACGGCGCCGGAATTTATTACGCGCTGCATCTGGATTACATTGCCACGCAAACCGGGCATTGGGTGCGCGAAGCCTTTTCGATGAGCGCCCTCTCCTTCATTTCCTACGTAACCCTCTTCGCTGAATTTTTGGTGGCCGCGCTGCTCCTTGGAACACACTTGCGCAGTCATTGGCGATTGCTCGCCATCGGTATCATCGTGGGATTGCACGTTGGGTTTTCGCTCGTATTAGAAGTGGGTATTTTTCCCTTCGTGGTATTCACCGCGCTGCTCGCATTTTTCCCCACTTGGTTTTGGGATAAAACAATGGATTGGTTTCAGCCCGATAACAAAAAAGATGTTTCCATTTACTACGATGCCGATTGTTCATTTTGCAAAAAATCAGTTTTCTTGCTGCGCTCATTTCTCGGGCTTTCCGACGCAACCATAAAACCCGCCCAATCCAATACCAACACCCAAGCGCTTATGGAAAAGCACAACTCGTGGGTGATCATCGATGGCGAAGGAAAGGAACATCTTAAATTCAATGCAGCGCGGGCACTCTTCCACCATTCGCGCTGGCCCAAGGCGTTGCGATTGATGGCCCGCGCTTCCGCCATTATGATGGGCCTGATTATTGTCTCATCATTGGCAGGATCTGATTTGCCGGATTTCCTCGCCTGTACTGCGCTGCTGGCGGGTCTGTTCCTCGGAGGGGCACTGCTGGTTTTGGCGCTACTCTCCGAGCAAACCAATGCCGGGCTTCGGCACAAATGGGGGACCCGCGCATACCAATGGGTGGCCGACCACCGAGAATGGATGGGCCGCCTCACCGCTTGGCTGCATTGGCGCTCACCGGCCCTTTACCCAAAAGCCGGCGCATCAGTAATTGCGCTTCTATTTATTATTTATATTTCTTTATGGAACTTAAACGAAATGAATAATCGCTTTCAGTTCATTTCGAGGCTCGGTGCTGTCCTGCATCAAAAAGAACATCACAAATTCGCGAACTGGGTTATCGATCTAAACAGCAATCACACCTTTATACCAAAAAGCCTGGTTTGGATTGGAAACCTTTCACACGTCGGCCAGAAATGGAGTATGTTTGATGACCCCCCGAAAAATGACCGCTGGCTGGTAATGCCCGCCACGCTGGCCGATGGCAGTCGGGTGGATTTATTTTCAAACAATAATGCCATCCCCACTTTTGAAAAGCCCAGCCTTCCGTCGTCGCAATATCCCAGATTTCGCTGGCGCAAATTTATGGAGAATATTTTAAACAACGGCCGCGAAGAATATCTCCTCCGTTACGGTCAATTTATGTGCCGCGAATGGAACCGAACCCATCCGCCCGAGAAACATTTACAAACCTTTGAAATAATCTTCGTCCAAGAATACAGCACCCCCGATGGGCCAGCATCTCCCAAGCAAATTTTACGATGGTCCCACTACTGCGTAGAACCCGCACCGCAGCCCGCTCCATTGCCCCCCGCCAAGAACGGCGACTAAACCAACTGCTTGATCGGCTGGGCGTTGGTGATTACGCGCTGCACTTCGACGGGAAGGTTGTTGCGCAGGCGGAGGCTTGGGATGTCGAAGAGCGTATGCATCACGGTGCCGAGCAGCATATTGTTGGTAACAAGATCGGCGGCGGGCGCGCTCGCGGTGCGATCGCTCCGACCGATGACCTGCCCCATCTTCAACCCGCCACCGGCAAAGGCGAGCGTGCAGAGCCGGCCCCAGTGATCGCGGCCACCTTTGCTATTAATGCGCGGGGTGCGACCAAATTCGCCGGTGATTACGAGAAGAATTTTTTCGCTGAGTCCGCGCGCGGCGCAGTCCTCAATGAACGCGCTCACCGCCTTGTCCACCGCCGGGCCAAGGAGCGGCATACCATCGTCGATACCCAAAGCGTTCCCGTGCATATCCCAGCCGGTGCTGGTGACAGTAACAAAACCGCACCCGGACTCGCACAACCGACGGGCCATCATCATCTGTTTGCCGAGTGCCTCGGGCGAGAAACCGGGAATGGCCTTGCCGTTCTTTTTCTTTTTTGGCAGGCCCTTGGGAATCTTGATGTGGCCGGTATCGTACCGCTCCACCCAGCGCGGATCTTCATCAGATAAATCGAACACCTTCGACACGCCGCCAAGGATTACATCAAACGCTTGTTGTTCAAACTCGCCGGCGCTCTCCACGCCGCCCGTATCGGCAAACCGCTTCAGTTCATCAAGCTGCTGCAACAATCCACGCCGATCTTCAAACCGCCCGCTCGGCAGGTTCAACCGCATATCGTTGAGAATATCGCTGCCCTTGCTGGGGTCAAACGCCGCGTACGCCTCGGGCAAATCGCCGATGTCGGTGATTCGACTGGGCACGCTGTTGAAATTCTTGTAACGCTTTCCCATCGCCGAAGGCACCACGAGCGTGTTGTTAGGCAAACCGGTGGAGGCGTTGTTCAGCCCGGCAACGCGGGCAAACAGGCTGCCCATACAAGCCTTCGTGGGATTGCCGCCCGCCGCCACAAGCGCGGCCGCACTGGCGTGACTACCATTGCCGTGAGCGAAGCTGCGCACCACAGCCATCTTATTAGCCAGCTTGGCCAGCATTGGAAAATGGCTGCCAAAGGAGACTCCCGGCAGGCTGGTTTTGGCTTCCCCAAACATCGCGCGATACTCGCTGGGCGCGCTCATTTTGGGATCGAACGTTTCAATATGCGTCGGGCCGCCTTGAAGGTTGAGCATCACCACGCTCTTGCCGGTGAGAATATTGTTGCCCTCGCCCGCGGCGGCGCGTGTGGCAAGCAGTTGCGGCAACGTCAGCCCGCCAAGCCCCAGCGCACCCACGCGCAGAAACTCACGCCGACTCGCGCCTTCGCAATGATGAACCGTTTCGCTGGAGGTGATGCGCAACATTGAATGTCTCTTTCTAACTCTGTGATGTGACTGCGGTTTTCTGTGTTCACCCAAACAAACTCAGCACCGGTTTGCCGGGGGTGATGGGGCGGGCGATGCCGGTGTTGTTTTGCGGCTCGTTGAGGGGGATGTCCAGCGCGTGGTAAATGGTGGCGGCGAGTTCTTCGGGGCGCACGGGATTGCTCGTGACGGTCGAGCCGGTCTTGTCGGACTTGCCGTACACGTGCCCGCCGGCAATGCCGCAGCCGGCGATGATGGAGGAAAAACACTTCGGCCAATGCTGGCGGCCCGGCGGTTTTTGCGTGAGCACTTTTGGCGTGCGACCAAATTCACCGGTCACCACCACCAACGTGTTATCCATCAT
This sequence comes from Verrucomicrobiia bacterium, assembly GCA_014239365.1. Taxonomy (GTDB): domain Bacteria; phylum Verrucomicrobiota; class Verrucomicrobiia; order Limisphaerales; family UBA1100; genus JACNJL01. The sequence continues at coordinate 22,666 of JAAZZB010000028.1, read as the reverse complement.
CCCGCGTTGTTTGAGGTCCGTAAATAATCCGGCCAACGCTTGGTCGAGGCGCGGCAGGCAAAAGCCCATTCCGTAGGAGCCATTGCCGAAGGCATTGCCCATGCCCATATTGCCGCCGTGCATATCCCAACTGCTACTGGGCGGGCCCCGGCGATCACTCGGCGCTTGGCCGACCCAGCCGTTGACAGTCACAAAGCGCACGCCCGCCTCCACCATTCGGCGAGCGAGCAACAAATTTTGGCCGAGCGGATGCATTCCGTATTGCTCGCGCATTTTCAGCGGTTCGCGTTTGAGATCAAACGCCTCGCGCCCTTCCGGTCGCGTCATGGCATCGTAAGCTTTCTCGCGCAGATCGCTCCAGTCGCGGCCTTTGGCGTCTTTGTCCAGCGCGTTGCTCTCAATGCTGCTGAGGAGTTTGCGGCGTTGGGCAAGCCGACCCGCATCGGCGAGGTCATAAATTTTCGGCGCCGCAAAATTCGGCATTGCCGGATGATTCTTGGCCGAGCCGACAAACACCGGCGCATACGCCGAGCCGAGGTAACCGCCCAGCGCAAGATTCGGCGCACAAAAAACCGGCCGCCCCACGCACTTGATAAGCCACGCGTTGGAAACAATATTGCGCGTGCTCGGTTTGTGTTTCGCCACAAACGAGCCGAGGTACGGCTGATCATCCGGCACACCTTGCTGCACGCGCTTGGCCGATTGACCGCTCAGCAAATTATGCATCGCATCGAAATGATTACTGATCGCGCCCGGATGCGTCATCGAATTGATGAGTGTAAATTGGTCGGTATGCTTCGCCAGCTGCGTGTGCATTTCGTTGAGGCGCATCCCCGGCACTTTGGTGGAGATCGGCTTGTACGGCCCGCGATACGCCTCCGGCGCATTGGGTTTCATATCCCAAGTATCCACGTGGCTCGGCCCGCCGCACAGCAACACGAAGATGACGGACTTCTCTGCCGAAACTGCATTGCCCGATTTATCCAGCTTATCGCTGCCCATCACCGAACCCGGCATGCCCATACTGGCAACGCCCAAGCCGCCCGCCACAAGGGCCTGTCGTCGGTTCATATTCAAATCGTTCACGGTATTTCGACGCTCATTATTGTTGATTATTCGCTCAGGCACAACGCATCAAACGTCAACGAACCAAGCAACAGGAAAACGCATCCGAACAAAACCGAACGAGAAGAGAATGAATTCATCGGCCAAGCCTAGGCCCGCCAACCATCCCCGTCAACTGGAAGGAAAACTTTTTTGAACACAGATTTTCACGATGCATAAGATATTCAAAAAATGATCCTGAACATCGTGAAAATCCTTGTTGAAAAAATGAGCGGTGCGCGGTTTCATTTGTGCGCACTATGAAAGCCCTTTCCATTCTCATCGTCGTTGCCTTTTTCGATTCCATGTTTCCTGCCAAAGCCGCCTTGCGTGCGGGGGCGTTGGAGGTCGACGCCACGCCCACGGTTTTGCCGGTGCACGTGAACGGCGGGATGCGACAGCGTGAGCTGAGCGAAGTGGGCTCGCGCATTAAAGTGCGGGCGATTGTGCTCGATGACGGCACCACCACGTTGGTCATTGTGGTGGTGGATAGCTGCATGATGTCGCGCGCGTTTCTCGATGGCGCAAAGGCGGCGGCGGCCAAGAAGACGGGCCTTCGCGCCGACCGCATGTTCATCTGCGCCACGCACACGCACAGTGCACCGGCGAGTATGGGGTGTCTCGGCACGAATGTGGACCCGCGCTATCCAATGCTATTGAAGCGAAAAATTGTGGAGGCGATTGATGGCGCGCAGAAAAACCTCGAGCCGGCGCAAGTGGGCGCGGCGGTGTTTGATGCGAATGAGTTCACGGCGTTGCGGCGTTGGATTAAACGGCCGAGCCAAATCAGCAATGATCCCTTTGGCAATCCCACCGTGCGCGCCACGATGCACGCGGGCAGTAATTGGGATAACGTCACCGGCGAAAGCGGCCCGGAAGATCCGGATTTTTCAATCGTCAGTATTCAATCGCTCAAAGGTCGCCCCATCGCGGTTCTATCGAATTTTTCGATGCACTATTTCAGCGGAGTGAAAGGGCTCAACGCAGATTACTTTGGGCTGTTCAACGATATGATGACGCTACAACTCACGCCGCCCAATAATGAAACGCTGCATCCACCGTTTGTGAGCGCGATTGGCCACGGCTGCAGCGGCGATATTTGGCGACGCGATTATACGAAGCGACCGCTTGCCAATCCAAAGATTGAAGATTACACCGCCGCCCTCGCGAAGAAGGCAATGACCGCGTACGGCAAAATAAAATACAACCGCAACGCCACGCTCGCGATGGCCGAAGCCAAACTGCTTTTGAAATTCCGCGCGCCCAACAAGCAGATGCTCGAGTGGGCCCAAAACATCGTCAACAAAACCGAGGGCTTGCCCAAAACGCAGGAAGAAATTTACGCGCGCGAACAAATCTTCCTGCACGAACGCCCCGAGGCCGAGCTGATTTTGCAGGCCATCCGCATCGGCGACATCGGCCTCACCGGCATTCCCAATGAAGTTTATGCCCTCACCGGTCTCAAACAAAAAGCCGTCAGCCCGTTGGCGACGACCATCACCTTCGACCTCGCCAACGGTTCCGAAGGCTACATTCCCCCGCCCGAACAACACGCCCTCGGCGGCTACAACACGTGGGCCGCACGCACCGCCGGCCTCGAGCCCAGCGCCGAGCCGCGCATCACCGAGGCTTGCATTCAATTGCTCGAAAAAGTTTCCGACAAGCCACGCCGCACGCCGACCGTTACGCGCGGTCCCGCCGCCAAGGCGATTGCGAATTTGAAACCCGTCGCGTGGTGGCGGATGGATGAATTCAACGGCCCGCGCGCGGTTGACGAAATGAATCAGCACGACGGCATTTACGAAACGCAAGTCGCCTATTACCTCGCCGGTCCGCACGCGGAAAAATTCACGCCCGGCCAAGTCAACCGCGCCGCGCATTTCGTCGGCCAACGAATGCAAGCGCGCCTGCCCAAGCTCGGCAAAAACTACAGCGTGTCGATTTGGTTTTGGAACGGAATGCCTAACGACTCCCGCGCCGTGCTCGGCTGGATGTTCAGCCGCGGCCGCAACCACGCCCGCCAAACCGGCGAACACCTCGGCCTAAACGCCAAAGGCCAACTCATCTTCCGCAGTAGCAAAAAAACCCACACCGGCAAAACCCCCACCACCCGCTGGCAATGGCACCACGCCGTTTTGGTGCGCGATGGCGAAAAAGTAAAAATCTACCTCGACGGCCAACTCCAAATCGAAGCGAAGGCAACGGCGTTGCTCCCAGTGGAAACAATCCACCTCGGCGGCCGCAATGACAACGAGTCCAACTGGGAAGGGCGGCTCGACGAAGCAGCCGTGTTTGACCGAGTGTTGACACTGGCTGAAGTGCGGACGCTGGCCGATTAACCACAGAGGCACAGAGAGCACAGAGATTTTTCTGAATTGGTTTTCTCTGTGCCCTCTGTGCCTCTGTGGTAAAAATTCAATCCCGCACCGGCCCGGGGTGATTGATCTTGGTGGCCCCGCGTTCGGTGCCCGGCTGAGTCCCGTGTTTCCAGCCCTTGAACCGTTTGCCATCGGAGGTTTGGCGGTTGGGCGTGGGATTTTTGGGAATGGTGTCGCCGGTGTCCTCGGCCCAGCGATCAAGGAGTTGAATGAGCTGACTAATCTCAGCAGCGAATTTTTTGTCGGCGGCGAGGTTGCGGAGTTGGTGCGGATCCTTGCTCAGATCGTATAGCTCCAGCGCGGGGCGAGGTTTCAGGAAAATATCGAGCTGGTTTTTGTTGAGCTTACCGGCGGCGTGCATCTTCCAAAGCTCGGCCCCGGCGGGATGGCTGGGGTCGCCTTCCATGCAGAGGTTTTGTAGATGCGGATAGGCGTTGCGAATGAGCACCCAATTCTTCCAGCGCACCATGCGTTCGTGGGCTTGGTAGACATGCCAGTTGTGCTCGGCGAACACGTAATCGCGCACAGTGGCCTTGGGGTTCTCAAGGATAGGCGCGAAACTCACGCCTTGGACGCGCTTGTCTTTCTTGGCGCCGGCCAGTTCAAGAATGGTCGCGCTGATGTCGATGCTGCTGATGAGCGACTGCGTCTCGGCGGGCGCGATGGTGCCGGGGCGCGCGATGAGGAAAGGCGTGCGGATGCCGCTATCGTACAAACGCGTTTTGCTGCGCGGAAACGGCCGGCCATTATCGGTCATATAAATAATGTACGTGTCCTTTTCGATGCCCTGCCGTTTCAACTCGGCGCGCAGTTGGCCCATGTAATAATCCGTGCGGCTCACCTCGTGCATGTACTCGGCGAGATCCTTGCGCGTCACTGGGCCATCGTAGAGATACGGCGGCACCTCGATGTCCTCGGGCTTGTAGAGAGGCGCCTTGTCGTTGAGCGCCCAACCGCGATGAACATCGCTGGAGGCGAACCAGAAAAAGAACGGCTTATCCTTCGGCCGCTCACGCAGCATCGGCACCCAGTCCGCCGATTTGCTCGGGCCCTTGCCGCCGGACACCTTGTCGAACCCACGATTCACCGCCTTGCCCATATGATGTTTACCCGAGATTGCCGTGTAATATCCGGCCGCCTGCAATGCCTCGGGAAACACCGGCTGATCGGCTGGCATCGACGTGTGCAGCTCCGACGCGCCGGTGTTATGCGGATACCGCCCGGTGATCAAACTGCACCGACTCGGCGAACAACTGCTGATGCTCAAGTACGCCCCATGAAACAACATCCCCTCCTTCGCCATCCGATCGAGGTGCGGCGTCTTCGCCACCTTGCTCCCGTAACAGCCAAGGTCATCCCAGGAAATATCGTCGGTGATGAAGAGAATAAAATTCGGCTGTTTGGCTTGAGCAAAGAAAGCCAATGCCACCAAGGAAAGAAAAATGAAAACCCATTTCATGAACACCGGCAGTGTGCGCGACCCACGCGGGAGGGGCAAGTTCCACCTTGCCCGAGTTTGACTGAACCGCCAAGACGCAAAGACGCCAAAGGAATGTGAAGGTAGGGCGTGCTCTCCGAGCGCGCCTAGGCGGTTTCGGAGAAACCGCCCTACCCGCCAACGGTGTCAATACACCTTAATTAATTCGACCAGTTTGGGATCGAAATCGAAACGATGCGGCATCCAACAATCTGAGCATTCTGTGCCAATTTCATGACCATTAATGCACATCGTATTGATGCCATCGCAGCCATCCAAACCGCAACAGCCATTCAATCGGCCTTGATCATTGTGGAGTTTACTACTGCAAAGAACTTCGAGATTAACAATTAGGCAACCTTCCGTACCGGGACTATAATTGCCGTTAGAGGTTACGAAATATCCGCGGGGAACATATGGTGAACCATATTCCTCATTTAGCAGCCTGAGGTCTTCGAGTTTAGCGATCGGGGCAGAAACAGGTGTTCCACAAATAACACAACGAATTTCGTATTGCTGAGGCATCAAAATGAGTCAGATTATTATTCACGAAAAGACAACTCTAACTTCACATTCTTCACAAGGATCAATCCTCAATAATTCGCCCTTGATTGATCTTCTCCAGGGCTGAGGAGGAATGTTTGGGTTTGTACGGATACCAATCCGGGTCAGGTCGATACGCCGTTACCAACACTGCCGGCTGACCATCATCATCGCGCTGCAGCACCAAAACGCAAGGTCATTTCGGATAATTTAGATATTCCTCGACCAAAACAGCTTTGTTCAGACTCTCCAATAATCCATCAGCTGATAACTCATCATAGCCGTGATCGGAAATCCGATAGCTGCCGTTGGCAACAAGCTGCCTAATTTGTTCCAACGTGTCGTTCATCATAGCATATATAGCATTTGCCCCGACGAAACCCCACCTTGCCAGCTATCACTTGTTTTCGGGCGGGATTAAGCGCTTTCTCCACAATTCCCGCCGTTCTTCCCAGATTTTATCAACTTGCTTATCTGAATCGATCTTCATCATTCGCTTCATTACTGGAACCCAAATTTCTTTCTTTTCCTCCGCCAACTTACCCACATTGGCCCAAAGCACTCTTTCTTCCTCCGGTTTTCCTTCAGAAATCGCAGAGCATAGAAGTTCATAATTTTTAATTAGCTTGAAGTGCACTTGTACCAGTGGCTCCAGTTTTTTCTTAACCCCCTTATTATTTACCTTCTCAAACTCTGCGTTCATATCCCGGATAATCGCCCGGCATTCAATTAGTTGCCTATTTGCGTTTAACACAAAATCGGCCGCTGAAACTTCCTGGTCCAAATAGTCCCGCACAATCGGAGACGACGCCTTGTTCCATGCCCTTCCATGCGACCCCCAATTTAATAATATTTTATATTCACCCTCCGACAGCACGGATGAATCCGCAAAATAAATCCAAGCTAATTCTGCAATATGTTTCTGACTCAATCTTTTTGTGATTTCTTCGCCGGAAACATCAACCCTGTCTTGAACTTTTATGAACACTGGTCGACTTGTAAATGGAGGGTTTGATTTTATAAACTCTTCGTCCCAAATATCCCTTATTGCCTGCTTGCCCTTCCCGTAAATCTTCCCAATCCCTGTCAGTGAAACGACTGTTTTGCCATCATCACTTAGATCGGACCTAAGGATTAGTGACCGCCAAACTTCACCTGGTTTGTTTGAAGGATCGCCCCCCAAGTGCAGTTCGCTCCCATGTAACTCCCACGTTAACGCATTCTCAGCACCACGCTCTTTCACTGAATCGAATTCCCCTCCCGAAAATGAGTACACATTCAGATTACCATTCCCCAAGAAAACAAACCCAATTGTGATGCGGCCACCGGGAGATGTGTTCTCATAAACTCCCACAATCATTTCCCTTGTTATCAATCTCTCCGAAAAGTTCGCAATAGTTTTCTCGCCCTTTCTACACCCATTAAAAACCAAACCAAGAAACGTGATTATTAACGCTACTTTTTTCATTTTAGAATTAGATTTACGATGTACGTGTAGGCTCATTATAAATATACGCTAGATCAATTCAATCCTCAATAATCCGTCCCTGATTGATCTTCTCCAAAGCCGATGAGGAATGTTTGGGTTTATACGGATACCAATCCGGGGCGCCGAACCAGTCGTACATGACGGCGCGGAATTTTTCGATTTTCTCGGGGGGCTCTTTTTTCCAGCCCATATCGCCGGTCTCGGTGATCCAGGTGTCGAGGGCGGCGCGCATTTCGGTGAGGGCTTTCAGGTGTTCAGGGCGCGTGGAATCGATGAGGTTGTTGAGCTCGTTGGGATCGGCCTCGGTGTCGTAGAGGGATTCGCGCCGGAACTCGGTGAAGAGCGGGCGCAGGTGCGGATCGAGTGTTCCTTTTTTGTACAGATCGCGCATGACCTGTTGCACGGGGAAACATTTCTCTTTGTAAAAATTCACGTAGGTGCCGAAGTTGATCTCGGGCTGGAAGTTGCGGATGTAATGGTAGCGTTTGCCCCGGACCGACCGCAGGCGGAACTGGACATCATCCACGCGATCGCGCGCGCTAAAGGCGTATCGGCGCTGAGGATCGCGATCCTTGCCGAGGAACACGCGGCTTTGCATGCCCAAGGGGCGCGGCACACCGGCCAGTGCGAGCGTGGTGGCGGTGAGGTCGAGCAGACTGATCACCTCGTCGTTCACCGTGCCGGGTTTGAAGCCTTCGGGTGCGGGATAATTCTTGGGCCACTTGATGATCATCGGCACGTGCAGACCGGTGTCGTACACCCAATGGATGCTGCGATGATCCACGCGGCCGTTGTCGCCAAAGACGATGATGATTGTGTCGTCGAGCAGCTTTTCCTTTTTCAGCTCCGCCAAAACAATGCCCACGCGGCGGTCCATGTTGGAAACGGAATTCAGGTAGCGCGCCCATTCCTCGTTGGAAGTTTTGTGTTTGGGAAAATACGCCGGCGGCACGACTGATTCCGGCTTGGCATACTGCACGTGTTCCTCCTCGCCCCACCATTTGATGCGTTCGGGGCGGTTCGTCCGAAAATCATAAATGTCATACTCCGCTTCCGGCGTGTTCACCTGCAGAAAAAACGGGCGGCTCTTTTTGATGTCATCCCAGTTCGTGCTCTCAAAGATTTTCCCTTCATTGACAAAATTCAAATCCAGCTTGCCCGAGCCGACCACTTGCTTACCGATTTTCTTGATGGATCCCGTCGTGTAGCCGGCCTCCTTCAGCCGATGCGTGAGCGGCCGCACGCCTTCGGGCAGCCGAAAGCCGTCGTCGCGATGATCCGGGAAGTGATGGAGATTCACCGAGGTTTGGTACATACCGGTCATGAACGCCGAACGGCTCGGCGCGCACACCGGCGCGGTGGCAAACACCCGCGAGTACCGCACGCCCTGCGCCGCCAGTTGATCCAGATGCGGCGTATGCACCCCCTGCCGGCCGAAGCAGCCGAAGTCGAGGTTGCAGTTGTCCGTGATCAGCCAGAGGATGTTGGGGGGTTTAGCCAGGAGTAATGGCGCGAATAGGGCGAGGGAAAGGAAAAGTAGCAGACGTTTCATAGATGGAGAAAGTGTGGCGGGTAAAGTTAAGCGAGGCAAGTCCCGGCTTGGTAAATGGTGTGATACGGATTTCACGGATTATTTTTTGACAAAAAAAACCGCCCGTTGCAGGGCGGCATAAAACAGACTTACGTCGAACTACTGTTTTTCGCGTCAGAGTTATCTAATCAACTTGTCCAGTGCGGATTCAATATCGCCGCCTTTGCCAAGCAGGGTTAAGCCCTGGATTTTATCGGCCAGTGAAGCCGGAATGGTCACGGTGCGAGTAGCGCTAGAAGCCTGGAGCTTAGTACCCTTTGGACGGCCCGGCTTTTTGTTCGTGCTGCCCTTTGGAGGGCCCGGCTTTTTGTTCGTGCTGCCCTTTGGACGGCCCGGTTTTTTAGCCTTGTTTTTGCTGCCTTTTGGGCGGCCCGGCTTTTTGTTCGTGCTGCCCTTTGGACGGCCCGGTTTTTTAGCCTTGTTTTTGCTGCCCTTTGGGCGGCCTGGTTTTTTCTTTTCTGGTTGTGCCATAGTTTTTTTCCCGTTTGAGGTTTTGGGTTGGCGGATGCTCTATCACTTTTTTAGTTAATGCAATCGAAAAACGTTCATTGATTTTAAGGTGTTTATTGAATCGAAGTTTGGGGCAAATGATTTTTACCACAGAGGCACAGGGAGCACAGAGGGGTGAGTGGCCAAGGGCCAAATCCCAATTTGGGTTTTTCTCCGTGTTTTCTGTGGTTAGAGCAATGCCTTCACATTCTCGGGCGGTCGGCCGATGACGGCGCGGTTACCTTTGATGATGATGGGGCGTTCGAGGAGGATGGGGTTCGCTGCGATGGCAGTGAGGAGCTCGGCTTGGGTGGAGTGGGGCGAGAGGTTGCAATCGGCGTATTGATCTTCTTTGGTGCGGAGGATTTCGTGGGCGGAGAGGTTTAGCTTTTTTAGCAAACTGCGCAGGGTGGTTTTGGTGGGCGGCGTTTTGAGGTATTCGATGACTTCGGGTTCCACGCCGTTTTCGCGAAGGAGCGCGAGGGCTTGTCGGCTTTTGGAGCAGCGGGGGTTGTGGTAAATGATCATTGGCCGGCTTCCTGCGAAGGGAGGTATTCGCGGTAGGTAAACAGCGCGGCACCCGCGGCGAGGAAAAATACCGTGGCCCCGCCCAGCACAAATGCGGCAGATACCGGCGCATCAGCGATCTGCCGGACAAACATATCGGCGACCATTTCGTTTTGCGCCAGCAAGGTGTGGATGTGGCGAAGGATGGACAGTTGATTGATGTTGCTGGTTTCCACCATGCCGAGGCCGACCTCCACGATGAGCCAATAAAGAATGCCAATGACCACGAAGCGTTGGTGCAATAAACCGAGCAGTGCAGAAAGCGCGCTCCAGGCAAGGATGGCGAGGAATTGAGTGAGCAACATCGTGGGCAACAGCGCGCCGAGTCCTTCCGCTTGCTTCACGATGCCGAGTGCGAAGAGGCCAAGCGTGCCGCCGAAAAAAATTATCTGCAACCAAAACACGTGGCAAAGGTATTGCAGCAAAAACAGCGTGTGCCGTCGCAGCGGGCGGGTACACAAAAAGCTCAGCGTGTTGGCCTGCACCTCGGCGCGAATCATTGAGCCACACACATTGAGGCAGGTGAGCGGGATGAGAAACTGAATATAAAAACCGATCACCCAGCCGAGCCATCCTTTTTCCTCCCCGCTTTGGATGGTGAGCAGCATCAGAAATCCGAGCGCGCACGCGCCGAGTCCCCAGCGGACAAACGTACCGGTGGTGCAACGCTGCGCCCACACAAGCGCCCACATGCCGCGCAAGGCACCGCCAAAATTTACTGCGGGCAATATGGAAGGATCCTGGCTCATTCAGTCATCTTTTCAAAAATATCATGCAGCGATCGGTCGCGGCTGCGCAGTTCGTGCAGGGCAATGTTGTTGTCGGTCAACAAATCGACGAGCGAATCGCTGAAGCGCTGCGGATCTTTCACACGCAAATCCAGCCCGCCTTCATTACCATCGTCGCCATCATTGCCAGTGCTATCGAAGCCCAACAGCAAGTCGGCCTCGAAGAGGATGCGAGTGAAGCGCGCGGGATCGCTGCAGCGGATGTGAAGGTTTGCCTCGGTGCCTTGCAGGCGGCGTTGGAGCGCGAGCTGGCTGCCGCTGGCGATGACGCGGCCCCAATTCAAAATCAAAATCTCCGGACACAACGCTTCCAGCTCGTGCAAAATATGGCTACTGATGAGCACCGTGGTGCCTTCGGCGGCGAGTTGTTTGAGAATGCGCTGCACCTCCTGCCGCCCCATCGGGTCGAGGCCATTCATCGGTTCATCCAAAACCAGCAGACGCGGATGATGCAGCAGCGCTTGGGCGAGCTTCACGCGTTGGCGCATGCCTTTGGAAAATTGGCCGAGCGGTTTTTCCCAATGCACGCGATCAAGCTTCACGCGATCGAGAATGGCGTCCACGTGATCCGGCGCGGCGGAAGGCGCGATGCCCGAGAGCATCGCCATGCCACGCAGCCACGTGCGGGCCTTCAATCGATCCGGAAGTGCATCGTCTTCCGGGCAAAAACCAATCTCGCGCAACACGTCGGGATTGTTCCACGGCTGCACGCCAAACACCGTGAGCGCGCCGTCACTGGGACGCAACTGGCCGGTGATGATTTTGATGAGCGTGCTTTTGCCCGCGCCGTTGGGGCCGACCAAGCCGGTGAGCCCCGGGCCGATGTCGAAGCTGATGTTGTTGAGCCCCATCACGATGCCGTACCAACGGCTCAGCTCAGTGGCTTGGATGACCGGGACGGTGCTCATTCCGGTTTCACCTTTTTGTAAAGTATCACCAACGCGCCGGCGCATAAAAAGCTAAGGCACGCGAGAGCGGCCGAGACATTTTCAGCCGTCAATGCCAGGCGCGTTTTGATGGTTTTGATGAGGCCCATTTCTGTGAAGCCCGGATATTTGTCGCCCAATTCTTTAAAGTCACCGCCGATGTCGAAAATGCTCCGCTGCAATAATTCAAGGTCGAACCAAAAGCTCAGGTATTGCAGCCAATAATTTTTGGAGCCCATACCGATGCCCGAGAGCACCACGCCCATTAGCAGCAATCCCACCCAATGCGCCGTGGCCATTCGCGGGCTGGAGGTCATCGCCGAAATGCCCAGTGCCATCAGCCCCAAAATCACCATACCCAATCCCACGAACGCCACCGAATGCAGCAATGCCGGTGCGGTGTGCCAAAAGAACGAGACTTCCGGCGCCATTAAATTTCCCATCATCCACGTGGCCAGCGTTGGCCCGAGCCACGTGAGCGTGAGCAGCAGCAGCACGCCGGCGAATTTGCCCAGGCAATAATCAAACCGGCTCACGGCTTTCGACGAATAAATCGTGATCGCGCGGCTGGATAGATCGCTGGTGATCAGCCGCGGGATGGCCATCCCCAATGCCACGAGCGAAAGCGTGAGCGAAGATACGATCGCGCCTGTGAACAAATAAAAGAACATGTTGTACGTCATGCCAATTGCAATGCGCGGATTATCAGCCGCCCATTCCCGGAACATTGGCGCGAAGGATTTGAAGAGATCCAAATCTTCCGTAATGAAGTCGGACACCGCGCTGTTCTCAACCATCAACTGCCCGAACCCAAACAGAAACACCCCCTGCAACAGCGCGTAAATCCAACACGTCCACACCACCCAACGCATCCCCTTCACTTTGAGGCACGCCGTGAGCGTGGCTTGCGCAATCACCCAACGGCGATAGCCGATGCCGCGCGTTTCGCCATCGCGATGGGTGTAGCTGGAATCAATCAGGGCCATGAGTCGAGAGGGCTTGAAGGAAAACCTCCTCCAAAGCATTGGGGCTGGGCAACGCCTCGATGGGGCGCACGCCTTCTTCGCGCAGAAATTTCAAAACCGGCGTGAGACTTTCGCGCCCGTGCCGCACGGTGATGTGTCCGTTGGATTCCAGTTCGGCAGTGCACTCATTCGCGTGGAGCACTTCCAGCACGCGGCTGTGTTCGCCTTCCACCACCAACTCAGCAATCCCCGCGCGGCGGGCTTTGAGATTTTTCAAGGTGTCCTGCACCAACACCTCGCCGCGAGCGATGATAATGATCTCGCCGCAAATGCGATCCACGTCCTGCAACAAATGCGAGGAGAGGATCACTGAAATTTGGTGCTGCTTCCAAAGGCTCTCCACGAGCTGCAGAATTTGCTCACGCCCGCGCGGGTCGAGGCCGTTGGTGGGTTCATCAAGAAAAACCAATTCCGGATCGTGCACGATCGCTTGGGCGAGTTTGACGCGCTGTTTCATTCCCGTGGAATACGTATCCACCGCGCGATAACGCTCCTGCCCCATGCCCACAAAATCGAGCATCTCATGCGCCCGCTGCCGCGCCTCCTTGAACGGCAACCCGTTGAGCTGCGCGCAATACGTCACGTATTCGCAGCCGAGCATCCCCGAGATTAGGCAATCCTGTTCCGGCGCGTAGCCCACGCGCGTGCGAATCTCGCGGCCCTCACTGCCCACATCGCGCCCCAAAAGCCGCGCATCGCCCATCGTGATGGGATGCAATTGCAACAAACATTTGATGAGCGTGCTTTTCCCCGCGCCATTGGGCCCGAGCAACCCAATCGTGCCCGGCGATACACTGAGCGAAACATTATTCAACGCGGCAAAGTCACCAAAAAGTTTGGTCACCCCACTACACTCAATAATCGCGTCAGACATCCGCGCGAAAGTTAGGGAAATGTAGAGCGCGTGCCAAGCCAAAGGTAAGGCGGAAGGGGCGAGTTCCACCTCGCCCCATTTTTTGACACAGATTGCACGGATTTTCACAGATTAAAAAATCCGTGCAATCTGTGTCTTGGTTTTGTGCGTTTTGGCCTACGCGTAGTTGGAAACGTAGGGCAATTTTTTCGCAACCGCCTTGGCGTCGGCGAGGTTTTCCAACAAACCGGCGCGGGCATTCCAGGAGCCATCCAATAGCTGGCCTTGAGCGCCGGATTGGATTTGGAGGGAGACGGTGCCGCAAGGGCCGGTGGCGGAGGCGGCGGCGATGTCCAATGTGAGTTTGCCTTCGGGGTTGTTCTCGATGGCGTCCTGTAGTTTCGCGCAGGTTTCGTGATCGGCAGTGAAACACGGGATGGCGAGCGAGACGCAGTTGCCATAAAAAATTTCGCTGTAGCTCTCGGCGATGATGGCGCGAATGCCCCAGCGCTGGAGCGATTGCGGCGCGTGCTCGCGACTGGAACCGCAGCCAAAATTTTGATTGGCGACAAGCACAGCAGCGTTGGCAAAACGGGCGTCGGCGAAAGGATGCGTCTCGCCTTTAGCGGCGAGGCCTTTGATGTCATCGGCAAACGCGTGCTCGCCAATGCCGTCGAAGGTGACGCATTTCAAAAACCGCGCGGGGACGATGCGATCCGTGTCGATGTCATTGCCGCGCAGCGGAATGCCGCTGCCGGTGATTTGGGTGACTGTGTTGTCTGCCATTTTGGTTCGTCAGATTTCATTGGGCGGACTCGCGAGCTCGTCCCTCCATTTTTCCGGTGCGGCGATGGAGGGACGAGCTTGCGAGTCCGTGGCTTGTCATTCTAAAAATTCCCGCACATCCGTCACCTTCCCTTCAACCGCGGCGACGGCGGCCATCGCGGGGCTCATCAAAAGCGTTCGGCCAGTGGGCGAGCCTTGGCGGCCTTTGAAATTTCGGTTGGAGGTGCTGGCGCTGATTTCGTTGCCGGACAATTGATCCGGATTCATCGCGAGGCACATACTGCAGCCGGCTTCGCGCCATTGAAATCCGGCTTCATCAAAAACTTTATCCAAGCCTTCATCAATGGCTTGGCGGGCGACTTCCTGCGAGCCGGGCACGGCGAGGGCGCGGACGCCTTCGGCGACTTTTTTGCCTTTGACGAATTTCGCCGCTTCGCGCAAATCGGACATCCGCCCGTTGGTGCACGAGCCAATGAAGACGACATCCACCGGCGTGCCGACGATGGGTTGGCCTTCTTCAAAACTCATATATTCATACGCCTCGCGCACGACAAGTTGATCGGCCTCGGCGAAGGAATCGACTTGCGGCAAATCCTGCGCCACACCAACCGATTGCGCAGGCGTAATGCCCCACGTGACGAATGGCTCAATGTCTTCGCCTTTGATTTCGATGACGTCGTCGTAATCCGCATCGGCATCGCTGGCGAGGCTTTGCCAATCGGCCACGGCGCGTTCCCACGCCTCGCCTTCGGGGCAGTAGTCGCGGCCTTTGAGGTAATCGAACGTGGTTTGATCGGGGTTCACATAACCGCAGCGCGCACCGCCTTCGATGGACATATTGCAAACAGTCATCCGCTCTTCCATCGTCATTCGATCAATGACCTCGCCGCCGAACTCGTACGCGTAGCCCACGCCGCCGTTGACGCCGAGGCGGTTTATATAAGCAAGCGCGACGTCCTTTGCATAAACGCCCGGCTGCAGCGCGCCGGTGAAATTAATGCGGCGCACCTTGAGCTTCGCCATCGCAAGCGTTTGCGTGGCGAGCACGTCGGCCACTTGACTCGTGCCAATGCCAAACGCAAGCGTGCCGAACGCGCCGTGGGTGGAGGTGTGCGAATCGCCGCACGCGATGGTCATCCCCGGCTGCGTGAGGCCGCGCTCGGGGCCGACGACGTGGACGACGCCTTGCTCACCTTTCTCGGGTGAAAAAAAGTTGATGCCAAAGTCGGCGGTGTTTTGCTCAATATGCTGGAGCATCTCCTCGGCGAGCGGATCCTGCAAAGGCCGTTGGCGGCCCGCGCCGGTGGTAGGGATGATGTGATCCACGGTGGCGAAGGTGCGCTGGGGAAACGGCACGCTGAGGTTTTGCTCACGCACCATCGCAAACGCCTGCGGCGAGGTAACCTCGTGAACCAAATGCAGCCCGATAAAAAGCTGAAACTGCCCCGAAGCCAATTGCGCCACGCAATGCCGATCGAAAACTTTGTGATATAAATTCTGTCCCATACGGATGAGCGGGTAAGCCTAGCAGAGAAACAGAGGCGGTTCAAGATTCGTGAAATTTGATTCGCGCTTCACGGGTTGGCGACGCATCCCGAAGGGATGAACAATCATAGCCTCGGGTGAAACCCATGGGATGGAAACCGAGTTTTGATTACAACCCCAAAGGGGTTGAATTCGCCCGCCGTGTTCAACCCCTTCGGGGTTGTTTTTTTGCGCCTGTTTTCCCCGGGTTTCACCCGGGGCTATTAATGTTGATTCCCTTCGGGAATCCATTTCGCGGAGCACTTCCCACTACTCCCAATTCCCCACTCCCCACTCACTCCCCCCACCCTTTCGTTTTGACACACCCGCCGCCGATAGGCATCGTTCCGGCCCTTCATTTGATGGCAGAATTATTAGGCAACTTATTGGTGGCACAAAGCGGCGGCCCCACGGCGGTGATCAACTCCAGCGTGGCGGGCGTCATTTGCGAAGCGGGCAAGCACGAGTGCATTGAGGAAATTTACGGCGGCCTCAATGGCGTGTACGGCATCCTGCGTGAGGAGCTCGTGGATATCGGCGAGGAAAACACCAACGACATCCAACGCCTCAAGCACACACCCGCCGCCGCGCTGGGCACGTGCCGTTATAAAATCAATTTCAAGACCGACCCCAAACAGGCCGCGGCCGATATGAAGCGCTTGTTCGAGGTGATTGAGGCGCACAACATTCGCTACTTTTTTTATGCCGGCGGCAATGACTCGCAGGACACCACCAACAAAGTGCACCTCGAAGCGCAAAAACGCGGCTACGATTTGCGCGCCATCGGCGTGCCCAAAACCATCGACAACGACCTGCCGCACACCGACCACACCCCCGGCTACGGCAGCGTCATCAAGTACAACGCCACCACCGTAATGGAAGTCGGCGCCGACGTCCGCAGCATGGCTACCGACGACGGCTCCTGCTGCATCATCGAAGTCATGGGCCGCGCCGCCGGTTGGATTGCCGCCGGAACTATCCTCGCCAAACGCGAGCCGGAAGATCCGCCCCACATTATTTTGCTGCCGGAAATTGCTTTTGACGAAGAAGCATTTATTGCCAAAGTCAAAGCCACCGTGGCCGAGCACGGCTGTTGCGTCGTGGTCGTCGGCGAAGGGCTCAAGGACGCCGAAGGCAACGAGATCGGCGCGGACAAAGAGAAGCTCGATTCATTCGGCCACCCCGTGCTCGCCGGCGCCGCCGATCGCTTGGCGGAAATCATTGAGCCCGCGTTGAATTTAAAAACCCGCACCGTGAAGCTCGGCTACGCCCAACGCGCCGCCGCCCATTACGCCAGCGAAACCGATGTGGAAGAAGCCTTTGCCTGCGGCGAAGCAGCCGTGCGCGCGGCGGTCGAAGGCGAGAGCGGATTTATGGTAAAAATTGTCCGCCAAAGCGACGCGCCATATATGTGGGGCACCGCATTGCAACCGCTCGAAGACATCGCCAATCAGGAACGCGTCATCCCCCGCGATTGGATCGACGAAGACGGCTGGCTTCCCAACGAAAAATTCATCACCTACGCCCGCCCCCTCATCCAAGGCGAACTCCACCTCCCCACCGAACAAGGCCTCCCCGTCTTCGCCCGCCTAAAACGCGCCCGCGTAGACAAAGTGCTGCCGGCTTTGGGTGCGGATGTCTAACCCCCCTTCGGCTCAGTTGTAGTCCCTGCCCACCGGGCCGGGCTACATTGGCCCTCGCTCTCCCGCGGTAGCTCAACGCTGGATTATTTTCGCAACTGGGCGAGGAAGGATGGATCGGTGCCGGCGAGATCCGCGCGGCGTTGGGTGGCGAGCAATGTGCCGTAGACTTGTACGTCGGCGATCATCATTTCTAATCGGTTCCGGAATTTTTCGCTGACGATTTTGCCTTCGGCCACGTCTTCTTTTTCCATAAAGCTGACGGCGTAGGGGAGGCTCCAGGCGTAGCATTGGCGGGCGATGGTGCGCATTTGGTCGTGGACGGTGAGGCCTTTTTCGTGGCTGGCCACCATTGGGGCGAAGAGTTTGCCGGTGAATTCTTTCCAGAAATGATCGAGGAAATTCTTCATCGCGCCACTCACGCTGCCGTGATAATCGGGCGTGCCGAGCACAAACACATCGGCCGCCTCCACGCGTTTGTTGAGCGGGGCGTAATGATCGGCACTGAAGGTGGTGTCGGTATTCACCATCGGCAAATTGGCCTCGGCGAGGTCCAACCAATCGACGGTGCAACCGGCGGCTTCGAGCCCGTCGGCCACGTGCCGCACGGCGACGCGAGTCACGGATTTTTCCTGCAAACTACCGACCACGGCCATCACGTTGAGAGAATTGCTCATAGGCGGGAGGGTAGTGGAGACGAGGGCCAAAGGTCGAGGGTCGAAAGATGTAGCCCGGGCCGCTGGCCCGGGTTGGTTTTCGGTAGGGACGCGCTGTGCGCGTCCACGGACACGCGGCAGCGTGTCCCTACCCGGGCGCCTTCCTGAAATGGGTGTTTTTTAGATAATTTCGCTATAAAATTGGATTTTCACGCCTTTTTTTCTGAACTTTGGCACGTTTGGTGCTGTGTGTTTTGTGCCTTAATATGCATTAAAACGGCAATATGGTCATTAATACGAATAGCGCGGCGCAGCGGGCGGCGAATAATCTCAATGATTCGCAGGAGGCTTTGGGCAAATCGCTCAGTCGCCTCAGCTCGGGCCAGCGCATTGTGAACCCCAGCGATGATGCGGCGGGGTTGGCGGTGAGTTCGCGGTTGGCTTCGCAGATTTCGCTGCTGCAGGCGGCGCGCGATAATGTGGCCAATGCCACTTCGTTTACGCAAACGCAGGATGGCTATCTCAAATCAGTGGATGCCGCGCTGATGCGGATGGGCGAGCTGGCGATGCTCGCAAAGGATCCTACTAAAAGTCCAAGCGACCGTTCGTTGTACGACGCGGAGTTTCAACAGCTCAAAAGTTTTATCCGTGAAACTGTTTCCCGCGAACAAAATGGCACAGCCCTTTTCGACGGCGGCCAATGGGCCGTCACGCAGGATGCCGATGGGAATACGTTTAACATCACCAAACCGGATTTGAGTGCGGCGGTTTATACCGATGCGATCGAAGGCCAGTCGACTTGGAAAACCACGATCGATCTTTGGAAAGTTACGCAGGATGGGTTTGTGATCAATGTGGATATGTGGAAGGACAGCGGCGGCAAATGGCATATGCTCGATCCCGGCGGCGGAGCCACAAAATTCGACAAAGGGTCATTTGTAAAAACCGAGCCCATCCTCGACAACCCGCTGTTGAATTTTCGTTTCAATGACAGTTTTAATAACACTGCGGTGGATGCAACCGGCAATGGTCACGATGGGACCGTGATTGGACCCAACCCCACCACCGATGGCAGCGGCACCCCCAACAGCGCTTACTACTTCGATGGCGCCGGCGATAAGATCACGTTCGCCGATACCGGCCTGCCCACCGGCAATGCAGACCGCACGATGGCCGCCTATTTTCGTTTGGATAACACTGTTGGAAGCACCGACAAAACGATCATTCGTTACGGCAACATTGGTTCCGGAAATCAATCAATGGGGCTGGTCCTTCGCAATGGCGAGCTGATGCCCACTGCGTGGGGTGCCTCCAATGAATACGTGATCCCCGGAAATTTGGCGGATGGCAATTGGCATCACGTCGCGTGGTCTCTTCACTCCGGCACGGCCAAGTCATATATCGACGGCACGCTAGTCGACACGCGGAGTTTTTCGCCAAACACCGTGCTCGGTAGCGGCATCATTGGTTACAATTCCAATCCCGCCGGTGAGGATTGGCTCGGCTCCATTGATGACATCAATATTTTTGACCGCGCCCTCACAGCAACAGAAATTAATTCAATGATGAATGACGATTTCATTGATAACTCTTTTTTTAATGATGCAATCGCCACCGATGGTTTGGTGAGTGTGAATCCCACCGCCTCGGGCAATAACGAAGATCCCGGCGCGACCAAGATTCCGTCCAATTCGGTGGTAACCGATGACCCCACTTCTGCGGATCCCGGTGCGACTCCACTCACCATCGGCACTCACCTCAAAGACCTCGCCTCAGCCGGAACGGCAATGGGATTAGTGCAGACCGCTGCGCAACAGGCGGCGCTGGATCGCGCGGGGCTGGGCGCTTCGCAGGCGCGGATGGAGTCAGTAGACGCTCAGCTGACCGAAACCAAACACAATCTCACCCTCGCCAGAAGCCGCATCACCGATGTGGATGTGGCTGTGGAAGCCACCGAATTTGCCCGCCGCCAAATCCTCGTGCAATCCGGCACCCAAATGCTGACCGAAGCCAATAGCCTGCCGCAAATGGCATTGCAATTGTTGAGAGGCTTAAAGGGTTAATGTAGCTCGGGCCGCTGGCCCGGGTTGGTTTTGGATTGGTTTACAATTGGTTTGCGATTGGTTTTCGGTAGGGACGCGCTGTGCGCGTCCACCCGGGCCACCGGCCCGGGCTACATTCGGCAGCGCGTCCCTACCGAAAACCAACCCGGGCCACCGGCCCGGGCTACATTCGGTGGACGTTTTCTTTTTTTATCGGTAGGCTTTTCCGCGTATGGGATTTTTTGGTAAATTGTTTGGGGAGAACGCTGAAGCGACGGAAACAGAATCAACCGATGGCGCGGTGGAGCCGGAGATTACGCCGGAGCAATTGCATATGGCTTGCGCGGCTTTGTTGTTGGAGGTGGCGGAGGCGGATTATAAGGATGACCCCAAGGAGACGCAGGCGATTTTGCGCGCGCTGGAAAGTGAGCTGGGGCTGAAACGCGCGACGGTGACGGCGCTGCTCGATCAGGCAAAGGCGGAGACGGAGGGGGCCACGGATTTATTTCCGTACACGCATCTCATCAATCAACGCTGCACGCGCGAACAAAAGTGCGCGATGCTAACGGCGATGTGGCGCGTGGCGTTTGCCGATGGGGATTTGGATAAATACGAGGAGCACCTCATCCGCCGCACTACGGAATTGCTGCGGCTGGAGCATTCGGATTTTATCCGCGCCAAACAAGCGGGGCGGCCGAAGGAGTAGGGCGGTTTCTCCGAAACCGCCAAGGCGCGCTCGGAGAGCGCGCCCTACCCACACCGCGCCAACTCGCACGAACGGTTAATTCCTTTCAGCCAATTTATTTCTGGCCGAATTTTTGTGCGACGAAGTCCACGCCGTCTTTATAATTTTCCGGCACGGGGCCGTGTTTGTAATGCACGATGCATTCCACGCCGGCGGCGCGCATTTTTTCCTGCAGCTTAAGGCCGAAGAGGGCGTGGTGCACCCACGAGTTTGGGCGGGTGCGTTCGGTGACGGGATCTTTGGCCCGCGTGTGGCTGAGAAAAACCGGCGCGTCATCAGCGCTCACGTGATAGTAGGGCGAGCATTGCCGCGCCAAGGCGATCACGCGCGGATGGGTGAGTTCGTCGAGCGACTGGATTGCGAAACAATCTTTGGTGCTCGGATATTCCTTGAGGTTGTTCACGCCGAACCATCCGAACACCACCGTGGCGTCGAGGTTGGTGGGCGCATCGCTGGTGGCGGCGCAGGTGAGGCGGGTGGACTGCCGGGCAATGGGATCGTCGCTGGCGGGGTTTGCCAAATCATCGTGAGTAGCCAGCCACAACGCCATCAGCCCGCCCGCGGAATGGCCGCCGGCGGCGACGCGTTGGGGATCAATTTTCCATTCGCTCGCCTTGCTGCGCAGAAATTGAATCGCCCGCGCGCCATCGTGTAGCGGCTGCGGCAAAGGTCCGGATTGGGCGAGCCGATAATTACACGAAGCCACCGAAATGCCGCGTGCGTGAAAGGCGCGGATCACATCGGAACGCAGCCCCCACTTGTCGCCCACGCTGAAGCCGCCGCCGTGAAAAAAAACATAGAGCGGCCGCGGCCCCTCGCCGGGCGCTTGAAAAAAATCCAGCCGATGCCGCGCATCCGTGCCGTAAGCCACATCCGCAAACGTGGCCGAAGGCTCGATGGGCCGCCCCTGCCATTGTTTGCCAAGAATCCCCAGCACGCCCAACTTCTCCGGCCGCCACGGTTTGGCAGTGGAACTGCAACCCGCCGCAAGCATTGCAAATGCAATTGCCGACAAAACTAAAATCAATTTATTCAAAGTCACGCGGTCATTTAGTACGCCCGTTTTCGGATTAGCAAGCTCAACCGGCAGTGGCCAAGCTCCGCGCATACGCTTCAAACTTCACGCGAACCTCATCACGCACGCGGCGGAAGGTGGCACGGATTTCTTCCTCGGTGCCTTCGGCCTTCGCGGGGTCATCAAAAGGCCAATGATGCTTGGCGGCTTGGCCGGGAAACACAGGGCACACCTGATCAGCATTGCCGCACACGGTGATGACGGTGTGCACTTCTTTTTCTAAAAACTCATTCAAATGTTTTGAAGTGTGGCGGCTGATATCGATGTCGATTTCGGCCATCACCTCGATGGCCATTGGGTGAACAAAACCAGCGGGCTGCGATCCCGCGCTGCCCACGGTGGCGGCATCGCCCACGGCCGTGCGCAGAATACCTTCGGCGAGATGACTGCGGCAACTGTTGCCGGTGCAGAGGATTAGGATGGTTGAGGGTTGAGCGTTGAGCGTTGAGAGTGGCATTGGCGCGCGAACGATATTCACTCAACCCTCATCACTCAACCCTCAACCGCGCACGCACCGATGCCGTGTGGGGTTATGGGGGTGGGTGTAGGTGTGGACAGGACCTGTTGAGTTTTCCGGCATCGGGCGGTCCCGCAGCCTCCCTGCGAAAGCTGGCTGGGGCCGCTCAGGTCGTCCCGTGTCGTGCGGGCTCAGCCGCTTTCGTGAGTGATGTTTTACGCACGTTGGGTGGCGGATGCACGTTGGAGTTATTTTAAACTGCTGGAGGGTTATGCGCAGCTTGGATGAAGTGCGGTGAATGGCGGGGGTTTGGTGGATAACTTAGTTGGGGTCGAACGATGTAGCCCGGGCCGGTGGCCCGGGTTGGTTTTGGTAGGGACGCGCTCCCGCGCGTCCGCGTGTCCGGACGCGCGAAGTGTGTCCCTACCCGGGCCACCGGCCCGGGCTACATCGTTCGACCCCAACTAAGTTATCCACCAAACCCCCGCCATTCACCGCACTTCATCCAAGC
>JAAZZB010000037.1 GCA_014239365.1 Verrucomicrobiia bacterium | reverse complement strand
CGTTGGCATTGTGATCGGGCGACTCAAAGCCAACGATTGAATTAAACGTGCCGATGCGCAAATCAAGGCTAGTGGTTTCGCCATCGGTGAGTGGATTGACCAAAGGAAAACGAAGATCCAAATAAGCCTGCCGCAGCTCAGCGGAATTTGAAGTGGAGCCCGTTTCCAAATCACTCGCATCCGGCCCGAGCCAAAGATCCACGCGATAGCCTGAATCCAAAATCCAATTCTCCATCGGCCGATGCAGCGAGAGCGCCACCACATCCAGCGTAAACGCATTCGCGCGGCTCGTCGTCCCCGAAAGCCCATAAGCAAAATTCCCTGTGCCCGGCCCCCAACGATACCCCGTACTCACATACCCCGAAAGCGAAGCCGAAGCCACCAACGCCGGCGCCGACTCCGCCGCATCCTGCGCCCGCAAAGCGTCACTCCAAAGCAACCCAAAAAAAATCAATCCACGCATCCCAATCTCCAACCCCATTAAACACCCAACCCCCAATCGCATCAAGGCAACAAAAAACCCCTCCGGTTTCCCGAAGGGGTTTAAAAGGTTTCTAACAGTGAGTTAGAAGCTGTAGATAAGGTTCAACGCAACCACGTCTTGCTGGTCATCAGCAGAACCAACTGCATCCGCCTCATCATGGCGATACTCGATACGGGAGATTACATTATCCCAGATCTTGTGGTTCACCCCGATGGTCCATGACTGGACGTTATCAGCGTTGTCAAGGCCAAGGCCCTGAGCGTTTCCTGCATTTTGGTTGTAGTTACCCATTTCCCCTCTAAAATTGAGGGTGGTGGTATCGTTCAACGTGTAGCCAAGGTATAATCCGACTGCGTTCGAGGCGTATACTTGATCTTTATACTCCACGTGATCCCAACAAACCTTGATGGACAGGT
Organism: Verrucomicrobiia bacterium; assembly: GCA_014239365.1. Taxonomy (GTDB): domain Bacteria; phylum Verrucomicrobiota; class Verrucomicrobiia; order Limisphaerales; family UBA1100; genus JACNJL01. The sequence continues at coordinate 4,825 of JAAZZB010000037.1, read as the reverse complement.
TGGCGACCAACTCCGGCAGCGCAATGCTGGCGTAGTGATAGTCATCATTGTCGCCAGAAACATCAGTGGCATTACCCGTCACGAGGCCGTAGTACAGCTTAGTGCCTGCCAAGGCGCCTGTGCCGGAAGGCAGAGTGTAGGAAACAGAAGCAAGGATCGTCTTACTCGAACCGTTACCTCCCCCTGCATTACCATTCGTCTCAGGACCTGTGGTGTTGGCCAGACCAGCAGAAATCTGCAAGTCATCCGACACGGTGTAGGAAGCCAGGATGCCAGTGTGATGAGTTGGCTCAAGGGCGAAACCAAACGAATGGGTGTAGAACGCATTCTCGTTGTAGTTGTAGACTTCGTTGCCAACAACTGTGCCAAACTGACCGACCTTCAGGTCGATTCCGCTAATGCGCAGATCAATGTTGGCCTGCATCAGCTCAACAGTACCGTTTTGAACGCCGGAGGCCGATCCAACATCAGTGCCAGTGCCAAGGTTGTTGGCAGCCGGGCCCATCCACAGTTCAACGGTGTAACCGGTGTCCATGGCGCCGTCGCCCTGTGCGGACGAAAGCTTCAGGTCCACCACGTCCAAGCTGAACGCGTTGCGGCCTTCGCCTGCGCGGAAGTAGCCAACATTGGTGTTGGCATTGTTGAATTTGTAGCCAGTGCTTACGTAACCGCTCAGGGTTGTGGAAGCGGCCAGTGCTTCTGCGCCCGCGGCGGCATCTTGCGCCTGAGCGACAGACGAAAGGGACACGATGCCTGCGGCAGCGAGACCCATGGTCCATTTATTCATTTTCATATTTTTCATTTACTCCTGTAATAGGTTGTTAACTTTATACTGCAGTTTACTGTATGGGGAGAATGCCGAGGCAAAAACCCCACGCCCAAAAAGGCGCGTTGCGGGGGTTAATACGGGATTTGTGCCATTGGATGCAAGCACTTTTTCACAAAAAAATCGGGTGGGCGGACTTTTTTTGGGTTGATTTTGCCGTGCCAACCCCTACCCTCCCGCGCATGCATCGGTTGGTTTTGCTCGTTCCCGCCATCTCGTTCCTGGCCCTTTTGACAGGGAAAACTCAGGACACTCCCAAAGTCGTAGCGCCAACTGCTCCGGATGCTGCTGCAATGTCAGTCATTTTCCAACCGCCACTTACCGCGCTGGATCGCCTGCCGCGCAGTGCGGAGGATCAGGCGAAAGTCGATCTCGGGCGGCATTTATACTACGAAAAGCGCCTTTCCAGTAATAACAAAATCGCCTGTAATTCCTGTCATTTGCTGGATAAATACGGCGTGGATGGGCTGGATTTTTCGCTGGGTGTGCCCGGAAAACCGGTGGGGCGTAATTCTCCGACCGTTTATAATGCGTTTTTCCACATCGCCCAATTCTGGGATGGGCGCGCCCCAACGGTGGAAGAACAGGCAAAAGGCCCTATTTTAGCGGGAAAAGAGATGGGAATGCCCAGCGCCGCCGCCGTGGTGGCCAAGTTGAAGGGCATCCCGGAATATGCGCCGCTGTTTAAGAAGGCGTTTCCACGGGATGATGATGCGGTGACTTATATGAACGTCGGCACGGCGATCGGGGCGTTTGAGCGGAATTTGGTCACGCCCGGGCGCTTCGATGATTTCCTTGCCGGCAAACCCTCCGCACTCACTGCAAAAGAGCAAAAAGGCCTGAAAACCTTTGTCACCGTGGGCTGTGTGACTTGTCACACCGGCCCGTTGGTGGGCGGGAATAGTTACCAAAAACTCGGCCTAGTGAAGCCGTGGCCTAATCAAACCGATCCGGGGCGTTCGGCGATTGTGGGCAATGACGCGTTTAAGATGTTCTTCAAAGTACCGAGCCTGCGGAATATTGAAAAAACTGGCCCGTATTTCCACGATTCCAGTGCAAAAACGCTCGAGGAAGCCGTCGCCAAAATGGCCAAACACCAGCTGGGCCGCGAATTGACCGGTGAACAGCGTGGGGATATCGTGTCATTCCTCAAAAGCCTCACCGGCAAAATACCCACGAAATACATCAAAAAACGCCCATTTTAGGCGAATTTATCCCTAATTTGCGTGCGCATAAAATTCCACTTTGGTGGGTGAATAAAGCCTCCGCCATCTCGTCTCAATAACAGACACGCCACTCAGGCAGTCGAACAGGAGGAAGACATTATAGACAGGTTGGGTAGCCCGTCGGCTCTGGCAACAGACCGACGGGCTTTTTTTGCCGACAACCCTCACTCGCCCTGCCACCCTCCGCCGATGGGCGAACTCGATCCCCAACTCGATCAACACCTCCGCCGCCAACCCACCCTCGGCGAAGGCGTGTATCTCGCCAGCACCGCAGTCGTCGTGGGCGATGTCACTTTGGGCGATCATTCCAGCGTTTGGTATCACGCCGTTTTGCGCGGCGATATCAACTTCATCAAGATCGGCCATCACACCAATATCCAAGACGGCACCGTCGTCCATCTTGCCGACGACTTCCCCTGCGAAATCGGCAACTGGACCACCATCGGCCACAGCGCCGTTGTCCACGCGTGCCGCATCGGCGATGAATGCCTCATCGGAATGAACAGCACCGTGCTCGATGGCGCCATCATCGGCTCCCAATCCATCATCGGCGCAAACGCACTCGTCACCGGTGGCACCCAAATCCCCGAAGGCTCCCTCGTCCTCGGCAGCCCCGCCAAAGTCATCCGCCCCCTAACCGAAGCAGAACGCGCCGACCTAAAACCGTGGGCCCAAAAATACGTCGACAACACCGCCTATTGTTTGAAGCACAATTTGAACGTCGGCACGCCGATGGGGACATAATAGAAAGACACGGATTTCACGGATTTTCACAGATGGAAAAATGAGGCAAAGCAAATTGGCAATGCGGCTCTCACTCCCTTGCCCCAACGGGGCAAAATGAGATAGCCCGGGGCAACGCCCCGGGTAACAAGAACACAAAAAAGACAAAGCCCTGAAAGGGCGAAATATGTCCCGCCGCCTTGGAGCGATTTTTGTTTCGCTCTTACAGAGCTCTTCCGTTTTACCCCCACCTGTTCCCGGGGCGTTGCCCCGGGCTATCCCATTGCGCGCCGATGGCGCTTCACCCAATCCGTAAAAAAGAAAGAACGGTTTACACAAATTCTTCAGAAAAAATCCGTGTTAATCCGTGAAATCCGTGTCTAAAAAACTCGATTGAGCTTGCCAGTCGCCCCCGTGTTTGGCACACAGAACGACCTCATTTGCGCGGTTAGCTCAGTTGGTAGAGCATCACCTCGACACGGTGGAGGTCATTGGTTCGAGCCCAATACCGCGCACCATCTTTTACTTATTTCTGTGGCGCGGGCGGCGCGGGTGCCGGGGCGTTGGCTTCGGGGTTGACGTAGGTGTAAGTGCCGCCGTTTTCTTTGGCGATGATCATCAGCAAGGCTTCGCCGCGGCGGCCGCGGATTTCGTCGCCGAGGCCGAGGGTGTTTACTTTGATGTCTTTGCCGGTGTTGAGTTGCTTCACGGTCTCCATCACTTTCGGATGAAACTGCCCATCGGTGAGCAGCCAAATTTCCGTGGGCTCGTGGCCGAACGCGCCGTTCAGTGCGGGGATGGGATTGGTGCCGCCTTGGGCATCGCGGGTGCCCAACCAGTCGGCCATACGATTGATGTTGTCCGACGTAGCATCGAGCATCGCGCTGGCGGGCATCGCGTCGGCTTCGCGATTGAAAAAGTAGATGTAAAATTTACTGCCTTCTTCCATTTGTTGCAGCGTGTTCATCAATGCCTTTTTGGCCACGGCCAATCGTTCGCCGCGCATACTGCCGGATTTATCGATGAGAAAAATCAGCCGTCCATCGGACGAACCTTTGTCGATGTTGAACCCGCCTTCGCCAAACACAATGCCTGAGGTGCGGCGGGTGTTGCCGATGCCCGGCGCGCCGCTGGCGTGCGAGGCGGCGTTGGCGTACACGGCCATTTCCTTGGCGCGGGGTTTTTGATTTGCGTGCGTGGCCAGCTCCACGCGCGCGAGGCGGGGCAATGCGTTGGTGGAATCCCAAAGCGGTTGCCACTGGGCATCGGCCCCGTGTGGGCGGAGGTTGATAAGAAACTGCGTGACCTGCGGCAGCAACACAGTGCGGTGCGCCCGCGTCACGGAATTGGTGTCGGCCAATAGCGCTTCTTGTTTAAGCACCAGTTGATGGCCGCCGCCGCGCGTGGGTTCCACAATAAACTGCACGCGCCGCAACGGAGATTGGCCCAGTGCGCGTTCACCCCAAAAGCCGGGCGGCACGCGGGTGACCAATTCCAATTGGCTAAATCCTGCCGCGCCCTGTGCGGCGATGAAATGCCCCGGCCCGCGTTGGCGATACCACGAGGCACCGGCGAGCGCATCGGCCATTGCGCGCAAAGCCATTCGCTCGCGTTGAGTGGTGTCGGCCGTTTCCACGCCGGTGTGCGTGGCGGTGAGCAGCGAGCCGAACACGCCGAACACCATCGTCATCACCAGAGCCAAAATGGCCACGGCGACGAGCACTTCCGGCAAAGTAAAGCCGGCTCTGGATGGGTTGCGTGCCACGGGTACGATGAAAAATTTACTGCAAAATGCGAGTGCAGGCAAGCGGGGAATTATGTAGCCCGGCCCGGTGGGCCGGGCTACAGGGTTAGTTGCTTTTCTCCCTCACCCCGGCCCTCTCCCGCTGGGAGAGGGAGCATGACCGATCGGCATCGTGGTTTATTCCCTCTCCCAGCGGGAGAGGGTTAGGGTGAGGGAGAACGACTGATCGGCATTGTGGTTTATTCCCTCTCCCAGCGGGAGAGGGTTAGGGTGAGGGAGAATGACCGATCGGCATTGTGGTTTATT
>JAAZZB010000027.1 GCA_014239365.1 Verrucomicrobiia bacterium | reverse complement strand
TGCGGGAAGTGTGGAAAACGGTGATGGCCACCGCCGAGCCGAGGGCCTTGGCCGTGCGTTTGGATTCGATGAGCTGCGGCGCGGCCGCGCGCAGTTGGCCCAGTGTAAAGCCAGTGGCGGTCAGAGCGAGCAGGAAGCGGCAGCACTTGGGCCCGCTCAGTTTTCGGTTGGCGTGGGCGGGGGTTTGACGCAATCTTGGGGATGCGATTCATACTCTTGCTGGGCTTGTTGTTTCCGATGTTCACCTCGGTTGCCGCTGTAGTGGCTCCGTACAATTTGTTGATACTTCAAACGGACGAACATCATTTCAAAACGCTCGGTTGTTATGGCGGCACGGTTGTGAAGACGCCGCACATTGATTGGATTGCGAAACACGGCGCGGTGGCCACGAGTTTTTATGCGACTACGCCCGTGTGCTCGCCGTCGCGCGGGGCGTTGATGAGCGGGAAGTTTCCGCAACACACGCCGGTGACGAATAATAACATCAAACTTGGCGATGACATCGTGACGTTCGCCGAGGTGCTGCGGCGCAAAGGTTGGGCCACGGGCTACGCGGGCAAGTGGCATCTCGATGGCTTCGGCAAACCGCAGTGGGGGCCGAAGCGTCAGTTTGGTTGGGAGGATAATCGGTTTATGTTCAATCGCGGGCATTGGAAAATGTTTGGCGATGGAGCGAATGGGCCGCGGGTGGCGTCACTGAAAAATGGCAAGCCGGATTACGGATTGAAAGGCGCGGATGAAAAAACTTTTTCCACCGATTGGCTCACCGACAAGGCGATTGATTTTGTGAACGCCAAAAAGGGAAAGCCGTTTTGTTATATGGTGAGCTATCCCGATCCGCACGGGCCGAACACCGTGCGCGCGCCGTATGATAAAATGTACGCCGACGTGAAGGTGCCCATCCCGCGGTCGGTTACTAAAACGCGCGAGCAAACTCCCGTGTGGGCCGCGAAGGCGCCGAGGATTACCGCCGACACGGTGCGGGTGTTGATGCCGAGCTATTATGGAATGGTGAAATGCATCGACGACAACATCGGTCGGCTGCTCGCCGCATTGCGAAAGAATGGGCAGTTGGAAAATACGGTCATCGTTTTCACCGCAGATCACGGTGATTTGTGCGGCGAACACGGTCGGCTAAATAAAGGCGTGCCGTACGAAGGGTCGGCGCGGATTCCGTTTATCATTTATTGCCCCGGAAAAATTAACGGCGACACAGTGGTGGGCGAGGCGCTGAGTTGCGTGGATTTCCTCCCCACGGTGATGAGCCTGATGGAAGTGAAGCACGGCCTCGAAGTCAACGGTCGCAACGCGGCGCAACTGTTCCGCGCCAAGGGCGGTCGCTGGCGGGATCTGACGTTTTTGCGTTCCACCAGCAATCCGAAATCTTCGTGGCTTTGTGCGGTGAGCGATCGCTATAAACTCGTGTACGCTTCCTCCGGCAAACCGTGGCTCTTTGATTTGCAAAAGGATGCGGATGAATTGACCAACCGATTCACCGATCCCGCGTGCCAAGCCATCGTGCGCGAAATGACCGCCGGCCTCATCGAATATTGCAAAACCCAAAAAGATCCCTACGGCGAAGTGCCCCACATCAAAACCGCAATGGCGGCGGCGGTGAAGAAGTGATCACAATTTTCGATTTCCCATTGACGGCAGGCATCGGACGGTTGACCATTCGCGCATGCCGAAACATTCCAATTCTTCAAAATCGAATCGTCGAAATTTCATTAAGACCACCGGCAAAGTGACAGCCGCCTCGGCGTTGGCCGGCGTGGCGTTGCCGCACGTGCACGCGGCGGTGGATGATACCGTGAAGGTGGCGCTCGTGGGCGCGGGCGGGCGCGGCTCCGGTGCGGCGGACAATGCGCTTTCAGTTTCCGCCGGACACGGCCCCACAAAATTGGTGGCGGTGGCGGATATTTTTGAGAGTAATCTCAAGGGCAGCCTCAATGGCCTCAAGCGCAAGCACGGCAAAAAAGTGGATGTGCCGGTTGACCGCCAGCACATTGGCTTTGATGGCTACAAGAAGGCGATCGATAATTTAGACAAGGGTGACGTGGCCATCTTCACCACGCCGCCGGCGTTTCGTTGGGTGTTTTACCAATACGCAGTGGAGAAGGGCATCAACGTGTTTATGGAAAAACCGGTGACGGCCGATGGCTATGGCACGAAGAAAATTCTGGAGATCAATAAAGCCGCGAAGAAGAAAAACCTGAAAGTGGGTGTGGGCCTGATGTGCCGGCACAGTCGCGCGCGCGGCGCGATGGCGGATAAAATTCAGGAGGGTGCCATTGGCGATATCGTGCTGATGCGCAGCTATCGGATGCACGGGCCGGTGGCTTCGTCGCGGACGATCCCGCAGAAGTTGCGCGCGGAATACAAAAACCTGGAGGAGATTCGCTGGCAGATTAAGCGCTTCCATAGTTTCATCTGGGCCAGTGGCGGTTGCTTCAATGATTTTTATATTCATAACATCGACGAGTGTTGCTGGATGAAAGGCGCAGCGATGGGCGATCCAAATAACACGGGCGGCGATCCGTTTGACGTGATTGGCACGCGCGACAAATGGGCGTGGCCGATCATGGCGCAGGCCACCGGCGGCAAACATTACACGGAGAATAAACAGGGCCAGCCGTATGTGGATCAGAATCTCGACACGTACACGGTGGAGTACACCTACGCCGATGGCACGAAGTTGATGCATTACGGTCGCACGATTCAAGGGTGCCACAATGAGTTTGCCAGTTATGTGCATGGCACGAAAGGGTTTGGCACCTTCTCGGCCAATGGCCATTGGCCGGCACCGAGCACTTTATATAGCGGGCTCACGCCGAACCCGAAAAATCAGATTTGGAAATTCCCTGCGCGCGAGACCAATCCGTATCAGGACGAATGGGAAGATTTGCTGGATGCCATTCGCAACAACAAACCGTACAACGAAGCCGAACGCGGGGCATTGGCGAGTCAGGTTTGCAACATGGGCCGGATGGCCGCGCACACAGGTCAGCGAACCAGCTGGGATGACGCGCTCAATGCCAAGCCGCTTGCGCCGGATTTGGATAAGCTCAAAGGCTTCGACAGCAAAGCGCCGGTGACGGCGGATAAGGACGGGTTTTATCCCGTGCCGCAGCCGGGCATCACTAAAAAGAGCGAGTACTAAACCGCGAGCGTGGGCGAACCTGAATCAACTTCGCCAGCGTCGAGGCGCGAAAGCATGATGCCCTTCGTGGCGGGCATGTTTTTCATCGCGTTAGGCGTGTATGTGCTGCTGTATTCCACCGATCAAAATATCCGCAGCAAAGATGGCGGTTGGGAAGTCACGTACACCACCAACCAAACGGGCGCGCCGATGATGGTGGTGAATCTCCCCAGCGCGGGCATCACGAATCGCACGGTGATTTTCAACGGCGAAACCGTGCCGCAGGATTTCAAAACGACCACCACCAATTATGTCACGCCCACGCATCTGCCGGTGACGGTGCCCTTCGGCCAATGGTTCCACGGCGACCTCACGTACTTGCCGGGCGTGGTGACGTTCAATGTGTTTGGCGCGGACGCCAACGCCACCGGTTTGCGCCATGAAGTGGAATTGCAAAAACGCGGCTTGGTAGTGAACCGCAAACGACATGATTGGAATGGGCAACCGGTGGAAGTCTCTCCGGAAGATAAACGCGATTGGCCGGTGCCGGAGTTGAAGTAGTTCTATTCCTGTCAGTTTTTAAAATCAAATCCCTTCACCGCTTCCGCGGCAAGGGTTCCGATTTTTCTGCGTAGCGGCACAACGCTCGCGTCTTTTCCGGTGGGGTGCACGCGGTTGCAGAGGAAAATGATAAACGTGTTCGAAAGGGGATCGATCCAAATGGAAGGGCCGGTGAAACCGGTGTGGCCGTAGGAGCCGTCAGAAAATTGCGTGCCCTCTTTTTCGCCGCGTGGGCTGGAGTAGCCGGAGGTCATATCCCAACCGAGGGCGCGCAGGGGTGTTTGGGCGGTGGTCATTAGCTTCACAGTTTCAGTTTTGAAAATCGGCGCGCCGCCGTTGAGAAGGCAGCGGGCGTATTTGGCAAGGTCGGGCGCGGTGGTGAAGAGGCCGGCGTGGCCGGCGACGCCGGCAGTCTTGCGCGCGCGCGGATCGTGCACGATGCCGCGCAGGGCTTGGCCATCGGTGACGGTGGTGGGTGCCACGCGCGGGTGTTTTGCAGCGGGAGGGTTGTAGCCGGTGTCGGTCATTTTCAACGGACCGAAAATTTCTTTTTCGCAAAACACATCGATGCGTTGGCGCGTGACGCGGCGGATGATTTCATCGAGCAATTGGAAATTGATGTCGCTGTATTTGAACGCCGTGCCCGGCGGGGTGCGGAGTTTTTCAGCGACGCATTTGGCGATGCACTCGGCGTGGCCATCCCATCCGTTCACAGAAATATCGGGACGCAACCCGCTGGTGTGGGTGAGCAAATGGCGCACAGTAACGGCTTCGCGTCCATCGCCGGTGAATTCGGGGATGTGTTTTTTGACCGGATCCTCAATGCTCAATTGCCCGCGTTGGTGCAGCAACAAAATGGCGGGCGTGGTGGCGACCACTTTGGTGAGCGAGGCGGCATCATAAATCGTATCGGGCTGCGCGAGGGCGGGCACGGGCTGGAGTTGCGCGTGCCCGTAGGCTTCGGTGAAATGCACGCCATTGCGTTCGAGCCACAGGACGCCGCCGGGCAGGTGCTTTTCCGCGCGTGCCTCGGTGATGGCTGCGCCGATGGCGCGAATTTTTTGGAGGCGGAAGGTGTCGGTAAGCTGCTTGGGCGGTGGGGGTGCATCGGGCCATTGCAGGCAGGACACGCTGAAAACCAGCGTCGCAACGATTATTTGAACACGCATCAACATCTGCCGTCAAAGTACCTATCCGCGCGGCGGGAGGCAAGGAGCTTGCCGTGGCGGGCGGGTTCTGGGATGATTTTCGCCAACACACTGTGAGTTCACGCGCCGTCATTTTTGTCCTGTCTTGCCTGTTTTTTGGGCTGGCACAGGCGCAGCAGAAATATCTCGAACCGCCCGAGGCGGCGAAGGAACTGTTCGCCTCGCGCCCAATGCCGCGCGTTTCACTCAGCCCGGATCAGCGGCACTTGCTGGTGGCGGAGGAGTTTCGGTTTCGCCGCATTGAGGAAATGGCACAGCGCGAAGTGGCGCTGGCGGGCGTGCGGCTCAATCCATTCAACAACGGCCCGACGCATCCGGATTATTTTTTCCGACTGAGGTTGAAGGAACTTTCCACGGGCAAGACAATCCCTATCCAACTGCCCAACGTCGCTCGCCGCGTGAGTCTTCCGGTGTGGTCGCCGGATGGAAAAAAGTATGCCTTTCTGCAATACGGTCGCACGGCGGTTGCGCTATGGGTGGGCGAGCTGGGCCACGCGCCGCGCGCCATCCCCGGGGTGAAGCTCAACGCCACATTGGGCCGCTCATTCCAATGGATGCCCGACAGCCAAAGCCTGCTGTGCCTCACGGTGCCGGACGCACGCGGTCCCGCACCCACGCCCCCACGCGCGCCCGCTGGCCCGGTGGTTCAGGAAACCGGCCCGCGCGAAGCACCGGTGTTGACATATCCGGATTTGCTCCAAAATGAACATGACGAAAAGCTCTTCGATTATTATTTGACCTCGCAACTCATGCTGGTGGATTCGCGCACCGCCCGTCGCAAATCGTTGGGGCGGCCTTCGATTTTCGCGCGCTACGATGTGTCGCCCGATGGCCGGTATGTTTTGGTGGAGCGCGTGCATCCGCCGTATTCGTATCAGGCGCCGATCCAGTTTTTCCCGCGCAGCATTGAGGTGTGGGATCCGCGGGGTGAGGTGAAGAAGGTGGATATCCGGCCCGCTACGGAGGACGTGAGCACCGGCGGCGTCCCCGTGCAACCGCGCGGGCATCACTGGCGGCCCACCGGTTCGCCGGTTTCCATTGTGTGGGTGGAGGCGCTCGATGGCGGCGACCCCAAGCGCGAGGTGAAATTTCGTGACCGCGTGATGATGCTCGAAGCGCCTTTCAATGGTCGGGCCAAAGTAGTGACGCGGCTGAACCAACGGTTTTCAAAAATTTACTGGGGCGAAACCCGCAACGTGGCGCTGGTGCGCGAGTACGAAAGCAGCCGCAACTGGCATCGCACCTGGTTGGTGGATCCGGATAACCCGGACATCCCCGACCGCCTCCTGTGGAACCACGCCGCCGCCGAGCGCTACGAGCATCCGGGCCATCCACTGATGCGGCAGTTGCTCAACGGCAAGCGCGCGATGCGCGTGCATAACCGGTCGATTTTTCTCAATGGCAACGGCGCATCCCCCGAGGGTGACCGGCCGTTTCTTGATAAGCTGAACCTCAATACCTTCGATCGCACACCGCTCTTCAAGTGCGCGGAGGACAGCTACGAGTCGGTGGTGGCATTGTTAAACGATGATGGCACGGAATTTGTGACGCGTTATGAGACGCCCGAGGATCACCCGAATTATTTCAAGCGTGCGCTGGGAGAGCCGGAACGCGCGCCGCTCACGGCCTTTAAGGATCCGGCTGAGTCGCTGCGCGAAGTGAAAAAGCGGTTGCTCACGTACACGCGTGAAGACGGCGTGAAGCTTTCCTGCCTGCTGCATCTGCCGCCGGATTATGATTTGGACGACCCTGCGCGGCCGGTGTTGCCGACGATTTTGTGGGCGTACCCACGCGAATTTGCCGGCAGCGCGGTGGCGGGGCAAGTGGCCAATTCGCCTCATCGATTCACCAGCTTTGCCGGAGCCTCACCGCGCTTTCTTGCGCTGGAAGGCTACGCGGTGCTTGATCAAGTAGCGATGCCGGTGGTGGGCGAGGTGGGCGAGGGCGCGGCGAATGATACGTTCGTGGAACAAATCGTCGCCAACGCCGAGGCGGCGATTGCGGCGGTGGTGGATATGGGCGTGTGCGACGAGCGCCGCGTGGGCGTGGGCGGGCACAGTTACGGCGCGTTTATGGCGGTGATGCTGCTGGCCAACAGCGATCTGTTCCGCGCCGGCGTGGCGCGCAGTGGCGCATATAACCGCACGCTCACTCCGTTTGGATTTCAAAACGAACGCCGCACGTTATGGCAGGCGCCGCAGGTTTATTTGGAAATGTCGCCGCTGCTCGCTGTGCCAAAAATTCGCGATCCGTTGTTATTGATTCACGGGGAAAAAGATAACAACCCCGCCACTACGCCCGAGCAAAGTAAGCGACTCTTTCACGCCATCAAAGGCAACGGCGGCAATGCGCGGCTTGTGATGTTGCCGCACGAATCGCATAGCTATCGCGCCAAAAAAAGCGTGGGCCACACATTGGCCGAAATGGTCGCGTGGTTCGACAAACACGTGAAAGGCGAAGGCGAAAGTTCCGAAGTGGGCGAGAAATAATTCGGTGGCATCAGCCCACCATTCCCGACAGTTTTTTCAATAGCGGAGGGATGGCTTCGTAAGGGTTTTCGGCAGCTTCAAATTCCAGTGCGACGTAGCCTTGATACTTGGCTTTGTTGAGGAGGCCGATGAGGCGCGGGAGGTCGGCGGGTGTTTTTTTGCCGGCGACTTTTAATTCCACTTTGAGTTGCACGTTCACCGCGTAAGGCGCGGCAGCGGCAAAATCTTCGTAGGGATTGGCGGTGCGGAAGTTGCCGCTGTCGAGGTTCACGCCAAACCACGGGTGATCCACGGCCTTCACAAAACTGATGAGGCTCTTGGCGTCGCCGATGCTGTCGTGGTTTTCGATGCCCAAAAAGATGCCGTGTTTGGCCGCGTAATCGCAGCACTCGCGCAGGCATTCGATGGCCCATTGATCGGCTTGGGCGCGGGTGACGCCTTTGGCTTCGCGTCCGGCGAACACACGAATGTGTGGCGCACCGAGCATGGCGGCGTGGTCGATCCATTGTTTCACGTAGGCAATTTGCGCGGTGCGCGCGTCGCCTTTGGGCAGGGAAAAATTATTGCCGACGGCCGTGCCGCTGATTTCCAAGCCGCGCAGAAACGCGCGCCGTCGCAGTGCCACGAGGGTTTTGCGCGTGACGGGTTTCTTGAAAAAATAACTGGTCAATTCCGCGCCATCACAACCGTGGTCTGCACAGAAATCGATGAAGCGCGGCATATCCATCGCATTCTTTTCCACTTTGCGGGTACCGGTTTTTTGATCACGGAAAAATGTGCGGAAGGAATACGCGGCAAGACTCAGCCGCAAATTGGCCGCGCCGTGGCGCTTGAACGGATCCGCCGCGAAGGCGGTGCCGGCGAGGGCGGTGGTTGCCAAAAAACTGCGGCGCGAGAAATCCATCGGATTATTCGCAGCCACAATTGCCAAAGCCGTCGCTGCAGAAATCGAAATCTTCGGACTGCGGCACGTGGCCGACCTCAAAAGTTTTGGCGATTACTTGATGGATGCGATCCTGCACTTGTTGCACTTCTTCCTGAGCTTCGAGGAACTGGGTGGCCACGGGATTGGCCATGAAGTCGTCGCGTAGTTTTTCGAATTCGGCGATTTCGTTTTCTGGAATCTCAACTCCCGCTTGTTGCTTTTGCTGCAGCAACGCGCCGCGCTCGTTGAGCGTGCTGTACTCGTACTTGAGTTTCTCGTCGTTGATGAAGCCGTCGATTTTTTTGTATAATTCGGAGAAGCCTTCCTGCCCCACGATGGCTTCGCAAAGTTGATTGGTGCCCTTCGCGATGGGCTTGAGATCGAGGCAGGTTTGTGGCTCGGCGGCTTCGGGTGTTTGTGTTTCTGTTTCCATATTAAACCTTCATGATTTCTGCTTCTTTGTGGACGAGGTGGGCGTCGATTTTTTTGATGTAATCGTCCGTGAGCTTTTGCACTTCCTTTTCGGCAAACGACAAATCGTCCTCGGTGATGTCGCCATTTTTCCGCTCATCCTTCAGCCCTTGAAGCGTGTCGCGCCGAACGTGACGAACGGCGACGCGGGCGTCCTCGGTCATTTTTTTGACGGTCTTCACAAATTCCTGCCGGCGTTCGGTGCTCAACTCGGGCAATGTGATGCGAATGATTTTGCCGTCAATGGATGGATTGAAACCAAGGTTGGCGGCTTGGATGGCTTTGTCGATGGGATGCACGGTGGAGGCGTCCCACGGCTGGATGACGAGCATCCGTGTCTCCGGCGTGGTGATGGCGGCGAGCTCGCGCAGGCGCATTTGGCTGCCTTCGTAGGCTTCCACGAGAATATTTTCCACAAGCGCGGGCGAAGCTTTGCCGGTGCGCACGCCGGAAAATTCGTGTTGCACCACTTCTTCGGTCTTCTGCATTTTTTCCTCCGCAGTGAGGAGAGCGTCATCAACTGGCATGGGCAAAGTTTACGCCCGCACGCGGCGCGGGGAAAGGATAAATGCTGGCGCGATTAGGCGTGGACGAGGGTGCCGATTTTTTTGCCGAGGACGACGTTGCGGATGTTGTGGGGCTTGAAGAGGTCGAAGACGATGATGGGCATGTTGTTGTCGAGGCACAGGGAGAAGGCGGCGGAATCCATAATGCGCAGTTGCTTTTGCAGGGCGTCGAGGTAGGTGATTTCTTTGTAGCGTTTGGCTTTGGGATTTTTCTCGGGGTCGCTGTCGTAAATGCCGTCGACTTGGGTGGCTTTGAGAATGATGTCGGCGCCGATCTCGTTGGCGCGCAGGGCGGCGGCGGTGTCGGTGGAAAAATAGGGATTGCCGGTGCCGCCGCCAAAGATGACGACGCGGCCTTTCTCGAGGTGGCGGATGGCGCGGCGGCTGATGAAGGGCTCGGCCACTTCGCTCATCTCGATGGCGGTTTGCACGCGGGTTTCTACTTTGTGATGTTCGAGCGAATTTTGCAGGGCGAGGGCGTTGATGATGGTGGCGAGCATGCCCATATAATCGCCGGTGGCGCGGTCGATGCCGTGGTCTGCGCCTTCGAGCCCGCGGAAAATGTTGCCGCCGCCGACGACGATGACGACTTGGACGCCCAACTCACGCAGCTCGGCGATTTGGCGGGCCATGCTGGCGACGGTCTCGGGGCAAATGCCAAAGCCCTGATCTCCGCCGAGGGCTTCGCCGGAAAGTTTGAGGAGGATGCGTTTGTACTTTGGCTTCGGCTTGGGTTTGGTTTTTTTTGTCACCGGAGATGGTTTACCCGCCACCGCCCCGCGCGTCAATGGAATGCACAAAAAAAACGCCCGGCGTGAACCGGGCGTTTTGTAAATCAAACATTGAATGAGTGGCTATTCCTGCGTCTCGCCCACTTGATAGCGGAGGAACGCATCCACGGTGATGGTGTCGTCCAGCGCTTTGGCGGTGGCGGCGATGTGATCTTTCACGGCGAGGTCGCCTTGTTTCACGAACGCCTGATCGACGAGGCAGATGGTGGCGAAATGTTTCTCCAGCTTGCCTTCCACGATTTTTTCAATCGCTTGCGCGGGCTTGTCTTTGAATTGCTCGGCGGCGATTTCCTTTTCCTTCGCGATAAGGGCGGGGTCAATGCCGGTGCGATCGACTGCTTCAGGGCTGGCGGCAGCGATTTGCAGCGTGATGTCGCGCAGCAATGATTTGAACCCTTCGCTTTCGGCGGTGGCTTCCTTGCCGGTGCTTACTTGGACGAGCACGCCCACTTTTGCGCCGTGGTGAATGTACGCGGCGACTGCGCCGTGGCCTTCCACTTCGAGGCGGGCGTGGCGTTGGATGACGATGTTTTCGCCCACCTCGGCCACGGCGGTGGTGCGGCGTGCTTCGAGGTCGGTATTGGGATCTTCGAGCAAGGATTGCGCAAAGTCGGTGCAGAGCGTTTGGAAGGATTCATTTTTGCCGACGAAATCCGTTTCGCAATTTACTTCCAGCAAAATGCCGGCTTTGGCGCCGGGCAAAATTTGATGGGAGATGATGCCTTCGGAAGTAGCGCGGCTGGATTTTTTCTCAGCGGTGGCGGTGCCTTTTTTGCGGAGCCAATCGACAGCGGCTTCGTGGTCGCCGCCACTTTCGGTGAGCGCTTTTTTGCAATCCATCATGCCGGCGCTGGTTTGTTGTCGGAGTTTACTAATTTGGGCTACGGTAATATCAGCCATATTTTTTATTTCTTGGGTACTTACTGGTTAATTAATGCAGTTAGATTGCGATTGGAGTCGCTGCCAAAATTGGGATGGCAGTGAGGTTAAGCCTCGGCAGTGGCCGCTTCGGCTTCGGCCTTGGGTTCAGCCACGGGCGCGGGGGCCTCGGCTTCGGGTTGGGCCGGGGCGGGCGTTTCAGCAGGAGCTTCTGTTTCAGCCGCTGCTTTTGCAGCTTCTGCTTTGGCGGTGGCTTCGGCTTGGGCGGCAGCCTTGGCGGCATCTTCCTCTGCGGTTTTCGCGAGGCGTTCGGCGCGGGCTTCGGCGATCACTTGCGTGGCGGTATCGAGAAAGAGTTTCACGGATCGAATGGCATCGTCGTTGCCGGGGATGGGGAAATCAACGATGTCCGGATCGCAGTTGGTATCCACGATGGCCACGATTGGGATTTTCAATTTGCGGGCTTCGGCCACGGCGTTATGTTCGCGCTTGAGATCGATAATGAAAATCGCGTCCGGCAAGCCTTCCATATCGCGGATGCCGCCGAGGTTTTTGAGCAGACGCATTTTTTGGCGGCGGAAGCGGGCTTGTTCCTGCTTCACGTAGCCGGTGATGCTGCCGTCTGCCTCCATCGCCTCGATGTGCTGGAGTTTCTTGAGGGATTGCTTGACGGTTTTGAGATTGGTGAGCGTGCCGCCGAGCCAACGCTCGGTGATGCACGGCTGGCCGGTGGTTTCGGCAACCTCGCGGATGGACGATTGCGCCTGTTTTTTGGTGCCGACAAACAGCACCTTGCCGCCGCTGCGCACTTGGGTGGCCATAAAATCGCAGGCGGCGTTGAGGAGCTCGAGCGTTTTATCGAGGTTAATGATGTGGATGCCGTTTTGCGCCCGGAAAATATAGGGCTTCATTTTCGGGTTCCACCGTCGCGTTTGGTGTCCGAAATGGACGCCCGCTTCGAACAATTCCTTGATGCCAATGTTAATCATGTTTATTCCTTTGTTAAAGACCCTGTCAGTGTGGGCCATCCCGCGGAAAACGGGATTTCGTTTAGTGTTATTGTGGCCGCCAAACCCACTCGGGTCCGGACATTTCAGGCCGTGGTTTTTCTGCGGTTAGCCAAAGGCAAACCCACGGAAAAGGGCGGGCAAGCTAGCAGACGCCCCAGCAAAGGCAACAGTTTTTTGAAGAAAAATTCAGTAATGAAAATGGAGTGCGTCATCCTCGCCGGCGGCGGCAGCTCCCGAATGGGCCGCGCGAAAGCCGATTTGCGGCTGGGGCGGCGCACGTTGCTGGGCCACGCCCGCGCGTTGGCGGCGGAGCTGGGCTTGCCGTGCCGCGTTCAATCCCGCGACGACACCCCCGGCCAAGGGCCGCTGGGCGGCGTGGTCACGGCGTTGCGCCGGGCGCGGGCAAAGGGCACGGAACGGGTTTTGTTTCTCGGATGCGATATGCCGTTTCTCACGGCGGAACTCACGCAGCGTATTCTCGGGGTGGACGCGGATGCGGTGTTTGCGTCGGTGAAGGGCACGGTGGGTTTTCCATTTGCGCTGTCGCCCGATGTGCTGCCGAAGGTGGAGGCGCAATTGACGGAGGGTCGGCGCTCGCTTCAACGGCTTTCGGTGCGGCTGCGCGCGCGGCGCATTCGGGTACTTGCGGCCGAGGCGGCGCAATTGCAAAATCTGAATACCCCTGCGGATCTCGCCGCCGCCCGCCGCGGTGCGTGAGGGCGAAGCTCCCGCTGAGCCGAAGGGTGGCGAAGCCGCCCTCTTAAAACGGCACGTGTTCCGCGCGCCACGGCTCAGCAGGAGCTTCGCCCTCCCCAATGTCCATCCAAGTCGCGGCTTGCCTTGGGGGGCGGTTTTGATAGGGTTTTGCGTATGCCACGCTTTTTTCAATTTTCATTGATGTTGTGCTGTGCCGCGATGTTGGCGCACGCCGATAAATTACACCTCAAAGGCGGTGCGGTGATTGAAGGCAAATTGCTGGCCGAAAAAGAGGAAGTGTTGGTGGTGGACATCGGTTATACGGTGCTCACGCTTAATCGCGCCGAGGTGCAGCGCATCGAGCGCACCGGCGCGCCGGTGGCACAAACCGTGGCCAAGGCGAAGGGGCTTTACACCGTGGCCGCCAAGCCGCCGCCGTTGCGGCCGGTGAAGCAGTTGGTGGAGGCGCTTGGTAAATCGGTGGTGCAGGTGAAAACGCCCGGCGGATTGGGCTCGGGATTTATCATTCGCGAGGATGGCCATTTGATTACAAATTTCCACGTCATCGAAGGTGAGACGCGCATCTCGGTGGAGGTGTATCATCTGCGCGACGGCCAGCTCGAGCGCAAGACCTATCGCAAGGTGCGCATCGTGGCGATGAACAAGTTTGCCGATCTCGCGCTGCTGCACATCACGGACAAAGACGCGCCCAAATTTCATTCAGTTCCGCTGGCGGCCGATCCCGCGCAACTGGAAGTGGGCGAGCGCGTGTTCGCCATTGGCAGTCCGTTGGGGCTCGAGCGCACGGTCACCGAAGGCATCGTGAGCACCCGCAAACGCCAAATGGAAGGTGCCCTTTATCTTCAAACCTCCACGCCCATTAACCCCGGCAACAGCGGCGGCCCGCTCTTCAATCTGCGCGGCGAAGTGGTGGGCGTCACCAATATGAAAATCTCCAGCGGCGAAAATCTTGGCTTCGCCATCCCCGTCGATCGCGTGATGCATTTTCTGCAAAACCGCGATGCTTACGCTTATGACAATGATAATCCGAGCAACGCCTACCGCTATTTACCGCCCCCGCGCAAGCCGCGCAAAACCCCATCGGCACCCTAACCAGCCCCAACCTGTAACTCTTTTTTCAGAATAACGTAA
This sequence comes from Verrucomicrobiia bacterium, assembly GCA_014239365.1. Taxonomy (GTDB): domain Bacteria; phylum Verrucomicrobiota; class Verrucomicrobiia; order Limisphaerales; family UBA1100; genus JACNJL01. The sequence goes on along the minus strand of JAAZZB010000027.1, from coordinate 33,270 downwards.
ATAAACTACACAATGAAAAACCGACTACTAATCCTCCCTATGCTGCTGCTGTTGGCCGTTTTTGGCCGTGCCGCTGCTCCTGAAGCAATCCTGCCGCCCACCACCTTTGCCGTGGCCAGCGTGCCGGATATGAACGCCGCTCGCGCCGCGTGGGGCCGCACACCTTTGGTGCGTTTGTGGAAAGACAAAGAGATGGCCGCCTTCGCCGGTAAATTGGAAAAGGCGTTTCGCGATAAAGTGCTCGCCGAAGTGGAGAAGGAAGCGGGCATTAAGTTTTCCGAATATTGGGATCTCGCGCAGGGCCAGGCCACGATGGGCTTCACGCTCATCCCCGGCGAAAAAAATGCCGGAATGTATTTGATCGTTGATAGCGGTAAAAAATCTGACGCCCTCGCTGAGAAGATTGGTAAGCTTCGCGAAACGCTCGTGGAAAATGAAGTGCCCCACAAACGCCACCGCATTCGTGGCACGGATGTCATTTCCATCGCGGCGCTGGAAGAAGCGAAAGAGTTTGCCGGCCAATCCATTTTCATCGGCCAAGCCGGTTCGTTGCTTATCGTGACCAACGAAGAGCAACTGACGGAGCAAATCGTGGCGTTGCATCAGGGCGCGGGCGGCAAGTCGCTCGCCAAAGTGCCCGGCTTCGCCGAGCGTCATCAGAAACAATTCAAAACCGCTCTGGCTTACGGTTGGCTGGATTTCGCCGTGGTGGTGGAGAAAGGGCTTGAGTTTGCCGAGTCAATGGATGACCCCGACGCCCAGCCTGAATTTGGCGTGCCTGACGCGGACGGTGTGATCACCGCGCTCGGCCTCAAGGGCTTGCGTTCCATCAGCCTTTCGATGCATCAGGATAAAGACGGCGAATTGATGGATGTCTTCATCGACGCCCCCGTCGCCGCCCGCCGCGGATTGCTCGCGCTCTTCGCGCCGGACGCCGAAGATGCCGGTCCGCTGCCATTCGTGAATGAAAATGTCACCAGCTTCGCGCGCATTCGTCGCAACAGTCAGGCCGCGTGGAAAACTTTCACCGGAATGCTCGCCGAAATCACCCCCGCGGCTCCGGTTGCGCTCGGCGCTTTGGATGGGTTTGCGAAACAGACCGACCCGAACTTCAGCTTCAAAGGGCAAATTATTGATACTCTCGGCGACGATTTCATTATGATGGAAATGGCTCGACCCGATGCCGCTGATGGATTGGAGGATATCCTCGGAGGCACAACTTTGTTTATGATCAAATCGCGCAAACCCGCCGTCACGCTCGGCGCGATTCAGACGATCATCAAGCTCGCCGTCCCCGTGCCCGCCGAGTCGCGCGAATTTCTCGGCCGCACTATTCATTCCTATGACATCGTTGGCGAAGGTGGCGACACCGGCTTGCATCTCACCATCGCCGGTGGATACCTCGTCCTTTCTTCCTCCGCCAAAGCCATTGAGGATCACCTGCGCGGCCCCGGCAAGGGCGCCCAGCCGCTCGCCAAAATGGCTGCCCTCAAACAAGCCGCCGCTAAAGTTGGTGGAATGAAAGGCGTATTCGCTTACGAAAACCAACAACATATGCTCGGGCCCCTTTTCAATATGTTGAAAAACAATCCGAATCTCATCGAGCAAACTCTGGATAATCTCCCCATCGGCCCCGATCAGGAAATCGATCCGGACACCGGGTTGCCCGTGGCACCGGACTTTAGCGAGTGGCTCGACTTCAAGCTACTGCCGGACTTCTCGAAAATTAAGAAGTACCTGCACATCACCGTCAGTGGCGTCGAAGTCAACGACGCAGGCATTCGCCTCCGCACCTTCGCCCCCACACCGCCGAAGTTGAAGTAGTCACAAAAAATTAACGGCCGCTCTGCAAACGCAGGGCGGCCTTTTTTGTGAACCGCCAAGATGGAAATGTAGCCCGGGCCGGTGGCCCGGGTCTCGGCCCACCGAGCCGGACTACAAAATTATTTCCCCTCACTTCTCCTGCGTATAAAGCAACACCCGATCGTGCACCAACACCGCGAGGTCGTTGCGCTTGTCGCCATCGAAATCCGCAATCACCGCTTCGCGCGGTTCCACGCCGCCGCCGCGACCGCGGAATGATCGCTGCTCAAAAACCCGCCAGCGCACTCCCGCCAGCACCTTGCCCGGCGCATCCCACGCCGCGAGGTCCAGATGATTCTTGCCCGTTTCCAAAAACACCAAATCCTTCCGGCCATTCCCCGTGAGATCGCCGCACACCACATCGCGCAGCTCCGCGTCCTTCAGCGGCGATTCGTAATGGGCGCGTTCCTCCAGCTTCCAAGTGCTGCCGTTGAAAGCCAGCCATGCCGCCTGATTCACGCCGGTGAACGCCAGCGCATCCAGAGCATTTGCGGTTTTGCTGCCGAGCGAAATGGGTTGGGCATCGGCAAAATCCACCGTGGGCAGCGGCAAATGCTGCGTCGGTTGCCACACGCCCGTGCGGTCGCGCTCGCACACGGTCAGCTCCTTGCGCGCGGTGTCCAGCAACAGCAGCGCAGTGTTGCCCCCGCCCGCGGGAAGCGCCACGGCCGTGCGCAGGCGCGAGTCCGTGCCCGCGCCGTTGATTTGATCCTTCACGCGCAGCCGCCATTTGTCGTTTTGTTTTTCCAACTTCACTGCCCGCAAAAAATTCCGCTGTGCCAAAAGCAATTCCGCTTTGCCATCGCCATCCACATCCGCCGTGCTGAAGGTGGGCTTGTCCAACGTGCCGCCCGGCGGGGCCACATCCACCTCTTCAAAATCATCGTCCGCGCGATTCACCAGCACCTTGATTTTTTCAAACGGCGCCAGCAGTAACAAATCATTCCGGCCATCCTGATCCATATCGTGAAACGCCACGATGGATGGATTGGCTTTGTAATCTTTGTTTAATTTTTGCGTCGCCATTGGCACGCCCGGTTGATGCAGTTGCAGTTGGCGCGCGCCATCTTTTTCCACCACCAACGCCAACACCGGTTTGTTGCCGGTGGCAAGCACGCCCACCGCCAGCGCCAGCGGCCGATGCTCATCGGTATCAATTGGCTCGGGGAAAGGCATTCGGCCATTCTTTTCCAGCCGCGTAATGCCCGCCTGTTTTTCATCGGCACTGAGCACAAAAATTTCCGGTCGCCCATCGCCATTCCAATCCGCCACCGCAATCTGCGTGATGCCGCTGAGGCAGGGGAAACGGCGCGGACTGGCAAACGTGCCGCGCTCGGTTTGCGTTTGCAGCACCAACTGGCTGCCCTCCGGATCGGCATAAATCAAATCCGTGCGGCCATCGCCGTCCACATCCGCCCACGCACGACCGCGTTTGCTCTTGGCAGTTTTGGGCAGAGCAAGCAGCTCGAGCTGGCCGCGCTTCAGTTCGCCCGCGAGTGCCTTGGGCGCGGTTGTGGCGAGGTGATGCACGCTCACGCGGCCCGATTGTTGGGCAATGGAAATCAACTCCGCGCGGCCATCGGCATCCAAATCTTCCGCGTGAAAGCTGCGCAGCTTGGGCATCCGAAACTGCAACTCCGGCCCGAGTTGGCCGTCCTTGCCCTGCAGGCGAAACCGAAACGGCGCGGTGCTTTGCCAATTCATCAATGCGAGATCACTACGTCGGTCGCCATCGAGATCCACCACTTGAAACGCCTTCACGCTGCCCGCCAGCGGGAGGGTCACCGGTTTGCCCAGCGCACCTTTGGCGTTCTGATACAGCACGAACAATTTCGATTCGCCCAGCAACAACAAATCCGTGCGGCCATCGCCGTTGAGATCGCCCGTGCCCAGCGCGTTGGCGCTCAGCTGCCCGTCGCGCAACGCCCACCGCTTCGGCGCGCCCCAGCCTTTGGCCTCGCGATATTGCACCAGCAATTCTTTCGGCTCGCCGTAGTAGGCAAGGTCCGGCTTTTTGTCGCCATTCAAATCCGCCACCACCAAACTGGAAATGCGTTTCTCCGATGGAATGGATTCGATCCGAAACCGCGCATCCGGCGGCAACGCATTGGCGGCGTCCTCCGTTGGCGCCGTGGGTTTTCCGCCCGTGCGATTGTAAAGCAGCGTAATTTTACTGCGCGGATTATTGACCAAAACCAAATCGCGCCGCCCATCGCCATCGAGATCCGCTTGGCGAAGATTATCAATCCCGCGCCCCACCGGAAAAATTTCCGGCCCCAAAAAACCAAATCGATCCGCCGCCGAAGGAGCATCCGCCGCCACAAGCGCGGTCGCCGAAAAGAGAGACAATAGTAGTGTGCGCATAATATACAGGTGAGGGCGAATGATGGGCGGGTTCACATCACTTGACCAGAAAAATTGAACCGCCAAGATTGCAATGTAGCCCGGGCCGTTGGCCCGGGCCCCGGCCCAACGGGCCGGGCTACAAGACACAACGACTTATCAAACCTTCCCTTGGCGTCTTTGTGCCTAAAAACTACTCCCCAATCAAATGCACCGTCACCTTTCGGCGATGGCCGGCGTGGCGGTGTTCCCATAAATAAATTCCCTGCCACGTGCCGAGTGCCAAGCGGCTGCCGGTGATAGGGATGGAAAGATTCACCGCCGTCAACGCCGTTCGCACGTGGGCGGGCATATCGTCGGGGCCTTCGTAATCGTGCTCGAACATCGGATCGCCATCGGGACATACGCGGGCCATAAAGCGTTCCAAATCCCGCCGCACGCCGGGGTCGGCATTTTCCTGAATTAACAGCGATGCGCTCGTGTGCTGCAAATGCAACGTCGCCAAGCCTTCGGCAAACCCCGCCTCATCCACCAGCGATTCCACCTCACCGGTGAGGTCGTGAAATTCCCGGCCCTTCGTCGGCACGGCAAGCGTGTGCGTGTGTTGCGAAAGCATTGAATGGGTTTGCCGTGAAAGTTGCCGAAAGGCAAGCCGCGAGGACGGAGGTGGGCCGCCCTCGCGACTTTTAGGTGGAGCTGAACCGGCCGGGGTGGAGGGCTTTCGCCGACCAAGGAGGATCGGTTTCCGCCGGTTCAAACCGCCAGGAGGAGAAGTAGGCATCGGCGCTTTGGGCGTCGCCGGAATTATCCGCGCTCAATTCCCGCAGGAGGAAACTCAGGATGGGCGTGCTTGTGTTCCATTGCGGCAGGTGCTCGAACTCTGCGATGGTGTACACCTCACCTTCCCGCGGCACGGTGGAGGTCCAATCCCAAATCGCGCCGGAAAAGTTGTCGTTAGTGCAAATCACCCGTTGTCCTGCATACCACATTTCCATTCTCCTTGATTGAACCTAAACCGATTTTTGGGTTCGCGCTTGGAAAGTTGTTAACGGGGTGTGAATGAGGGGTTGAACCGCTAAGGGAAAGCCATTTTAATTCGTTGCGCCTTGTAGCCCGGACCGATGGTCCGGGGCCCGGGCCACCGGCCCGGGCTACATTGCAATCTTGGTGTCTTCGCGTCTTGCCGGTTCACAAAAAAAAGACGGCCCGAAGGCCGCCTTCTAAATTCTAACTCCTGAATTCTATCTCCTAGTTAGATCCCTTTATCAATCATCAGCTTCAGCAGATCGCCGACGCGATTTGAGTAGCCCCATTCGTTGTCGTACCAGCTGACGACTTTGAAGAAGTTTTCGTTCAACTCCATTCCCGCGCCTTGATCGAAGATACTCGAGTTGGGGCAGTGAATGAAATCGGTGCTCACCACTTCGTCCTCGGTGTAGCCGAGGATGTCCTTGAGATATGTCTCGCTGGCATTTTTCATTGCGGCGGAAATCTCGGCGTAGCTCGTGCTCTTCTCAGTTTTGAAAGTGAGATCCACCACACTGGCCGTAGGCGTGGGCACGCGGAACGCCATGCCGCTCAACTTACCTTTCACTGCGGGGCAAACGAGGCTCACCGCTTTGGCGGCGCCGGTGCTGGCGGGGATAATGTTGATGGCGGCGGCGCGGCCATCGCGCCACGCTTTGCGGCTGGGGCCGTCCACGGTTTTTTGCGTGGCGGTGTAAGCGTGAATGGTGGTCATCAACCCCTCGGCAATGCCGAAGCCTTCCTTGAGCAACACGTGCACCACAGGCGCGAGGCAATTGGTGGTGCAGCTGGCGTTGGAAACAATGTGATGATTTTGCGCGTCGTATTGGTCATCGTTCACGCCCATCACGACGGTTAAATCTTCGCCCTTCGCGGGGGCACTGATGATGACTTTTTTCGCGCCGGCTTCGAGGTGGCCTTTGGATTTTTCGGCATCGGTGAAGAGGCCGGTGGATTCGATCACGACATCGACGCCCAACTCTTTCCACGGCAGCTCGGCGGGAGTGCGGGCGCTGACGACTTTCATTTCATCACCATTGACGACGAGCGTGTCGTCGCCTTGATGCGTCACCTCGCCGGGGAACGTGCCCTGCGCCGAATCGTATTTAACAAGGTACGCGAGATTATCCGCCGGGACGATATCGCCCACGGCGACGACGTCGATCGCCGTGCCCACGAGTCCTTGTTCCACCATCGCGCGGTAAGCCAATCGACCAATCCGCCCGAAACCATTAATTGCAACTTTGATAGCCATAGTAATTTCCGCTTCTTAAAAATGCGGGCCGCGCATCATAGCGATGGCGGCGAAGGCGTCAAGGCAAAGGTAGGGACGCGCGGAAGCGTGTCCCTACCACCATCACATTCAAACCACCATCGACATCCCCGCCCCGCCGCGCTAATCTCCCGCCGATGCCACTGCTGGAAATCAGCGACCTAAAAAAAAGCTACCGCACCCCCGAAGGCGAAACCCAATCGGTGCTCAATATCCCGTCCTTTACCCTCGAGACCGGCCAACAACGCGTCCTGCGCGGCACCAGCGGCACGGGCAAAACCACCTTGCTCAACTGCATCGCCGGCATCCTCAGCCCCACCAGCGGCATCGTGCGCCTTGATGGCCGCGACCTCGCCTCCGCCAGCGAGCCCCAACGCGATGCCCTCCGCGCGCGATGCATCGGCTACATTTTTCAAACTTTCAATCTCCTGCAGGGCTACACTTGTATGGAAAATGTTTTGCTCGGGATGAGTTTCGGGCGCGGGCCGGACACCGATGCCGCGCGCGGCTTGCTCGATCGCGTGGGCTTAAGCCATCGGTTGCATCACCGCCCCGGCCAACTTTCTGTGGGCCAACAGCAACGCGTGGCCGTGGCGCGTGCGCTGGCCAATCAACCGCTGCTTGTGTTGGCCGATGAACCCACTGGCAATCTGGATCCGCACAACGCGCGCGAGGCGTTGCAGCTCATCCGCGAAGTGTGCGAGGAAAGCAGCGCGGCACTTTTAATGGTGAGCCACGATCCAATGGTGCTCGATCAGTTTGAAGACTGCCAGGATTTGGCCGAGCTCAACCACGCCGCGCAGGAGGTGGCCGCATGACTTGGTGGATGATCATCCGCAACAGCCTGCGCCAACACGCGTTGTCCACGATCATTACCGCCACCAGCATTGGCCTCGGCTGTGGATTGTTGATGGCGGTGTGGGTGGTGAACTTCCAATCGCAGCGCGCCTTTCGGAATGTCACCGGCGGCTTCGATGCCATCCTCGGCCCGCGTGGTTCGCAAACGCAGTTGGTGCTCAATAGTCTGTTTCACATGGACGCCTCGCCCGGGCTCATCAACCGCGCCGATTACGAAACGTTTCGCAAAAGCTACAAACGCTTTTACCGCAACGCCGTGCCGATTGCCGTGGGCGATAATTTTCAGGGCTACCGAATCGTAGGCACGACGCACGATTTATTTGCCGCCGAACATTCGCCGGGCGAGCCTTACGCGCTCGCGGTGGGCGATTATTTTATCCGCAACGACAAGCAATGGAACAAAGAGGCGGTAATCGGTGACACTGTGGCGCGCAAACTCGGCTGGCGCGTGAACCAAAAATTCAATCCGTATCACGGCCTCAACTTTGCCGAAGGCCAGCAGCCACACAAAGATGAGTACACAGTGGTTGGCATCCTGCGCCCTACCGGCACGCCGGCCGACAAAGTGATTTGGATTCCCATCGAGGGCCTGCAGCAAATGGATGGACACGACGCGCAATACGCCGGCGACGTCAGCGCGGTGCTCATTCAGCTCAGCACCAACACCACCGCGCGCGCTTTTGGGATGAACAGCCTCGACAGCATTTACAATAAAGGCACCGACCACCTCACGTTTGTGAAATCCACCGCCGACGTCGTGGCGCGATTGTTCGACCGACTCGGTTGGGCGGAAAAAGTGTTGCGTTGGGTCGCGCTGCTCGTGGCCGTGGTGGCGGCGGGTTCCGTGCTGGCGAGTATATATAATACGATGAACGAACGCCGCCGCGAGTTTGCCATTCTGCGCGCGTTGGGCGCGGGACGCGGCACGGTGTTTGGCGTCATTGTGCTGGAGAGCGCCACCATCGCCGCGCTCGGCGCAGTGATTGGCTTCGCCGTGTACGCCGGAATTATGGCCGCCGCCGAAAGCATTCTGCGAAATGAAATCGGCGTCACCCTCCATCCCTTCGAGCAACACCCCGTGATGATCATCGTGCCGGTGGGGCTAATTGTACTCGGCGCAGTCGTGGGCATCATCCCCGCTCTCAAAGCCTACCGCACCGACGTAGCCGAAAACCTCATCCCACAAAGCTAAAATAATGATGCTCAAAAATTTAGTGATCTCGGTAGGGACGCGCTGCCGCGCGTCCAGGACACGCAGCAGCGCGTCCCTACCCATATTGATCCTCGCCGCCGCACTCGGTTGCGGCGATAGCCACAATCACGATCACGATCACGCGGGCCACAACCACAACCACGGTGAAGGCGATGCTCACGGCCACGCCGCCCCGCACGGCGGCGTTTTGGTGAATGTGGAAAATGAATTTTGCCATCTCGAATTTGTGATCGAGCCGGGCACTGACCGTCTGCAACTGCACGCGATGCGCTTTCATCCCCGCGAAGCGCCATTGAAATTTTTTATGGAAAAAATCGAGGCCACCGCCAAAGTCGGCGAGGCTGAGAAAACCATCATTTTCAAACCCACCAAACTCGATGGTGTGACCGCCACCACCCAACCCACCTCCCTCTACGTCGCCCAAATCGATTGGTTAAACGACACCCCCACCTTCACCGGCACCCTCACCGAACTAAAAATCGAAGGCAAATCCCTCACAAAAATAACTTTCCATTTCGCCAAAAAGGATTAGTCTTTGGGCGATGAAGATGTCGAACATTTGGTTGAGTGTCGCAGCAGCCACCCTTGTCGCGGGATCGCCCAATGGGTTGTTTGCCGAATCGTCCAAGCTCGCGAAGAAGAGTGAATTCAAGGCAATTGATTTTCATAAGCTCGCCGATTTCAAAATCGAAGTACCCGAGGACAAAGTGACTTCCCCCAAAGGCCGGGCAATAATGAAGCGCAACTTCATTCCTAAGAACGTCAAAGAACTGGATGGCACCAAGGTGGAGTTGTCGGGTTACATTTTTCCTATGAAGGTGAAGAATGAGAGGGTGACAGAATTTCTATTACTCCGGAAACAATATTACTTTGGAAGCACTTGAAACTCTCGCATCACGTGGACGCCGGGTGCGTCCGATTGGATTTATGTGCGAATGCCCACGGGATTGAGCTATAAGGATTTGGATGCCAAAAAAATCATTTATGGAACATTGAAAGTGGGATTTCTAATCAAGAATGGATACTTGGTGGGCATATTTGAAATGGAGGCTGAACGGGCCAAGGCAACGCCAAAAAGTGAGGCACCCGTAAAGCAAAACGGTAACCACAAAACACAAAAATAACTTTCCATTTCGCCAAAAAGGAGTAGATTGTTGGTAATGAAACTTTGGCAGGGCATCAGTGTAATGGCGTTGGCGGGATGGGCCGGTTGCGGCCAGCAAACGCAGATTCAATCCAACGTGATCGTGCAACGCGGCGAGGCCGTGATGCGCGTGGCGGCTGCGCCGGAGCAACCGTTTATTCAGGAATTACCCCAGCCGCCCGTGGTGGCTAAGCCCGTGGAGCCGCTCATCGCCAAAGTGGAGCCCAATGAATCCGCGCAAAAACCCGAGGCTGGAAAGCCCGCGCCGATGCCGTCGGAATTAGTGGAGGCGGAACAGCCCGCAATGATCGGCGATTATTCCCTCATCAGTTTCGATAGGCTCGCCTCGTTTGCTTACGAAGTGCCCGATGATCCCATCACCGATCCCAAGGCCAAAGCGATCATCGAGAAAAATTTCATCCCCGAAGCCGTCACCGATTTTCACAAAAAGAAAATCGCGCTCAAAGGCTTTATGCTTCCGCTGAAAGTGGAAGGCGGCAAGATCACCGAGATGCTCATTATGCGCGATCAATCGATGTGCTGCTACGGCACGGTGCCCAAGATTAACGAATGGGTGAGCGTGCGCATGCCCGAGGGCAAAGGCGTGAAACCGATCATGGACGTGCCCATCACCATTTTCGGCACGCTCAAAGTCGGCGAAGTGCTGGAGAACGGCTACCTCGTCGGCATCTACGAATTAGACGGCGACCGCCTCGGCGGCCCGATTGATTTGTAGAATTGAAAATTGCGTGACCGCCAATGTAGCCCGGGCCGGCGGGCCGGGCTACAATCAATCAATCCGCCAAACCCGCAAGTCATCCACCGCGATCGGTGTGCCGGAAAATGGCTGACCCCAAACAGTGGCGCGCCCGGGGAGGGGTTCCACATTTTCCGTCCACGCGAGCTGCCACTCTTTCGGCTCCAACTCGCTGCTGTGCCAAACCTTCGCGTTCACGCTCCATTTCAGCCCGGGCAAGGGGCGGATTTGCAAAGCCAAGTGCGTCCAATCGCCGGGCACCCACGTGTGATTCACCTCGTGCACGAGCACGTCATTGCGGAATAGTTTCAGCTTCTTTTGCCCGGGACTGACCATCACGCGATACCCGCCAATGCCGTTGAGCCCCAAACCAAATTCGGGAAATTGGCGGCCACTTGCCCCAGCTTGAAACCGCGCGGCCACGCGCAACTCATCGAGCAACGCCGGGCCAAACATTACTCCGTGCAATTCCAATGGCTTGGCCGGCAACTGCAGCACGCCGTTCGCAACGGTGACTTCGCCGTTGAGTTCAATCCAATTATTCGGCAGCGCGTTGGACTGGAAATTTGCCTGCACCAGCGGCGTCAAATTTGAGTCCGCACGCGGCGGCATCACGCACGCAGAGAGGAGCACAGCGAACAATGGCAAAAAGATCAAACGCGTCATGGCCGGAGTGTAAACGCCCATCACTCGTGGCGCAATGCCGGCAATAATTTTCCGCGCAACGCGGCGGCGGCGGCGAGCCATGTCCAGAGCAGTCCGCTTAGCAAAATACCGCCTACCGTCCACGCCAGCAATTTCAGCGGCATGCCTTGGCCGGGGGAGCTCAAGGCCGGCCACACGGCGACGGCCGCGCTGATGATGCCGGCGGCCAAGCCCAAAATTAACAGCCCGCCGTGCTCGGCCAGCACCAGCCAATGCAGCGCGGATTTGCGGAAGCCGACCGCTTGCAACAAAGCCAGTTCGCCGCGTCGTTCGAGCACATTGCGCAGCACCACCACACCGAGGCCCACGCTGCCGAGCAGGAGCGCCAAGCCGCCGAGTGCTTGGAAGATGTCGAGGTAGGTGTTTTGCACTTGGCTAAATTCCGCCAAGCGCCGCGTGGCGGGTGTCAGTTCAAGACCGTAATCTTCCAGCGCAAAACTCAACGCGATGGCAATGGCGGCGGTGGCTTTGGGGTCGGCGGAATCAATGAGGAACACGCGATACCCGCTGGCGGAGGGGAACTGTTTCACGAATTGTTTTTCGGAAATAATGAGGTCGCCCTGCAGCACGGAGTTGGCGAGGAACCCGGCGATGCGAATTTTGAATGTGCCGCCGGATTCATTGGGGTAATCGATGACGTCGCCCACCTTCACGTGCATCATCCACATGCCGGTGTTCATGTCCACGATTGCGGGCACGGCGTCCCCTTCGGTTTCATCAAGCACTTCCCAGCCGGTGCCTTGGGCAAAGGTGAACGCGTTTTTTTTCGCCAACGCTTTTGGGTTCACGCCGAGCAGTCGCGGCTCGCGGGTTTGATTGAGATTGAGGCAGCTCGCATCGTCGCCCGCTCGCACGCGGAATTGGATGAGATCGATCTCCCCATCAAGTGCCATTTCCTCGCGGCCTTTTTGGGTGTTGAGATCGTATAACACCGGCACATCACTCTGGCCAAAAAACGCGAAGCCGCCTGTGCCGCCCCAGCGTTCGTTCGCGCCTTCGTTCGGATCAAGCCGAAACGCGCCCACGGCGATCAGCAAAAACACGCCGCACGCCAGCAACCCGATGCACGCCAGACTGCGCCCACGCCGCCGCGCGCTGCCGCGCCAACCCATCGCGCCCAGCGAGGCAAAGGATGCAATGGAGGGGCCACCGCTTGCCGCCAGTTTGCCCAGCCATGCGTGGCACACGCACAGGCAACTGATGAGCAGCAGCATCCCCGCGCCAAAAAATCCGCCCGCCTTCATTTGCCCCTGCGCATCCTTCATCGCAAAGCCCAGCGCAATCGCGCCCACGGCACAGGCAATCGCGGTGATGATGGCTTTGCCGCCCGTTGTGGCCGCAGCGGGTTGGGCGGGTTCGCCTTGCAACAAGGTAATGGCGTTGGCGCGGCTGAGTTTGCGGACGGTCAGCCAAATGGTGAACAGCGCGACGAACAATCCGCCGAGGACGCCGTACAACACCGTGAGCGGTTCGGCGTGGTAAACCAAACTGCCATTGCCGATGGCGCCGCCCCATTCGGAGTTGAGAAGTTTGACCAGCGCTTGCGTGTAGCCGAGGCCCGCCCAAGCACCGAGCGCCGCGCCGATGAGGGCGAGCACGAAGCCTTCGGCGAGGAGGAGGTTGCGGACGGTTTTGCCGGTGAAACCGATGGCGAGGAGGGTGCCGATTTGGAGGGCGCGCTGTTCCACGCCGAAGACAAAAAGGAGCCCCATCAAAATGAGCGCGGCGATGACGAGGAAAAAACTGAGGCCGATGAAGAGTCCACCAAAATCGCTGGCGGATTGGCCGGTGATGGCCTCGGTGCGCACATCGCGGAACACAAGGCCGATGTCGGCGGGGTTGAGTTTTTTCTGAAGCGCGGTTTCAATTTGGGCGCGTTTGTCTTTGGCGAACGTGTAACGCACCGTGGTGGCTTCGCCGTAGCGATTGGCCCAAAGTTTTTGCGCGGTGGGCAGCGCGATGAAGGCTTTGGGCGTGCCGCGATGTTGTTTCCAAAATGCTTCGTCCTGATCGCGGATGCGGCTGGAATCAAAATCAATTCCGGGATTCCAGTCGCGCAGATTATCTTTGTCAACGATGCCGGGAAATTTGGGCATTAGCTCACGCCAGCCCGGCTCCTCCGTGGGCACGATGCCGGTGATGGTGAAGGTGTGCTGGCGCTCCTCGAGTTGTCGGTTGAGGCCGAGCACATAATATTTCAGTTCAATTGTATCGTCCGCCTTCGCGCCGAGGTCGTCCGCGAGCCATTGGGTGATGAGCATTTCATCACCGGTGGGCGTGTGTTCAAAAAAGCCATTGCTCACGCCGGAAATCATCGAGTATGGAACGGCGTTCGTGCCGAGGCGAAATTCGTTGGCGATGTAAGTGAGCGCCGCTTGGGCATCGGTGGTGGCCGCCAGTGTTTTGGTATCGAGAAAAATCCGATCGGTGCGCAGGTCGATGACGCCGTCGGTTTCGTTTTCAATCAGCTCCAATTCCGCGTCCGCCAAGCGCCACTTTTTTTTCAACTCGGCATTGGTCGATTGCACCAAATCCTTCGTCGGCTTTCGGCCACTCGCTAACATCGCGTTGGCGCGTTCGTCCAGTTCGGCTTTGTTTTGCAACCACGCGAGCGGCACAAAAACATTGAATGGCGGCACGGCGCCGGGGCGCAGGCTGAAGTTGGCCAGCTCGGAATCCGCATCGGTCACTTGGGCGACCGTGAGCGTCAAACGCGCGGTGAGATCTTCGGCCACCGAAAGCGGCGCATCGCGCGGGAGCACGCTCGGCTTGGCAATGCGCAGCCGGAATTCGTCGCCCGCCTTGAGGCTGAGTTGGGCGGCGAGGCGGGGGTTGATGAGCGCTTCGCCGTCGTTTAATTCCGGTGGACGATTTGCCTTGAGCATCGCGTGATTCCAGAACGCTTTGTCGATGCCGATGAGTTGGATTTGGTTGGCGCGTTTTTTTATGTCGCCCGATTCGTCGGAAACATATCCGGCGGCGTTCAGTCTGAGAATCGAGGCGAAGTGCGTTTGTTCATCCTTGATTGCCGTCGCTAAGTCGGCGCGGAAAAACCGGTCGTGCTGTACAAGGGCGATTTGGATTTTCCCGAGTCGCTGTTCGGCTTGATTCTGCAACGTCCGTTTCACGGAATCACCGACCACCAACGAGCCAGTCAACACCGCCCCGGCCACAATGGCGCCGAGCAGCGTCCCCGCGTGCGAACGCGCGTGGTGCGTGAGGCTGTTGATGATGAGACGACCGCGGGTCATTTGTTTTTGTTAACCGCAGATTACACAGATTTTTTTCTGCGTGAATCTGTGTAATCTGTGGTTTGAAATGCGTTAATCAATTTGGCCATCGTTGAGTTCCACGGTGCGGGCCATTTGGGTGGCGAGTTTTTCGGAGTGGGTGACGGTGATAAGGGTGACGTTTTCTTCGGCGTTCAATTCCACGAGCAACTGGCCGAGTTGATCGGCGGTGGCTTGGTCGAGCGCGCCGGTGGGTTCGTCGGCGAGCAGAAGCTGGGGCTCGTTGATGAGCGCGCGGACGACGGCCACGCGTTGGCGTTCGCCGCCGGAAAGTTGACCGGGGCGATGGGCCAACCGTTCGGCGAGGCCTACGCGGTCGAGCAGGCGATGGGCACGTTCTTCATCATCTTCGGTGGCGCGTCCGTGGGCGAGCGTGGGAACGAGCACGTTTTCCATCACGGTGCATTGCGGCAGCAAATGATGGCTTTGGAAAATAAATCCCATCTCGCGATTGCGCAGAATGGCTAATTCGTCGGCGTCCAGTTCTCCGAGGTTGCGGCCATCGAATGCGATGGTGCCTTTGGTGGGTTGATCGAGCGTGCCGATGAGATTGAGCAGCGTGCTTTTGCCGCAACCGGAAGGGCCGACGATCGCAATGGATTCGCCGCGCGCCACGTCCATCGATAAGCTACGCAATACTTGGAGCGGCGCACCGGCCTCGGCAGAGGGAAATTCGCGGGAAATATTTTTTAGCTGTAGCAAGGGTGCGTCGGGCATTGGGGAAGGGTAGTCAACGCGGCGGTCGAGAGAAATAAAAAAGGTGGCTCACCACTTCAACTCGAGGTAGTCAGAGGGCTGGATGGTATCGACGGCTTCGGAAATTTCTCCGGTGTGCTCGCGTAGTTCCGGCCAGCTGGTGGTTGGCAGAACGAGAATGGCGAGATTGAATTTGGCCAAGTTTTGTTGGTGGTTTAAATTTCGGTCAGTGGTGATGAGTAGGTCAAAGTGTCCAACGGCTTCCGCGAGCAGGTTGCCGTTTTCTAATTCGGCCCAGCCAATCTCAAAGGCGGTTTTCACTTCGTGAGTGGGAAGCGAATGGCGCAACGGAGCGGGTGTGCCTTGGTCGAATAGGATGCGCATTTCAAGCAGTCGCAAGGCTGCGCTCGGCGTGGGCGAGCACGGCGGCGGCTTGTTCGCGCGTCACGCCGGGGAACCACTCGACAAATTCATCGAGGCTCGCGCCGGACTCGAGGTTCTCGAACAACGCCCGCACCGGCAAGCGCGTTCCGACAAACACCCATTCGCCGCTAACCTTCGCGGGCGAGTGTTCGACGGCGGGGCATTTACTCCAATCAAGCATAGCGAAATGATAGTCCCTCGGGGGCAGTTTGACGAGCCGAATTTATTCGCGAATCCAGCGTTTGGCTTTGAGTTCGAAGCGGGGGAGGGAATTGGGCTCGGCCATTTCTACGGGGATGCGGAGGTTGAGTTGGGTGCGGAGGGTGTCGGTGATGTGTTCGGCAAGGGCGTTGGCGTCGGTGTTGGGGGCGGGCTCAATGCGGAGGTGGAGTTCGGCCATTTCGGTTTTTTGGGAAATGATGACTTGGTATTCGGCGATGGCTTCGAAGGGGCGGAGGATGTGCTCGAAGGCGCTGGGGTAAATGTTGACGCCGCGAATGATGACCATGTCGTCGGCGCGGCCGAGGATGCCGCCGCGCAGGATGAGGGCGTCGCCGTGGGTCTCGGGGCGCACGAGGTCGCCGGTGCGATAGCGGAGTAACGGCATCGCGGTGCGGGTGAGGGTGGTGAGGATGAGTTCGCCTTCCTCGCCGTCGGCGACGGGTTGATTGGTTTCGGGGTGGACGATTTCGGCGAGGTACGCGGCGTCGATGATTTGCAGATTATTTTTTTCGTGCGGCCACTCGTGGGTGACGGGGCCGACTTCGGTCATGCCGTGGTGATCAAACACTTTGGCGTTGGGCCAGGCGCTTTCGATGCGTTTGCGGGTGGCGGGGATGCTACCACCGGGTTCGCCGGCGACGACGATGGTTTTGAGTTTGGCGTGAGAGAGATCGATGCCTTCCAGCTTCGCGACTTCCGCGAGGCGCAGTGCGTAAGTGGGCGTGCAGCACAGGAGGGTGACTTCGTTTTCCAACAGGATGCGCAGGCGCGTGGCGCTGGTGAGGCCGCCGCCGGGGAAACAGAGGCAACCCATTTGCGCGGCGGCTTCGTAGGCCATCCAAAAACCGATGAAGGGGCCAAAGGAAAATGCGAACAGCGCGCGATCGGCCGGCGAGACGCCGGCCGCACGGTATACGGTTTTCCAACTTTCGAGCATACTTTGCCAACTCTCGGGGGTGTCGAGCCAGCGCAGTGGCGCGCCGGTGGTGCCGCTGGTTTGGTGGATGCGGGTGTAGTGCTCGGCGGGAAAAGTGAGGTTACTGCCGTACGGCGCGTGGGCGGTTTGGTCGGCGACGAGTTCGTCTTTGGTGGTGAATGGGCAACGCTCGGTGAAGTCTTCGAGACTGGTGATGGCGTCATCGATGCCCGCGCCGCCCAGCTTCGTTTCGTAAAACGCATTGGCGGGGCGCACGGCGCGGATGAGGTCGCGGAGTTGCTCGAGCTGTCGGGCGCGGATGGGTTCCCGACCGGTTGAACGCGCGGCGGCCATAGTGATTAATTGGCGTTCTCGCTGGTGGCGGGTTTTTCCGCGGGCGGAGGTTTGGGTGGGTTTTGGGTGACGAGATATCCGCCCAGCGCAGCGAGGCAAATGCCGATGATGAAGGGTGGTTTTACGAATGCCCAGTTGCCTTCCTTGGTGGTGTTTACGATGGCGTTCACGATGGGCGCGCCGGCGAAGATGATGGACATCACGATGGGTACATAAATCGGCGGGTTCGGCGACGCGCCAAAAGCAAGCAACACGCCGAGCGCGCCAATCGCGCCGAGGATGCCGGCGATGAGTGACCATTTTAGGCCTTTGGCCGGGTACGCCCAAAACTCAATCGGGCCACCTTTGAGTTTCAAAATGATCAAAGGCGCGATGACCGCCGTGAGAAAATACGCGAGACCCACCCACAGGAACGCCATGATGCGGCCGTGTTCTTTGTTTTCCATACTGGCGGAGCCGGTGTGCATGCACACGCCATAGACGCCCCAGCAGGCGACGGTGAGAAGGGCCCAGGCGTACCATGGGATTCCGGCTGCGGTAGTGGTTGCTGCCATAATTTTTTGTGACTTTCTGTTTTGGGTTGAGTTGCTCAAACGTTAAAGGGTCAACTTATCCGCGGGCGCGACTTCGATGAGGTCGGCGATTTCGGGCGGGATGTTGGCGGCTTTCATTTTGCCGGCTTCGGTGCGGCGCACGCAGACGACGGTGAACCCGCCGCGGGCGACTTCCGTTCCGCCGGTGGAAAACCGAAATTGATAGCTGAGTGATTTACTGGTTCTCGCGCTGACGAGCAGTTGGATTTCTACTTCATCCTCAAACTTCAAAGGCTTTTTATAATCGCAATGGCAGTGTACGCGCGGCCAGCCGACGTCCAGATCGTGGTCGACAATGGAGCGCCCGAGTGAACGAAAGAACGCGTGCTCGGCGTATTCCATATAGCGAAAATAATTCGAGAAATGAACAATGCCGGCAGCGTCAGTTTCATTAAACTCAACGCGGCGGGTGATGGTGAATTCGTGTGCCATTCAAGCCTCTGTGGGGTTTGGGGTTAAGGTATCGAACAACGCAGCCATTTCGGTGGCCTTGCGTTGGACGGAAAAATTTTCGCGTACGGCTTCTCGCGCCTTGAGGCCGAGGGCTTTGGCTTCGGTTGGATTGTGCAGCATTTTTTCGATGGCGTTGGCGAGGCTTTCGGGCCCGTCGTGACGATAGCACACGCCGCCGCCGGTGGCTTCCACCAATTCCGGAAAAGACGCGCAGCTCGGCTGCACCACCGGCACGCCCGCGGCCATTGCTTCGATAATATAAAATCCAAAAGATTCTCCAAACTGCGCGGGCACCGAAAGCACGGAGAGCGATTTCAGAAAATCCAGTTTTGTTTCGCGGTTGAGGTTGGGGTGAAACTCCACGTCGCCGAGCAGCGCCTTGGCGTGCAGTCGCGCGCGCATGCGTTCGACAAAGGGTTCGTCAATCGGCCGGCAGCCGCCGCCAATTTTGAGGCGCAATTGCGGAATGGAATTGTCGGCCTTGAGCTTGATGAAGGCGTCGATGAGCGTGTCGAGGCCTTTGTCTTTGCACAGCCGCGCGAAGAAACCGATGACCGGCGGATTCGGGGCCACGCGTTCGGCGGTGTAGCCTTCGTGGTTGATGCCGTTGTGAATCACGCGTACGCGGTCGGCGGCCAGCTTGAGTTTGTCCCGCATTTGCGCCGCGTAAAATTCGCTGGGCGCGATGAAGCATTCCACCTCGGCCGCGCGCGCGGTCATCATTTCCCAAACTTGCCCGCGCAAACCCTCGGCCATGTTGTCGATGTACGGCGCTTCGTTTTGCAGCAGGCAAACCACCGGCGCGCGGAGCGCCTCCTTGAGCTGCCGCGCCAGCCCGAGCAGCATACAATTGGAAAGGCAAATGACGTCTGGCCGTGGCTGGGTTTTCAGCCAATCGATGAGCTGCTCCAGCTCGCGCGCCTGATGGCCATCCTCGCCGCGCAACATCGAGAGGGTAATTTCGCCAACGTCCTCGGCATTCGTTTTCCCCATCCGACTCGAAGCGATTTTCAACAACCGCTCTGATCCCACGAGTTGATGCACCCACTGCGGTGCGTTGCGATAGATTGGTGACTTCTGTTCCAAATAAACATTCACGCCATTATAAAAAATCGGTGAACCTTCCGCTTGGTTTTCTTCATCCAACATCAGCGGCAAATAAAGCGGAACCATCGTTACTTCGTGTCCATCCTTCCGCAACGCCGCCACAAGCGCGTTATCGCGGAAACAATTTCCGCAATACATGTTGCCCGCGCCTGGCGTTATCTGAATGATGTTCACTTCAATGGCTCTCCCAAATCCAAAGCCTCCGGCACTTCGCAAAAATCTTCGATGCATTTGAACATGTGACTGAAATCTTTGTTCACGTCGCCGGATAAACAATCGGTGACGTCGCCGGCGACGTCGGGGTGTTTTTTTACCAGTTTGCCGAAGCTGAAATTTTCGTTGTAGAAGGCGTAGCAAAGTTTGCGCATATTTTCGATGCCTTCGCGGAGGTCGGTGGCGTATTCGGTGAAGCGTTCGGGCGAGAGGTCGTTGGCTTCAAGGGCTTCGTGCGCGGCGTCGGCGGCCATCACGCCGCTCTTGAGGGCGAGCATGAGGCCGCTGGAAAAAACGGGGTCGAGAAAGCAAAAGGCATCGCCGAGCAACAGCAAACCGTGCGTGCCGCAGTGGCGCGAGTGATGGGTGAACTCGTTGGTGATATAATATTCGCCAACTTGTGTTGCGGGCGCGAGGTTGTCTTTCACCCACTGATTGTTTTCAATCTCGCGCTCGAGCATCGCTTTGGGATCGCGCACGCCGTCGCGGCTGAGGTATTTTCCCTCGGCCACCACACCCACGCTAGCGCGGTCGTCGTGCAGTGGGATCCACCAAAACCAGCCTTTTTGTGGCACAAACGCCACGCCCGTCGCGCCTTCGTCGATGCCCTTTTGCCGCACGGCACCTTTATAATAAGTCCACACGGCGATTTTATTGAGAAACGGATCGCGCTCGCGCCAGCCATTGCGGTTGGCGGTGAGGGCTTCTTTGCCGGTGGCATCGAAGGTGAGCGGCGCGCGGAATTCTTTTTCCTCGCCAGCTTGATCGACGGCGCGCACGCCGACGACTTGTTTGCCTTCCCAAATTAATTCTTTCACCGAAATTTCCTCGATGACTTCCGCGCCTTTTTCACGCGCGTTGTTGAGGAGCATTTCGTCAAACTCCGCGCGCATCACTTGCCACGTTTGCGCGACGGTTTCGCGGTCGTATCGGTCAAAAAAATAAAAGGGCTGACTCGCGCGGCCATCGGGCGAGACGAACTGCACGCTGTATTTTTTGGTGAAGGCCGATTGCTTGAGTTTTTCAATCATCCCCAAACGCTCAAGCGGTTGGTACGTGAAAGGCAGCAGCGATTCGCCGATGTGATAGCGCGGAAATTTTTCGCGCTCGAGTACCAACACGCGGCGGCCGTGCTCGGCAAGAATGGCGGCGGCCGCGCTGCCGGCGGGCCCCGCGCCAATGATAATGACGTCGTGGCCGGCCATGGTTAAGCGCTGAATTCGGGCGGGAGAATTTCGACAATCTCGGCGAGATGTTTGCCGTCCAGATTGCGGTGAATGTTGCAGCGGCCGTATAGCTCGGTGGAGGCGGGCAAGCCGAGGGCCTCGGTGATGAGCGGATCAGAGTTCACACGGAAATACGCTTGCGGGCAACTTTCGTGAAGAATCGCGTGGTCGGCGAGGATGGTGCCGAGGGGCACGCTTTCACCGAGGATCAAATCGCGCGCGGCCTCGGGGAATTGCTCGAGATGAATTGCGATCGCGCCAAACTCCACCGGTGTATTTTTTTCACCCGCTTCGAGAATGACCTCGCGTGTGTAAGCGGCTTCGGTGACTTCGCGGTTGACCATCCGCAGATGAATGCGCGCGCCGTGAAAATGCTCGAGCGTGGGCGTCATGTCATCGGCGTGGACGAGGAGTTTGCGAAACGGCTCGGGCATATCCGCGCCGTCGATGGGCAGCAGCTCGGGCGGGGCGACGCCGCCGCGTTGGTAAAAATCGAGCAGAGGCCGCGCGGCGTCGTGCAGGGAAAGCGTGGGTGCGGGCGTGGACATCAGGCGTAGCGTGCGTTGCGGTGTTCGGGCAAAAAGAATTCGTGCAACAACCGGTCGACCTGCAAAAGGCCTTCGCGGTTGATGGACACGGTGTCGCCTTCGATGTTGAGGTAGCCCCATTCCTTGATGCGTCGGAGCGGTTCCGCAAAACGTTCTTGTGGATTCACGTTAAATTTTTTCTCAAAATAATTCAAACTCACCGAGCCCAGTTTGAGCTGCAAAATAAATTCGCGAATCAACCGCTCGTCATCGCTCGGTGTGAGCGCGCGGTGGACGGGCAATTCGCCGGCATTCACGCGCTCCACGTACGGATCGAAATCGTGGTGGTTTTGATAATGCACGCCGCCGATGTGGCCGAAGGACGCGACGCCGAGCGAAAGTAAATCCGCGCCGGCCCAAAGTTGGTCGCGGTATTCGAAGGTGCTTTTGGCTTTGTCCTTCACCGCTGTGTACGCGCTGCCGACGGTGTAACCGGCGGCTTCCAAT
This sequence comes from Verrucomicrobiia bacterium, assembly GCA_014239365.1. GTDB lineage: Bacteria > Verrucomicrobiota > Verrucomicrobiia > Limisphaerales > UBA1100 > JACNJL01. Next base: position 11,561 of record JAAZZB010000027.1, on the reverse strand, counting down.
TCGGCGAAAGCGTAATCGGTCCAGCGGCGTTTGGTTTCCCAATCAGCCACCGGCGCATTGAGTTTGCCGTCCTCCTGCATCCGTTTGTAAATGGTGGTGTTGTACGGCACTTCCATTTGATAAACCGTCACGCTGTCGGGCGACATCTCGATGGTCTTGGCCACGCACGCTTTCCAGTTGTCCTCCGTTTCGTCGAGCATCCCCGCGATGAGATCGATGTTGATTTGCGGGAACCCCACTTCGCGCGCGAAATTATAAGCGCGGTCAATCTCGCCGCCGCGATGGGCACGCCCGTTGATTTCCAGAATGTGATCATCAAAATTCTCAACGCCCAAGCTCAAGCGCGTGACGCCCACTTCGCGAATAATTTTCAACTTCGCATCCGTCAACGTCCCCGGTTCGCATTCGAACGTCACCTCTTCAACCTCATCCCACGGCAGCAACAACTTCATTCCATCAGTGAGATGCCGCAGTTGTTTGGTGGAAAGATAACTCGGCGTGCCGCCGCCGAAATAAACAAAGCGCGGCTTGCGCCCGCCGATGAACGGTTTGCGCGCGTAAATTTCCAACTCCGCCAACGTGGCATCAAGATAGTTTTTAATCGCCGCCGAATCTTTATCAGTATAAACGCGGAAATAACAAAAGTGACACCGCTTGCGGCAAAACGGAATGTGCAGATAAAGCCCCAACGGCGTGCCTTCATCCGGCGCGCGCCCCATCGCATCCATCACCTCCGGCACCGCCTCCGTTTGCCAAAATGAAAACGGCGGATAATTCGACACAAAATAATTCCCCACCGTCGTCTGGGTTTCCAGCTTCGGCTTGGCCGTGGGTTCAGTGGTTTTTGAGGGTGCGGTGCTCATTTCTTTTTCGCGCCGAGGCAATACAACGTGCCGTCCTCGCTGCCGATGATTATTTTCCCAGCCACCACCGCCGGCGAAGCTGTGATGCTGTCGTCTGTCTCAAAACTCGAAAGTAATTTGCCGTCCTTCAGCCGCACGATGTACAGCCGCCCGTCGTTCGAGCCCACGATGACTTTGCCGCCGCACACCACCGGCGAGCTGTTCACCTGCCCGCGCGTGCTGAAGGTCCACACTGCTTTGCCGTTGTCGCGCCGAACACAATGGATTCGTTTGTCTTCGCCGCCAAAAAGGACGCGATCTTTTGTCAGCGCCGGTGAAGATGAATAGGGGAACAGTCGGTCCTTATATTGCCACACCACTTTTTCCGTTTTGAGATCAATGCACAAAAACGCACAGTCGTGATGCCCCACATAGGCGCGTCCGCCTTCCGCGGCCATGCTGCCGATGATGTGCGATTGTGCGTCGATGGATTTCTGACGCGTGCCTTTGGCGATATCAATAATGTGCAGCATTGCATCGCAGCCGCCAAACATCGTGCGGCCATTGCTTAAAGCCGGCGATCCGTTTACATAATTTTCTGATTCATATTCCCAAATCTTTTTACCGGTCTTCGCATTGAGACAATATAGGAAAAAATCGTGGCTGCCGATGATGACATAAGTTTCTTTTCCATCGGGGCTCTTTGTCCAATTTGGGCCGCCGGTGATTTGGTCGCCCGTTTCAAATTCCCAAAGTTTGATGCCGGTCTTCGCATCGAGCGCATAGAAATTTCCAAAGCTATTGCCAAAATAAATGCGCCCGTCCAAAAATAACGCCGGAGCTTCAATGGGGTCTTTACTGTCGAACGCCCAAATTTTTTTGCCGTCAGCCAAATCCAGCGCGTAAAACTTCCCGTCATCCGAGCCAAAATAAACACGCCCATCGCCCACGACCGCCGAAGCCCTCACCGGTTTTTTAGCATCGAATTTCCAAAGTAACACCGGCTGGTCCGGCACCGCCCCGGCAGCCACGCCGGTGAGGCCGCGATTGCCGCGAAAAATAGGCCAATCCGCACCTCGCAGCAAAGGTGCGATCAGCATAATCAAAGTGAGAATCCAGTGTTTCATAGTGGAATCATTGCGGGAAACGCCCCTCAATAGACGTGAACCGCTCCATCCGCTTTCAGAAAACATCCCCCAAAATCAGAGAGAAAGCAACGTAAAAAAGTACGTGAACGTATGATTTTGCCTTCCCGCGCGATCAATTTATTTCATCGTAATGTTCCCTTGCTGCTCCGGAATTTTATTATTAAAATCAATCTTATGAATCCACGTGAGGCGTTGCTGGCGCTCAATCTTTTGCCGGAGGTGGGTTCGGTGGGGGTGCGGCGGTTGCTCGATCAGTTCGGCGATGCGCCGGCGATTTTGCGTGCGCCGGAGCGGGCATTGATGGAGGTGGAACGCATCGGCCCGAAAGTCGCCGGGCTCATCACGCGTTGGGAAAAACACGTGGACCTCGCGGGCGAATTGAAACGCATCCGCGATTTTGGCTGCACGCTTCTCACACGGGAGGATAATTTGTATCCGCCGCTGCTGCGCGAAATTTATGACCCGCCGATTGTACTTTATGTGCGCGGCAAATTAGAGGAACGCGACCGCCACGCCATCGCGATGGTCGGCACGCGGCAATCGACAATGTACGGCCGCGAAGCGTGCGGTCGCCTTTCCGGCCAACTCGCCGCCAGCGGCATCACCGTGGTGAGCGGTGGCGCGCGCGGCATCGACACCGCCGCGCACGAAGCCGCCCTCCGCGCGGGCGGTCGAACCGTCGCCGTGCTCGGCACCGGGATGGACATCGTTTATCCCGCCGAAAATATTGAACTCTTCAAACGCATTGCCGAAAGCGGCGCGGTGATTACGCAATTCCCCTTCGGTCGCCGTGGCGACAAACAGAGTTTCCCCATTCGCAACCGCATCGTCGCGGGGATGACGCAAGGTACCGTCGTCATCGAAGCCAACCGCGCCAGCGGTGCGCTCATTACCGCCAACTTGGCTGCCGAATATGGCCGCACCGTTTACGCTGTGCCCGGCCAAATCAATTCCCCGCGCAGCGCCGGTTGTCACGGTTTGATAAAAGATGGCGCGCAACTTTGCGAATCCGCCGAGGACGTGCTCGCCGAATTCGCCAACTTTAATTACAGCTTCGATGAGCAACCCGAGCTGCCGTTGCCCGCGCTCACGCCCGCCGAGCAAACTATTTACAACGTGCTCACCCACGAGGAAATGCAACAGGACGCCATCATCCGCCGCAGCGAGCTTCCCCCCGCCCAAGTCTCCGTGGCCCTCCTCCAGCTCGAGATGAAAAAACTCATCCAACAACACCCCGGCCGCCTCTTCACCCGCGCGCGGTGAGGAACATAGATGGGCAGGATGGACAGGATTTGTTTTAGAAAGGAGTTTGCCACTGATGATGTGGACAAACTGTTCAATGGCTCGCTACGAGAGGATATTTTTCTGACTCCTCCAAACCATCTAATTCCAGATCCACATCCAGTTCCGGCCAGTGCAGGTGATGGCCGTGCAGCAATTGGACGTTGAAAACGTGCTCCACAGGGGCTTGGCGGAACCACGGAAATTGTTCGTGCGGCAGGTGGTAGTCACGGCCATTGACGACCAACAACAAACCCTCGGCGGAGATGTTGGCCACTTCAGGAGTTGAAGCGCTCGTTCCAAGCGTTGCGGATTTGTTGTTCGTGCTCACGGATTTGGTTCTCCAGTTCGTTGAGTTCGGTTTCCTTCAGGCCCTTATTTACAGCTAATTTGATGTTGGGTTCAATCCAGAACTTTGCCTCGCCGTCCGGCGAAAAGACGTGAATGTGCATCCTCGGCTCCTCGCGCGAGAAGAAAAAGAAACGATAGTTGCGATACCTGAAAATCGTCGGGCTCATTTTGTGCCAATGGGGTGTCCTTTTTTATTGCAGCTCGTCGGCGTTGAATCTAGCTCATGGCACAGGAAAACTCAATGATTCCATCCTGAAAATCGTAATCGTCTGTGTTGGAAAAACTTGAACATTTGTGGTGCTGGAAATAGGCTGGGGGTTCACCACTTCAGGAAACACAAAAATGAATCGACGTACTTTTATTCAATCGACCGGGGCGGCTGCGGCTGTGGCGGCTACTTCGCAACTCAATGCTGCTGACAAAAAACGTGAGCGGGCAAATAAGGGGCTTATTTTTAAGTCCACAAAATTTGGCGGGCGAGTGAATTTGAAGCGGATGAAGCACCTCAAGGAATTGGGGTTTGATGGCATCGAAGGCAGTGCGCCGGGGATGGATGTTGCCGGGCTACGCAAGGCGTGCGGCGAGCTGGAGCTGCCGATGCACGGGGTGGTTTATAATAAGCATTGGAACAAGCGGTTGTCTTCGCCGGACAAAGCGACGCGTTACGAAGGGCGCACGGGATTGGAGGCGGCGATTCGCGAATCGAAGGCGGTGGGTGGCTCGTCGGTGTTGCTGGTGCCGGGCGCGGTGAAGGGTGCTAATGAAACGCACGAGCAGGTTTGGGAACGCTCCATCACGGAGATTCGCAAGGTGATTCCGCTGGCGAGCAAGTTGGGGATTCATGTGCTCATCGAGACGGTTTGGAATGGGTTCTGTTATAAGCCGGAGCAGTTCCGCGACTATATCGATGAAATTAACAATCCATGGGTGCAGGCGTATTACGACATCGGCAACATGCAAAAATTTGCGCCGAGCCACGAGTGGATTCGCATTCTCGGTAATCGCAACGTGAAGCTGGACGTTAAGGATTGGGGCAAGAAAAACGGCTTCTGCCCGCTCGGCCAGGGCGATGTGGAATGGGATAAAGTGCGGGCGGAGTTGAAGAAAATTGGATTCTCCGGCTGGGTCACGCGCGAGGGCGGCGACGGCGGCGATGACAAGACCGCCGCGCTGATGGATGAGTTGCTCGACCTTTAGCCCGAGGCTTCCAGCACGATTTTGAATTCCAGCCCGGTGGGCTTGCGGTTTTGGCAGGTGACGGTTCCGTTGCAGGCGGTGACGCAGGTTTTTACGATGGCGAGGCCGAGGCCTACGCCGCCGGTGTCGCGGCCGCGCGATAGTTCAGGGCGATAAAAGGGATCGAAAATTCTCGGCAAACATTCCTCCGACAAGCCCGGGCCGCAGTCGGTGATTTTGAGTGCGATGCGGTTGTCATCGGTTGTTGCGGTGATGGAAATGGGCCCGGCTTCGCTGGCGTACTGCATGGCATTGCGGAGCAGATTTCCCAGTGCGAGAGAGAGCCGTTGCGGATGGGCGATGACGGAAATTTTTTCGTCGATGGAAATAGTGAGTGAGGCGGATTCGCCGCATTCGCGTTGGGCGATTCGGTCGATCAATTCGCGCAGGGGCACCGGTTCCAGCTCGATGGATTTGGGCTTCACGTTTTCCTGCGAAAACAGCAGCAATTCATTCACCAATTCAGACATATGCCCCACTTCGTCCTGCACATTCTGCACGTATTTTTTTTGCTGATCATCGGCGCGCTGATCGAGGATGCCGAGCGCGACTTGAATGCGCGCGATGGGGGAGCACAGCTCGTGAGAAATATCGCCGAGGAAACGGCGCTGGCCTTTGACGAACCCATCAAGGCGGTCGGCCATAAAATCCACAGCGTGGCCCACGCGTCCGATTTCATCCGTGCGCGCGGTGCCCACGCGGACATCGAATTTGCCTTCGGCAATCATCTCCGTGGCGGCGGTCACCTCGGCAATCGGTTGAGTGATGTTGCGCACCATCGGCAGCCAAAATAATGCCGACAACCCGATCGCCACGAGCACGATCGTGATCCACGGCAACGGCTCGGCGAAGATGCCCTGTCCGCCGCCGGTTTCAGACATCGTGAGCAGCGTGGCCATCCAATACGTTTGCGGCGGCTGCCCGCGGCGGCCTTGTCGGCTGCGGCGCAGGCGGGTGAGGTCGAGGTCTTCTTCAGGCAACCCCTCCGTGCCGGTTTGAATGCGGACAGGAATCTCCACGCCGGCCCAGTGGCGTGTGGGGTTGGCGGTGCGTAGCGGTGGAATAATCACTGAGCCGGCCGCGCCGGGCGGTGATGGCAACGGGGGTAATGGCGATGCTGTGCCGGAGCCGGGCGGGATGCGGAAAAATCCCCGCAGCTCGTTGGTGGTCAATTGGCCGTCGTGGTTGGCATCGGCTTCGGCGATGAGTCGGCTGAGGCGTTCAGGCGAAAGCTGGCTGCTTGGTCTGCGAAACGTCAGTGAGGAAATCCGGCTGAAGCGTTGCACGATGTTGGTGTATTTGCCGCGCTGTTCTTCATCGAGGAGGGTTGAGATTTTTTCCGAATAATCGCGCATGATTTTTCCCCGCGCGGCGGCAAATTTTTCATTGCGTTCTTCGCGCGGCAAATCACGAAAACCGGGGTCATCCCAAATGGCGCGGTACGCTGTTTCACGTTCGCGGCGCGCAGTTTCGTATTGGGTAATCTGTTCCGGTCGTAGGCTCAGCTCGTTATAAATCCAGTCGTTGGGATTGGGGCGCCGTCCGGTCGGACGCCGGGCGATGCGTTGCAATTCCTCGTTCACCGGTTTGGGAAGTTTCAATGCAGGCCCGGCGAGGCGCGTGCTGTTGGCATCGAGCAGCACGAAGGTGACCTTGTGCAGGTCGGCATGTTTTTGGAGTACGGCGTCCCAATTTTCACTAGGTTCTTTGATGAGTTGATCGGCGATCAACTTGGCCGCCGCCTGCACACGGAATTCATCCTGCTTGGTGGAGGCCGCGCCGGGATCCAATTGCAGGGCCTGCACGCCCCACACCAGCACGCCAATCAGCGCGAGGTTCAGGAAAAACCAAATCAGAATTTTAGTGAAAAGTTTGCTGCGAATGTTCATGGGTCTATCATTGCTTGATCATCATATACCCGACCGAGCGAATGGTTTGGATGAAGGTGGGGGCCTTGGGATCGTCGCCGAGCTTTTGCCGCAGGGCGCTCACGTGGACGTCGATGGAGCGATCGAACACTTCGTAATCGCGTCCGGCCACGTCATCGAGAATTTGTTCGCGCGATTTTACGCGACCGCGCGCGCGGGCGAGGCTCAGCAGCAGGTCGAATTCCAGCGAGGTCAACTTCAGCGGCACATCGCCCAAGGCGGCAGTGCGTGAGCCGGGCGAAATCATGAGGGCACCGTTGGTGAGATTCGCCTCAATCTCCGTTGCGCTTCCCGCGTCGGTTTTCGATTGAGTCCGCCGCATCACCGCGCGCAAGCGCGCCAACAGCTCGCGGGTGGAAAATGTTTTGGGCAAGTAATCATCCGCGCCGATTTCCAGCCCCACCACTCGGTCGGCCTCATCGCCGCGACCAGTGAGCATCAGCACGGGCACATTGGATTGATGCCGTATGGCCTTGAGCACTTCAAAGCCATCCATGCCCGGCAGCATCACGTCCAGAATCACCGCGTGGTAATCGCCGGCGAGCACCATCTCCAGCCCATCGGTCCCGGTGTTGGCGGAGGCCACATCGTACCCTAGCGGTGCGAGGTAATCGCCGATCAATTCGCACAGCTTCGGATCATCATCGATGATGATAATCGGCGTGGCCACCGTGGCGGATCCCGGCGCGGCGGCTTCCGGCTGGCTGTTCATTGTTTGGCTCATATTGCCGTGCTAATCGCGAACGAGATAAGCTTACCCGTTTCTGCGCGTTTTTTCCCTGAACTTTACAACACTTTACAATTTTCAGGCCTCGTTCACACAACTTCTTTACATCCATTGAGTCTAATTAATCAAGCAGATGCGATGCATCCAACTCAATTGAAGGGAAAACGATGAGCACAATAAGCACCATGATCGTGGGAATGGCCGATTGCGCAACGCGCAATGAAGGAAACGAATTGATCGAATCGACCGAAACGGATGCCTCGATCCTGCGCCGCATTCATCAAGGCGAGCCGGAGGCGTTTGAAATTTTGGTTGCCCGTTATAAAAATCGGGTGTTTGGAATCCTCACCCATTACGAGCGCGACGCGCATAAAGTCGAAGACCTCGCGCAAGACACCTTTCTCAAAGCGTGGCGCAACTTGAAACAGTACCGCGCCAAGTCGCCCTTCGAGCATTGGATTTCTCGCATTGCCAGCAATGTGGCGCGCGATCATCTACGGCGCATCCAGCGGCGCATTCGCGAAACCAGTTTTGAAGATTTAGGCGAAGGCTCCATCGATTGGCTCAGCACCGGCAATGTGAATCGCCAGCTCAAGGTGCATGAGGCGCGCCAACTCCTCGACTACGCGATGAACGCGCTCACCCCCCTCAGCCGTGTGATCCTCACCATGCGCGAGATCGAAGGCCGCAGCCTAAAAGAGGTCAGCAAATTCACCGGCCAATCCGTCGACTCCGTAAAAGTCCGCTGCCATCGCGCCAAAATCAAAATGCGCGAGACCCTCCAGCACCTTCAGGAAAAAGAAAACCGCGCCCTCACCTCAAAGCAAACCGATTGGCAGCCGTATTTGGAAGTGGCCCCGATGGCCGTTTAGCCCGCGCTCGCAGCTATCAACCAATCAGGCAAAAAAGCCGTTGCAAGACTTGAGCCACTACGGTAGGCTCATCGGCCATGAAACCCATTAAACATTACTCCACTCGCATGGCGCTGGCCGTCATGTTTTCCACGCTGTTCGTGAGCACCGCCATTGCCGAAGAAGGCTGGCTCGTTGACTTCGAAAAAGCCAAAGCCCAAGCCGCCAAGGAAGGCAAGCCCATCCTGATGGAATTCACCGGCTCCGATTGGTGCCCTCCCTGCAAAGCGCTCCACAAAAATGTGTTGGCAAAAGACATCTTCAAAAAAGAAATGCCCAAGCATTACATTTTGCTGAAGCTCGACAGCCCGCGTGATAAATCCAAAACCACCGATGCTGAAAAAGCGCAGTACAAAGAACTGTCCGCCGAATACAAAGTGCGTGGCGTGCCGTCGATTTTCCTGACCGATGCCGAAGGCAAACCCTTCTTTTCCAACTCCGGCTACAGCGGTCAATCCGCTGACGAGTGGGTGGAACAAATGGTCGGCAAATCCCGCATCCCCAAAGCATTGGCCAAGGCTGAAAAAGCCAAGGGCATCGAGCGCGCCAAGCTGCTCGACACCGCGCTGACGCTGATGGGTTCCAAATTCGCCAACGAAAGCCACGGTGAAAAGATTGATGAAATCATCAAACTTGACGCCAAGAACAAAGCCGGCCTCAAAGTTAAATACGAAGGCGCCCGTAAAGCCGTTGCATTCAAGGAAATGCTCACGGAATTGACGCGCGGCAACGGCGCAGGCAAGCCCGAAGCACTCGCCGCCAAAATTGATGCACTGGTGAAAAAAGAAAAAGCCACCGGCGAATCATTGCAACAGGCGTTGTTTTTGAAATCTTCCATCATGTTTCAGGCCAAGAAAAAGGACGAAGCCAAGAAGCTGTTGATCGAAGCCCAAAAGGCTGCGCCCAAGAGCGACACCGCCAAGCGCATCGACCAAATCCTGAAGCAATACTTCGGCGACAAAAGCGCCACCTAAATTGAACGCAAATTCACCCAACGGGGCAGGGCAACCTGCCCCGTTTTTTATTGGCCCCTGTCAATAGTTCCCGCTTGCCGCGCGCATCCACATTCGTGACAACCTTTGCAGGAGGTTTTTATGTGGAACACAATTCAGGAATACACTCAGGAAAATCTGCCCATCCTCATTCACGTGTGGGGGCCGAAAATTTTAATGGCGGCAGCGCTGCTCTTCGTCTTTTGGCTCGCCTCGCGCATCGCCCGCAAAACCATCTTCGCCGCCGGCGACAAAGCCTCTCTTGAATACCCCGTCGTGCGCCTGATGGCCATGGCCGCCCGCGTCACGCTGTTGGTCGCCGGCCTCATCACCGCGCTCGGCACACTGGGCGTGGATGTCTCCGCCCTCGTCGCCGGCCTTGGCCTCACCGGTTTCGCCCTCGGCTTCGCCGTCAAAGACACCATCTCCAACATCCTCGCCGGCGTGTTGTTGCTCGTCTACCGCCCTTTTTCCAAACAGGATTTTCTGGAAGTCAAAGGCATGTCCGGCGAAGTCACCGCCATCGATCTCCGCTACACTACCCTCCAACACGCCGGCCAAAAAATTCTCCTCCCCAACGCCCTCCTCTTCACCAACCCCATCACCATCGGCAAAGCCGAGAGCGACAAAGGGTAGGGCGTAAAGGATTGGGCACCAAGGTAGGGCGTGCTCTCCGAGCGCGCCAAGGCGGTTTCGGAGAAACCGCCCTACCGCAACACCCACCGCCAATCCTTTTCCTTTCCTCGGCATCCATTTCCCTCCATAAATCCCACGCCCATGTTTGAACAAGCCTTCAAGAATATTGATGACGTCCTGCGCAAAGAAGCCGGCTGCTCCTCTGAGCTCGATTACACCGAGCAAACTTCCTGGCTGCTCTTCCTCAAATACCTTGATGACCTTGAGGTGGCCAAGGGCATGGAGGCCGAGCTCCGTGGCAAGACCTACGAGCCCATCATTGCTGAAAAGTTTCGCTGGGCTAAATGGGCCGCGCCCAAGGACGCCGAGGGCAACTTCGACCACAACAATGCCCTCACCGGCCCGGACCTCGTCGACTTTGTGGATGATGAGCTCATGCCGTATCTGGAAAAATTTAAAGGCCGCGCCGAAAGCCCCGACACCATTGAGTACAAGATCGGCGAAATCTTTGGTGAAATCCGCAATAAATTCCGCAGCGGCTACTCCCTGCGCGACGCCCTCGAGCACATCGACATGCTCCAGTTCCGGTCACAGGAGGAAAAGCACGAGCTCTCCTCCCTGTATGAGGAAAAAATCAAGCGCATGGGCAACGCCGGCCGTAATGGCGGCGAGTATTACACCCCGCGCCCCCTCATTCGCGCCATGGTCAAGGCCACCAACCCCGCCATTGGCGAGCGCATCTACGATGGCGCCTGCGGTTCCGCCGGCTTTTTGTGTGAAGCCCATGACCACCTGCGCGCGGGCAAACTCACCGCCGCCAAGCTCAAGACGCTGCAGGAGAAAACCCTCTACGGTAAGGAAAAGAAATCCCTCGCCTACGTCATCGGCATCATGAACCTCATCCTGCACGGCGTAGAGGCACCCAATATCATCCATACCAATACCTTGGCCGACCACGATCAGGACGTGCAGGACAAGGACCGCTACGACGTCATCCTCGCCAATCCCCCCTTCGGCGGCAAGGAACGCAAGGAAGTGCAGCAGAACTTCCCCATCAAGACCGGCGAAACCGCCTTCCTCTTCCTGCAACACTTCATTCGCATGCTCAAAGCCGGCGGCCGCGCCGCAGTAGTCATCAAGAACACTTTCCTGTCCAATTCAGACAACGCCTCCGTCGCCCTGCGCAAGGAACTGCTCGAGAACTGCAACCTCCACACCGTGCTCGACTGCCCCGGCGGCACCTTCCAAGGAGCGGGTGTGAAGACCGTCGTCCTCTTCTTTGAAAAAGGCGCGCCCACCCGCAAGGTGTGGTACTACCAACTCGACCCCGGTCGCAACCTCGGCAAGACCAACCCACTTAATGACGCCGACCTCGCCGAATTCGTGGAGCTACAAAAGACCCTCGCCGACTCCGACCAATCATGGAGCGTGGACGCCGCCGATGTGGACGAAGCCACCTGCGATCTTTCAGTGAAAAATCCTAACCGTGATGAGGAAGTCGAGCTGCGC
>JAAZZB010000029.1 GCA_014239365.1 Verrucomicrobiia bacterium | reverse complement strand
AGTGAATTACTCAGTGGATTCGTCGTTGGTTGGTGCGTGCTGCACTCGATCCATTAGCAAGCCCACCGCGCGGCGGAGGCGCCGTTCTTCGGGGGTCAAATCCTTGGTGTCTTTGATGACGAGAGGTTTGAGCAACGCGTTGGCGGCCTTGATGCGTTCCAACATACGATTGGATTGTTCTTGCAAGGTGCCGTATTTATCGAGCGGCGTGTTTTCCATAAAATGAACCCATTGCGAGGTCAGCTCTTTATCGAGTCTGGCCAAAGCCTCTTCGTCATCGGTGGCCTCGGAAAACTTTCGGATATCCTCGGAATGTTGGTCGAGGAAGATATCGAAGGTGGCTCCAAGCTCATCGCTGGTGGCTGCGCAGTAGTTGTTGATCCAGTTATCCACTTCGTGGCTCAACCTACCGCTGTACTGCGGGATGAGTTTATTCATCCGCGAGGGCAACTGCTCCAGCTCCTTCCGCAAATAATCGCGGGCGTTTGAGGCAATCACATCGCTTTGCCAGTCGAGCTCATTCACGATCCGTCCACTGATCACTTCGGCCACGCCTTCGGCGTTCTTGGCTTTGTTGATGGTGTCCAGCGCGTTGTCGAGTTTGGCGATCTTGTCCGCGTATTCGATTTTGGCCGGGATTTTTTCCACAAGCTCCTTGGCGGAATCGAAATCGTCCCGGTGATTTTCCACTGTGATTTTCACAACTTCCAGGCCATCGGCCAGTTTGCTGTTGAGCCACGTGAGGTACATTCCTTCTGCGGCCAGTATGACAATGGCTACAGTGAGAGTGACGCGATAGGTTTTTTGCAAGCGCGCCAAAGTGCGGTTCACAAATTCTTCTGAAGTATTGGAGTTATCCGTGTTCATTGTAAGTTCCTTTGTTAGAGATTGAATTGCGGGTTATTGATCCTTGGAAGGGTTGGCTTCTTCCGGCGCTGCTTCGGTTTGAGGCGCGGCCGCTTCGGGTTCCGGTTGGGTTTCTTTGGGCGTGGGCTTTGCTTCGGGCTTTTTCTCCTCAACGGAAGTGGTGCCGAATTCGCTCGAGGCAATGTCCAGCACGGCGGAGAGCAATGCGATGGTCGATTCCACGGTGGTTTTCCCGGTAACGGCTCCGGCTTCTTTATCGTAGATTATATCCATCGCAGCTTTTAGATCGACCAATTCATTGAGGTGATCGGCAAAGATGGTTCCAAATATTTCCTGGCCTTGTTCCTCTGAGAGTTCAGAAAAACGGGAGGCCACGGCCGCCTGTTTTTCCTTGGTCAATTTCGGAAACTTCTCGCGCATTTGGTCTTCGCGTTTCCGGATCATCTTCACCAGAGTATCCTCAATCGCATCGGTCACTCGATCGGGCAGACTATTAGTGAGCGCGTGGTACTCATTGCGCGCGGCCCACATAATGTCATCGGCATTATCGGTGATATCCGCGAGTTGCTTCATTGCGTCGCCCCGCAGACCCGTCAGCACGGTGTCCGCCAATTTCTCGGCAGCCGGTTTGATTTCCTCGTCCAAACGAGATTGGAGTTCCGTTCGCAACTTTTGCGTGGGGCCACTGTCGCTATCGACCAATTTGTTCAACACGCCATAGGCCTGCTCGATCTTGGGTTGGAGGCGCGTGAATTCCGATTGGGCGTCTTTCACTTTATCTTCCACACCTTTGTAGACCTCTTTGCCTTCATCATACATTCCCATTGCCGGCTCAATCGCCTTTTTGGAAGTATTATAAATGGCATTCAAGCCAAAGAGCAGGATTGCGAATACGCCGAAGAACATACCCCAGCGGAGTAGCCGGAGGTTGCCTTCTAGGCTTTCGATTTGTGCGACTTTATCCGCGGCATCGCTGTCGGCGGATGAGGAGTGCGATTGGGTTTCTTCGTTATTTGGGTTGTTGTCTGTCATAGGTATTTGGGTTGGGTTAGGTTGTGACAGTGGTTGGTTGAGCGATGGTTTTCCTCTTTGGGGTAATCAAGTCAATCACTTTTTTAGTTAGTCGCCTGAAGCGCGGGATTGACATTGCGCCGTTCCGGAGGCAAATCAACTGGATATGAGCGACACCATTTTTCCAAGAAGCCCCCGTGAAACAATGGTCGGCTGGATTTATCTCCCCCGGCTGATCGACAAGATTCGCCTGAATTTAGCGGGCAAACTGCACGAAGACTACCGGCCCAATTTTCTGAAAGGCGGCTTTGATGCCAAATGGTTTGAAACCACCGGAGTGGATGCCGACGAATTCATTGCCCTAGTTGCTGGTTGTGACACGGACGGGCAGGTGGCCGATTGGGTGCGTCATAATGTCAATGCCCAGCTCGATCCCGCCTCCCAATTAGCTTTCAATGATGCCGTGGGCAATTACGGCGTGGATGAAGCCAATGCCGATTTGCGCGCTCGCCTCGCTCAACGCAAGGAAGCCGCCGGCTTCGGCAACCGCAATGACATTCAGTGCTTCGTCGATTTCATCGATGCCGACGAAGGCCGACTCTAAAAAAGAGAGACACGGATTCCACGGATTCGCACCGATCAAATTCATCCGTGAAAATCCGGGTAATCCGTGTCTGAAAAATCTGCGGAATCAGATCTTGATTTCCGGCACCACGAAGGGTTTGCGGTATTCGCGGGTGAGCATTTTGCTGGCGGCTTTGTTGCCGGAAATGGTTTCGGCTTTGCCGTCCATCTTCAGCGCCGGGCCGAGGGTGAGCGGGGTGGCGTTCAAGTCCACTTCGTTTTTCACTGCTAAGTGATCGATCATTCGATCCACAGCTTCGGTGCCGCCGAAATCTTTTTTCACAAAATTCCGGATGTCTCCCACGTTAGCATCGTCGCCCAGTCGATGGCTGATGTTGCCGGTGTGGCACAAGGCGCTGGAGAGATGGCCTTCGAGAATCTCAGCGTTGAGGTCTTTCGGGTTGCGGCTGCGCACGGCGTCAATGAAGTTGCCAAAGTGATCGCCGCCGCCTTTGAACTCTTTGATTTTTTTGTCGTTGTGATCGTAGACCTGCACCGAGCCGTAGCTACGCACGGCTACCCAGCCTTTTTCGCATTCCACAAACACCGCGACGCTGCCACCGCGATACGTGGGGCGTTTGCCGGAGCCTTTTTTATCGCCTAACCCGCGCACTTCAAAAATGAGTGGGGCGGTTTCGTAATCGTGATAAATCACCTGCGTGTTCGCCGTCTCGCCATCATCTTTGTAGCCGAGCCGACCGCCCACGCTCCAGATGCGCGGCGAAAGTTCCATCTCGCCGAGGAACCACCGTGCGATGTCCATTTGGTGAATGCCTTGATTGCCCAGATCGCCATTGCCGTAATCCCACATCCAATGCCAGTCATAATGCAGTCGACCGCGGGTGAGCGGTTTCTTGGGCGCGGGGCCGAGCCACAGGTTGTAATCAATCTCCTCTGCCACGGGCTTGGTGTCGGCGATGTCGCCAATGCTCGGGCGGCTTTTGTAGCACAAGCCGCGCGACACTTTGATTTTGCCGAGGTTGCCTGCTTGCACCCATTTCACGGCGTCTTGAATGCACTTGCTGCTGCGGGCTTGCGTGCCGGTTTGCACAATTTTTTTGTACTTGCGCGCGGCGTTCACCAGTTGGCGACCTTCCCAAACATTGTGGCTCACCGGTTTTTCCACATAAACATCTTTGCCCGCTTGGATGGCCCAAATTGCGGCGAGGCTGTGCCAATGGTTTGGCGTGGCGATAGTGACCACATCGAGGTCTTTGTTCTCCAGCATTTGGCGAATATCGGTGTAGCCGGTGACGCCGTGTTTGGTGGTGCCGGCGTTGAGCACTTTGCTATCCACATCGCAAAGCGCGGTGAGTTTCGCGCCTTTGTTTTTGCCAATGGAACTGATGTGGCTGCCGCCCCGCCCGCGGAAACCGACGGTGCCGCACTGCAATGTTTCGTTGGCTCCGTTTACTTGGGCCCAGCTCTTCGCGGTCCAAGCCACCGTGGCGCCGGTGTAAAGGGAGGTCTTGAGGAATGATCGACGGGTTTGTTTATTCATAATTTGTGTGAGTTGAAGTTAAACTTATTTGGTTTTTGGCGCAACCCATTCGCGGTAGTGCGCCTCAATTTTCTTGGCCTCGCCTTTGCCCGGGTGCCAGTAGAATCGATATTTGAATGCAAGCGACTCCCCTTTATTCAATGACACATTGCCGACGTTCTTGTCCTTCAACCGCTCGAAATGGCGTTTGCCAAAAATGTTCGCGGTGCACAGGCCATAACTTCGCGCGTGCCAATGGGTGGGATGCTTCGGGTTTTCGGGATGATCAAAGATGGAAACGCCGAGCAATTTGCCTTCCACGCGTCCGGAGTAATCCACCCACTTCGCGCGTTTGCCCCACAGCGCTGCGCCGGTGATGCCTTGGCTGTTGAGCATATAGCCCTCGGCTTTTAGATTCGCGGTGCCGTGCGGTTTGACGCACATGCTGTCGGGCACGCGGATGCCCATTCCCGCGTCCTTGTCATCCATCAAAACAATTTTTCCGTGCGAGGCATGGATGGTGATTTTATAATCAATGATGCGAAAATTTTTGCCCGCCACAAAACGAATCTCACGGCTGTCGGTTGCGATGGTTTCGCCCGCTTTGCTCACCCATTTGTGTTGGGCGTGAATGACGCCATTTTTTTCAAAGCGAATTTTTACTGAAACTTGTTTGCCGCTGCGCGAGGTTTCCCCCCAGAAATCGTGCGTGCCATTCGCCTTGCCGCCGCGCACGTGGTGATGCCCCCAAAACAAACTGCGATGGTGTTTGTGATCATTCGATTCGCCCGCCGCCGGTGCCTCCATCGGATACCGCCGCGTCAACCCCGTCGCGCCATCGATCCAGCGCACCGGATACAGCGCCGGTTTTGGCACCCCTTCATAATGGTAGCTCGTGAAAAGTTTCCCATCGATTTTTACATCAATGCGGCCTTTGCCTTGGGAAAGGGTGATGCCTTCGGCAAACAGAAAGTTGCAAAGCAATGCCGAGGCTAAACAGAGGAATCGCGTGGTGCGTTTCATTGAGTGCCCGAATGCTAGAGCCCGCTGCGCGCGCGTCAACGAAAATGTGTCATAATCAACCGCCCGGTCGCAGCACCGCGCTGGCGGGGAGCCAGCCTTGCCGCCCGGTGGGATCCTGCGCCAGAATCCATTCCGCGCTGTTAGCGGTGTGGGTGTCGCGCACGGAAAGTTCCGCGCCGTCGAACCATTTAAATTGTTCCGGCGAAGCCGTCACCGGGCCGTACCGCACGGACACTTCTTTTTGCACCACCACCGCCCACGGTTGATCCGCTTCAATCCGCCAACTCACAATCGCCAGCGCCGCCAGTACCAGCGCCACCGTTCCGAGAATGGGCCGCACCACCGCGCCACGCTTGCGCCATTGCGGCCGCCAGTTGATGGCGGCCAGCCACAGCCACCAAAACGTAAGGAACGCCGACGCCGCGAGCGTCCATTCGTTGAGGGTAAAATAGCCGGTGAGTCGTCGCCAAAAACCGGCCTTCGGCGGCGTGCCGTTGTGGACTTCATCGCGCACGCGGCTGAGGTTGTGCTTTGCCCCGCCATCGCGCGGGGCCAAGGCGAGCTAGCGGCGATAGTGAAAAATCGAACGGCCCAGTTCCCCCGCCTCGTAAGACGCATGGGCCAGATTAAAATGCAACGCGGGCGAGGTGAGGCCGGTTTCCAGTTGCGCTTGATAATTGGTAATGGCTCCCGAAAAATCACCTGCCTCAAACGCATCGTTGCCTTGTGTAAACCCATCCCCCGCATGGAGCGCGACGGCGAGCATCGGGATGAGCAGTAGAAATTTCATCGGAGGGCGGCGGTCACACGTTCCAAATCTTTCAAGGCAAGCGGCGCATTCACCGGTTCTTGCGCGTGGGCGAAGCGGGCAAGTTGATTGCGCTCGTGCAGCCGCTCCAGCGCGGCGCGATTTTCACCGGAAAGCGGCAGTGCCTCGTCATCGAGAATCTCCCGGCCAATCCCTTCCGCAGGCCGATCCATCGCCCGGCCGAGATGCTCACGCAGGATGAGTTGCACCCCCGCATGGAAGGCTTCCGGATCCGCCTGTGTGTCCGCTTGTCGCAGGGTGCGCAGCGTTTCCCGCGTGAGTTTTTGCACGCGAATGCGGCGCGCAACATCGGGATGTTTTTCCAAATAAATTTGCCGCCGCCGCCAGCCCATCAACAACAGCCAAGCTAAAAGCGGCGAAGCTTGCGCCGCCAAAAACCACGGGCGCGTAAGCAGCGGCGCGGGGGCTAATGCCAGCTCGCCGGGCGTGCGGCGCAGCGGTTCCATTTTGCCGGCTTTGTGGTCGGGCTCCAGTTGTGCGTTGGGCAGGGTGGGGGGATCGCCCGGCCCGGTTTGAATGGCGGGCCCTGTGACGCGCAAAGGGAATGGCCCGGCGGTGCGGGTGACGTATTGCTTGGCGGTAATATCGAAATACACAAATTCAATGGCGGGCACTTCCGTGACATCCGGCCGCAGTGGAACGATGATGCGTTCGAAAGTTTTGAAGGCGTGCAGGTGGCGGGTGTCCAAATATTTGACATCGCTGGTGGCGGGGTAGAGTTTGAAGCCTTCCCATTCATCGGGGCCGGGCATGGTGACTTGATCCAGCGCGGCGCGCCCGGAAATTTCAATTGAGAGATCCAGCGGATCGCCCGTCTTCACGGCGGCATGGCTGGCCTTCACCTTGAATTGCAGGTTACTGCCCACCGCGCCGGAGAAATTGGCAGGGCGTCCTTCGGCGGGCAGTGGCAACACTTCCATCGCAATGGGATTACTCACCACGTGGATTTGTTTGCGTTTGCCAAAGAAATCATTTGAGTCCCGCACCGTCACGTCCGTTTCAAACACGATATTGCGTTTGCCCACTTTGGTGGCCACCGCGCCGGTCTTGAACACAAACACATCGTAGCGTGTGCTGTTCTCCAATCGGAGGGTGTGAAAAAATTGCGGCCGCTTGAGGGTGAAGCGAAATCCCGGAGTGGTGAGCTGCGGCACCGGCAAATCGCTTGGCAACAGTCGTTCCACATACAACTCCATCGTCACCGGAAAGGCTTCTCCAAGATACACTTTTTGCTGGTCAATTTGTACCTTGATGAAGCCGGCACCGTGAGCGGTCGTGCCGAGGCAAAGTAAAATGAAAATAAAACCGCGCATTACCAGTTCTTGCGAAGGCGTCGGGGCGGCTTGGGCATGCGGCCCAGTTCGCCCGCGCCGAGTGGTTTTTCGTCGCCCTTCATCGCCTCGAGCATTTCCCGGATTTGCCGCAGCGTTTCCTGAATCTCGAAGGGAGCTTCGGTTTCTTTTTGTTCTTCGGGTTTGCCGCCTTCGCCGGGTTGTTCCTGTGGTTCGCCTTCGCCTTCGCCTTCTCCCTCACCCTCGCCTTCAGGATTTTCATTCGGTTCCCCCTCGCCTTCGCCCTCGGGGTTTTCCTGTGGTTCGCCTTCGCCCTCACCTTGGCCTTCCTCGGGTGGGGTGGGGTCTACGCGAATCCAATGCGTGCCATCAAAAATTTCCGCCCACGCGTGGGCTTCGCTTTGTTTGCTTACCCAACACTTTTCTTTTTTATCCCACTTGCCGCCGTGAAAGCCGCACGCGATCCGCGCCGGATAACCCGCCGCGCGCGCCAGCAGCACGTGGCTGTACGCAAAATATTCGCAATGCCCATCCTCGCGGCTGAACAACCAGCGCACCACCGGATCCTCATCGGCATCTTCGGGGATGCGTGTCTCGCGGGTGTACTTGTGATTTTTGTGGAGGAACTCAATCACGCGTTCATTAAAAGTTTCAAAGTCGATGGGTTCGTTATCGGCCAGTCGTTCAACGGCTTGATGAAGTTGGCGCCGTTCAGAATCTTTGAGGCGCAGCTGCCGCGTGGTGTGCGGATATTCGTTGGGCGGATTCGCGGTGGAATGATTGAGCGCCGCATCCGCCGGGCCCGGCGCGAGCACGATGCAATCGGCCGGATCGGTCACGCGATATTCCACTGCCGCGCTGGGCACTTCCGGCAGCCGACCGTGCAATGCCTCTTGATTATAGTGCCATTGTTTTACCTTGGCTTCCCCGCTGGCGAATGGGCCCGGGATGGGCAAAAATTCACTAAACAACGGTTCAAATTTAAAGCGCCATTCGCCGGGCAAAATAGGCCCCGCTGGATCGCGTCCACCGTGGGCGCTTTCCCACGGGCCGGTGCGGCGAGTGGAAAGTTTTCGCAACGAATCGGACACCACCGCCACGCCGCCTTTATAATCATCCAGCGCAAACATTCGCCAATACGCATCTTCCGGAACGGCGTCTTCGCTCGGCGGATAAATGCGCAGCGCGATTTCATCTTTTTGTTTAAAACGATTGATACCATCGAGCGGCACTTCGTCGGTGAGTTGCTCCATCCGCCGTTTTTCATCGGCAATCATTCGGCGCACAAAGGCGAGGTTTTTTCGCGCGGATTTGTCGCGGGCATTCAAGCCCACCGCCGCTTCGTAATGGCGTGCGGAATCTTCCCAAATCTGAATGCGCTCCTTCGGTTTTTCCTGAAACTCGCCCAAACGAAAATGCGTGTTGCCGAGATTATAAAAAGCCCGCTGTTGCAGTGAGAGATCCGGCGTGCGCAAGGCCGACCGAAAATGCCGCTCGGCGTCGCCAAATTTTTCTGCTTGAAACGCCGCCGCTCCGGCATTGAACAGCAGCGGCGGATCGCCCGGACGCAGTGTCAGCAATTTTTCGTACTCCGCCTGAGCATCCGCAAAATTTCCATCGGCGTATTCACTGCGCGCTTTTTTCAGGCTCGGCTTATCCGCGGCCATCGCGCCGAAAGGTAAAATGAAAAGCAACAACATCGCCGCCGTCGCGCTGGCCGCGTTGGGGGAAGCGGGGCGGCGACCTTTCGGCCACAGCAATTCCACCAACAACAGCAGCACGCCCGCGCCGAGGAACCATTGATACTGTTCTTTTTGGCGTCGCACTGTGGTCGGATTATGCTCTGATTTAGGCAGGGGCGCGAGCCCGTTTTTGTAAAGCCAATCCATCGAGCCCGTGCCGGTGTGGCGCAGGTAAAACCCGCCGGTTTCCGTGGCCAATTCCTGCAACATCGGTTCATTGAGCTTGCTGCGCACGAGCCGCCCATCGTCCTTGAGATACTCGCGCGTGGTCGCCCAATCGGTCAAATACGCATCGCACTCGCGGCAGCGGCTGCGGCCCGGCACGTTGGGCTCATCGCAGCTCGGGCAAGTGAGCACCGGCACCAACTCGCCCTCGGGCGTGCCCATGCCCACCGTAAAAATTTTCATCCCCTGCGCGCCCGCCAACTTCGCCGCCGCCACCGCATCGGGTTCGTGCTCCTCGCCATCAGTAAAAATCACCAGCACTTTGTGGCGATCCATTTCCTCTTCGCCAAACATTTCCAACGCCGTGTTGATGGCCGCGGCAATGCTCGTGCCGCCGTGGGGGATGACGTCCACTTGCACGAGATCCACGTGCTGCCGCAGTGCTTCGTGGTCGACCGTTAACGGGCATTGCAAAAACGCCACGCCGGCAAATGGAATGAGCGCAAAGCGATCGCCTTCGCCGAGCTTCAGTAAATCGATGGCGGCGAGTTTGGCGCGCGACATCCGCGAGGGCACGAGATCGTTGGCCAACATACTGCGCGAGGTATCGATGGCGATCACCACATCGAGACTCGTGGCGCGGCTTTCAAATTCGCGGAACCCCCAACGCGGTCCCGCAAGTGCGGCAATGAGGCAACCCATCGCCGCGAGCAATCCTGCCGCGCGCAGCCATTGGCCTTTTGCGGACAAACTGCCCGCCAATTCCTCCACCCGATGCGGGCTCACGAAAAGCCCCAGCAACCGTCGCCGCCGCGCCCACGCAAAGGCAAAGCCACCCAGCAACGGCGGCAGCAGAATGAGCAGCCACAATCGATCGGGGTCGGTCCAAGTCATATTCATTGTGTTAGGGTAATTTGCGCAGCCACGTTTGGCTAAGGATGAGTTCGAGCATCAAGAGCGCCAGCCCCGCGCCCACGAACCACCCGAACAAATCGTGGTAGCGCAGGAAGCGTTGTTCCTCGCGATCGGTTTTTTCCAGCTGATCAATCTCGTGATACACCGCGCGCAGTGCCTCGGTGCTTTCGGCGTAAAAAAACTTGCCGCCCGTGCGCGTGGCGATGTCGCGCAGACGATCCTTGTTGATGCCCACCAACTGATGATGACGCGGCAACCCAAACTGATCGCGCAACACCAGCTCCGTGCCTTCTTTGCCGATGCCGATGGTGTAAATTTTCACGCCCATCACCGCCGCGGCCTCGGCGGCTTCTTCGGGTTCCACCTTGCCGGTGTTGTTTTCGCCATCGGTCATCAAAATAATAATTTTGCTTTTGGAATCTTTAATGCCGCGCAGTCGATTGACCGCCGCCGTGATGCCCGAACCAATCGCCGTGCCTTCGTCGTCTTTCTGGGGCGAAGCGGTGTCGTTATCAAAGCGGTCAATATTCTCCAACAAATAATCGTGGTTCAACGTGGGCGGGCTGGCAATGAACGCGAGCCCGGAAAACACAATCAGCCCAATCCGATCGCTGGGCCGGCCTTCGACAAATTCCTTGAGCACTTGTTTGGAAATATCCAGCCGCGTCACATTGCGGCCTTCGTTGCGAAAATCTTTTGCCTCCATGCTGTCGGATAAATCCAGCGTGAGCATAATATCAATCCCGCTGGCCTTAATGCGTTCGCGGCCTTCGCCCCATTGCGGACGGCCAAGGCCGAGGATGCACGCGATGAGCGCCAGCCAACGCAGCGTCGCCAGCAACCGCCCCGCGCGATGGGGCGCGATGCGCGAGAAACGTTTCACTAATTTGAGCGACGAAAACACCACCGCCGGAGGCGCACCCGATGCCCCCTGCAACCATCCCGCCAGCGGGAGGAGCAGCAGCAATCCCAGCCAAGCTGGGTCTTCGAATGTGAAATTGTTCATTGCGTTAATTGCGGCGGCGTTACGCGCGGGGGCAGTGCGCCCGGCAGTGGCGGCGCAGTTTCTTTGACCAACTGCACCGCCATCGCGTGCAGTCGGCGGCAGTCTTCTTCGGTTGGCTCGTGCCGCGCGAATTTTGAGAGATCACAAAACTCCAGAAATTGCCCGAGCAAATCTTTTTGCGGCGGCGTCATTTGCGGGGCGCGATGGAGTTCATCCAAAAATTCTTCCGTCGTGCGCTCCGGCGCGTGGAATTCAAACCGTTCCCCGAGGTACATCCGTAAAATATCCGCCACTGCCCGCGCAAACAATACCGGTGAAGGCAACAATCCCCAAACCTCGCGCAACTTCCGCAACGCCTCCGCATCCGGCGCGGGCAGCACCGGCGCGCGCTTCGGCTCGCGCAGCGCCCAAAACAACAAGACTGCCCCTGCCGCGAATACCGCCAGCAAAATCCAAAGCGCCCAGCCCGAGCCCTCGCCCGTTTCCAAAACAAGCGGCGGTTTGATTTCGAGAATGTCAGTGAGGTTCGTGTCGTTCATCCGGCTCCCGCAGGAAAGGTAGCGTAAGAAAGAGCGGGACAGAAGTTAGAAGTTGGAAGACAGGAGGCAGGAGACAGAATGCAATATGTAGCCCGGGCCGGTGGCCCGGGAGATTGAACCGCCAAGGCGCAAAGACGCCAAGGGGGGAATGAGCAATGACCAAAACCCAAGAACCAAGGAATGACAAATCACCAAGCCCCAAATTGGTTTTTGTGAATTGGGGATTCCTTGGGATTTGGGCCTTGGTCATTCCCCGGTAGGGACACACTGCGCGTCCCTACCGTCAACTTACCGGCGGCGTTCCAATCGGGTGCGGAAGAAGTGCGATAGCGCGGGGGCGTACGGCTCGCCGGTGACGAGGCGGATGTGGTCGATGTTTAGCCCGCCAAATTCTTTGACCAATGCGGCTTGGTCTTCGGCGCGGTGGGCGGCGAAGGCAGCGCGATCGGCTTCGGTGCGGAGGTGCAGTTCGCCGACTTCGCCGGTCTCGGCATCTTCGAGCACCAAGCGGCCGAGCGGGGGCAGGGCGTCTTCGTGGGGGTCGTTGATTTGGATGGCCACCACGTCGTGCCGGCGTTGGGCGTGGCGCAGGGCGGAGTGGGGGAGGGGATCGAGGAAATCCGAAATCACAATCATCACCGCGCGTCGGCGAAACGTTTTTTGCAAATGCTGCAGGGTGTGGCGCAGATCGCCGGTGCGATGGGCGGGAGTGTGATGCAAAATATCGCGCACTATGCGCAGCACGTGGCGTTTGCTTTTGCCGGGGCGCACGTATTTTTCCACGCGATCGGAGAAGAGCGTGAGGCCGACTTTATCGTTGTTGCGCTGGGCGGCGAAGGCGAGCGCGGCGGCCACTTCGGCGGCGAGTTCCTGTTTGGTTTGCTCGCCACTGCCGAACCGCCCCGACGCGCTGATGTCCACCAGCAACATCACCGTCAGCTCGCGTTCCTCCACGAACTGTTTCACAAACGGCTGGTTCAATCGCGCGGTGACGTTCCAATCAATATTGCGCACCTCATCGCCCGGCTGATACTCGCGCACCTCATCGAAATCCATTCCCTGCCCGCGAAACACACTGCGGTACTGGCCGACCATCACATCACTCACCAGCCGCTTAGTGCGGATTTCAATTTGGCGAACTTTTGAAGGGTTGATGGTTGGTTGAGGGTTGATGGTTGAGGGTTGATGGGGAAACCAATTCTGTCTCCTGAAATTCTGCCTCCTGTCTCCTTCTACGGCACCGGCATATGATCCAGGAACAACGCCAGCACGTGGTCGCTGGTTTTTTCTTCGGCCTCGGCTTCGTAGCTTACTTGGATGCGATGGCGCATCACATCCGGCGCGATGGCCTTCACGTCCTGCGGCGTCACATAGCCGCGCCCTTGCAGGAAGGCGTGGGCCTTGGAGGCGAGCGTGAGGTAAATCGTCGCACGCGGCGAGGCGCCCAACTGGATGAGTCCCTGCGCGGGTACATTGAAAACCCCCGGATCACGCGTCGCGCACACGAGATTCACGATGTACTCCTTCACCTTGTCATCCACAAAAATTGTATCCACCACCTTGCGCGCCGCCATCACCTGATCGGCCGTCACCACCTGTTGCGCCGTGGGCGTGCCTTCCGTCTTAGCCCAGTCCTCCAGAATTCGTCGCTCCTCCTTTTGCGTCGGATAATCCATCACCACCTTGAGCATAAACCGATCCACCTGCGCCTCCGGCAATTGATACGTGCCCTCCTGTTCAATCGGATTCTCCGTCGCCATCACCAGGAACGGTTGTGGCAGCGCATACGTTTCATCGCCGATGGTCACCTGCTTTTCCTGCATCGCCTCCAGCAACGCACTCTGCACCTTGGCCGGCGCGCGATTGATCTCATCGGCCAACAACAAATTTGCAAACACCGGCCCCTGCCGCGTCGTAAACTCCCCCGACTGCGGATTATAAATCTGCGTCCCCGTCACATCCGCCGGCAACATATCCGGCGTAAACTGAATGCGCGAGAAACTCACATTCAATGTGTCCGACAACGTCTTAATCGCCAACGTCTTCGCAATCCCCGGCACGCCCTCGAGCAGCACGTGCCCATTGGCCAGCAGACTAATCACCAGCCGCTCCAGCAAATATTTTTGGCCGACAATCACCTTGCCCATCTCCGCCATCAACGGTTGCACAAACGCCCCCGCCTCCAACACCGCCGAATTATCGGCCTCAATCTCCGCATGATTCATACGCGCCGAAGATAGGGGAAAAGGGAAGAGAGGGGAAGGGTTTTGGATTTTAGATTGATGAGGGGGGGAGGGAGTGGGGAGTAGGGAGTAGGGAGTAGGGAGTAGGGAGTAGGGAATAGGGAGTAGGGAATAGGGAGTAGGGATTTGGGAAATGTAGCCCGGGCCGGTGGCCCGGGTCGGACGCGCACAGCGCGTCCCTACCGGAGCGATCCGCAATCCGGTAAAGGTAGGGCGTGCTGTCCCAGCGCGCCTTGGCCGGCTCGGAGAGCCAGCCCTACCCCCGGGCCACCGGCCCGGGCTACATTTCCCAAATCCCTACTCCCTATTCCCTACTCCCTATTCCCTACTCCCTACTCCCTACT
>JAAZZB010000052.1 GCA_014239365.1 Verrucomicrobiia bacterium | reverse complement strand
CAATTGCATGCCCCTTGTGTACACCAGCCAAGCCCCGGCGCAAATGCAAAATGCAAAACGCAAAATGCAAAACGCGCGCCCAATGTAGCCCGGGCCGGTGGCCCGGGTGGTTTCAGGTAGGGCGCCCTCTCCGAGCGCGCCAACCCGGGCCACCGGCCCGGGCTACATTGGGCGCGCGTTTTGCATTTTGCGTTTTGCATTTTGCATTTGCGCCGGGGCTTGGCTGGTGTACACAAGGGGCATGCAATTGATTTCTAGATTGTCGTTGTTGGTCTGCTTTGCGCTTTGCTTGAACGCGAAGGCGGAGGGGAAATGGGTTTCGTTGTTCAACGGGAAAAATCTCGAGGGCTGGACGGTGAAAATTAAAGGCCAACCGCTGGGCAAAAATTTCAAGAATACCTTTCGTGTGAAGGAGGGCGTGATGCAAGTGGGTTACGAGGGCTACGAAGGGTTTGCCGCGCAGTTCGGCCATATTTTTTACAAGGACTCGTATTCGCATTATCGCATCCGCGTGGAGCATCGCTTTGTGGGCAAGCAAATCAAGGGCGGCCCGGGCTGGGCTTGGCGTAATAGCGGCATCATGCTGCATTGTCAGGATCCAAAATCAATGGGGTTGAACCAGGATTTTCCGGTGTCGATCGAAGTGCAATTACTGGGTGGCCCGGAAAAGGGTAAACGCACGACGGCGAATCTTTGCACGCCGGGCACCAACGTGGAGATGGATGGCAAGCTGCAAACGCGCCATTGTTTTAGCAGCAAATCCAAAACGTACCCCGGCGATCAATGGGTGACGGTGGAGGTGGAAGTGCGCGGCGGCGAGGTGATTAAACATTTTGTGAACGGCAAGGAAGTGATGGCGTACACGAAACCGCAATACGATCCGCGCGATGCGGATGCGAAGAAGCTCATCAAAGGTGATGCCTTGAGCTTGAAGGCGGGTTATATTTCGTTGCAGTCGGAAAGTCATCCGGTGGAGTTTCGCAAAGTGGAACTGATGGTGCTGGAGAAGTAACGGCGGATTGATGGCAGAAAAGGCGCTAACTTCGTACACCTGCAAACTCGACGACACGCAGGCGGCGCAGCTCGAGGCGTATCTCTTGGAGCGCGATTACGAAATGCGCACCGTGCCGCACACGCGCTTCGCGGGGCATCGCAATCAACTCAACGTCAATTTCTATAACAGCGGCAAGCTGTTGGTTCAGGGCAAGGGCACGCGCGAGTTTGTGGAGTTTGTGCTGGAGCCGGAAATTCTCAAGGAAGCGCGACTGGGTTATGAGGCGGAGATCAATCCGGATTTCATTCGCCCGCGCTTGGGCGTGGATGAATCGGGCAAGGGAGATTTCTTTGGGCCATTGGTCATCGCCGCAGTTTATGTCAATGAATCCGTGGTGCGATATTGGCAGGAAAAAGGCATCAAAGATTCCAAGCGCGTGAAGAGCGACAAACGCATTGGCGAATTGGCGAAAGTGATTCGGACCACGCCGGGATGTATTTGGACCGTGGTGCCGATTGGCCCGGAGACGTACAATCGGATGCACAAAAAAATGCGGACGGTGAACCAAATGCTCGCGTGGGGCCACGCGCGGGTGATTGAAAATTTGCTGGAACGCGGCGCCGAAATGGATCCGCCACCGGAACGGGCGATCAGCGATCAATTCGCCCGCAGAAAGTCTACAGTGGCCAATGCGTTGATGGAATTGGGTCGCGGATTGGAGCTTATCCAGCGGCACAAAGCAGAAGAAGACTTGGCCGTGGCCGGGGCATCGATTTTGGCTCGGGACGTGTTTGTGCAAAAAATGGCCGAATTGAGCGAAAAAGTGGGCAAAACACTGCCAAAAGGCGGCGGCAAACCGGTGGATGTGGCGGCCAAAGAACTGGTGGCAGAGCAGGGCGAGGCGGTTTTGGAGGAAGTGGCGAAGGTGCATTTCCGCAATGCGGCGCGGGCATTGGGGCAGCCGGAGCCGCCTCGGTGAATAACTTTTTCAAAAAAAACAAAAAAAACGTTGACTCGCAGCCTTGAATCGCTAGTTTCCCTCACCCGCCGACGGCCCCAAAGGGTGTGTTTTGAACGCGTTTAGATTGCGATTGAAACGTGTTTAAAGCGTGTTTGGCGGCAAAAAACGAGATGTAAACTAACAAAGCCTAGCCACTTTTCCGAGAAATTTGGGGAGTGTGGTATGGGGTTTTTTCGTTTGTTGAGATTAGAAAGTTGTTAGAGAGTTGATTGGAAAATTAATCGTAACCGTGCCCTTGTAGCTCAGTTGGTAGAGCGCGTCCTTGGTAAGGACGAGGTCACCGGTTCAACTCCGGTCAAGGGCTCCAGTTTTAGTAAAACGTTAACCAGAAACAGAAGGAAGAGAAAGCAGCATGGCTAAGGAATCATTTGTGCGGGCCAAGCCCCACGTAAACATCGGCACCATTGGTCACGTGGATCATGGCAAAACTACTTTGACGGCATCCATCCTGGCTGTGCAAGCCAAGGACGGCTTGGCGGAGATCAAGGAATATTCGGAAATCGCCAAGGGCGGTACCGTGCGCGATGATACCAAAACGGTGACCATCGCCGTGGCCCACGTGGAGTACCAGAGCGAGACGCGCCACTACGCGCACGTCGATTGCCCGGGTCACGCGGATTACGTGAAGAACATGATCACCGGTGCGGCGCAAATGGACGGCGCGATTTTGGTGGTGGATGCTTCCAGCGGTCCGATGCCGCAAACCAAAGAGCACGTGCTGCTTGCCCGCCAGGTGGGTGTGCCCAGCATCGTGGTGGCGCTTAATAAGTCCGACCTTGTGGACGACGATGAGCTGCTGGATCTTGTGGAGATGGAAGTGCGTGAATTGCTCAGCAAATACGACTTCCCCGGCGACGACACTCCCGTCACCCGTATGAGCGCCACCGGCGCGATGGCGGGCGAAGAGAAGTGGGTGAACGCCACCAAGGATTTGCTCAAGGCCTGTGATGAGTTTATCCCTGAGCCCGAGCGTGCGGAGGATCAACCCTTCCTGATGTGCATCGAGGACACCTTCATTATTGAAGGCCGCGGACTCGTGGCTACTGGCCGTGTGGAGCGTGGTATCCTCAACAAGATGGATGAGGTGGAACTGGTCGGCATCAAGGAAGAGACCGAAAAAACCGTGGCGACGGACATCGAAATGTTCCGTAAGCTGCTGGACGAAGCGCGCGCCGGCGAGAATGTGGGCGTGTTGCTGCGCGGCAAAAAGAAGGGTGAAGTGGAGCGCGGCCAAGTGTTGGCCAAGCCCGGCAGCATCAAGCCGCATACCCGGTTCAAGGGGCAGGTTTATGTGTTGAGCAAAGATGAGGGTGGCCGTCACACGCCGTTCTTTTCGAACTACCGCCCGCAGTTCTTTTTCCGCACGAGCGACATCACCGGATCGGTGCATGAGCTGCGTGATTCGGATGACAAGAACACCGTGGAAATGGCAATGCCCGGTGACAACGTAATTATGGACGTGGAGCTCGGCCAGCCCGTAGCGATGGAGGAAGGGTTGACCTTCGCCATCCGCGAAGGCGGCCGCACCATTGGTTCCGGCCGGGTGGTGAGCATTACCGCATAGGCGCAACCCGCGTCACCCCGGGGTTCGAACCCATCGTTCGTTTTTTACGGCGATAGCTCAATTGGCAGAGCAGCGGTCTCCAAAACCGCAGGTTGGGGGTTCGACTCCCTCTCGCCGTGCCAACTTTGACGGCAACCGGAGGGGTGGCAGAGTGGTCGAATGCGGCGGTCTTGAAAACCGCTGTACCGAGAGGTACCGGGGGTTCGAATCCCTCCCCCTCCGCCAACCGGGACGACGACCGCCGCCGACAAGGGCAGCAACGACAGTAATTTATTTGAACACAGATGGCAGCAGCCACTAATACTAATGCAGCCGGCAACGCGCCTGAAACCCCTGCGGTTTCGGGCGCCCTACCCGCGCCTGTTGGCAACGTTCACGAATCCACCGACCCTAAAGGCGCGTCCAGCGACAAGGCCGAGGACACCGTCGCGGGGGGCATTGATGGCTGGACCATCTTTTGGTTGGCCGCGGGCTTTGCGTTGTTTGTGTTTCTGTGGCGCAAGGGGTACATCGCCTCCTTCCGTAAATTCATCGGTGAAACCCGGGAGCAACTGTACAAGAGCACGTGGCCCACAATGGACGAACTGAAGCAGCACATCGTGGTGGTGATGATTTCCTCCGTGATGCTTGGAATGTTCACGGTGATCTCGGACAAAATTGTCCGTTTCATTGTTTGGGATTTGTTAATGGGTAATTAGGAATTTTTTATGGCACACGAATGGTACGTCATCCAGACCCTCTCCGGACAGGAGCAAAAGGTCGAGAAAAGCCTCGCCAAACGCATTGGCGATGAGGAGATGGCCGAGTACATCAAAGAAGTGCTCGTGCCCATGGAGAAAGTGGTGGAAGTGCGCGGCGGAAAAAAAACCACCACCCAGCGGAAACTCTATCCGGGTTATATGTTTATGGAGGTGAACCTCTACGACGACGAAGGCCGTATTCATGCCGCGCCGTGGGATTTCATTAACGGCACCCAGGGCATCATTGGATTTGTGGGCGGCGAACGACCGCAACCCACGCCGCCCGCCGAGATCGCAGACATCCAATCGCAGATCGCCGACTCGGAAGAAACCGAACGGCCGCGAGTGAATTTTGAAGTGAACGAGATTGTGAAAATCAACGACGGTCCGTTCCTCAACTACAATGGAGCCGTAGAGGCGATCGATCCGGAGAGCGGCAAGCTCAAGGTCACCATTGATATTTTTGGCCGCAGCACCCCGGTGGAGCTGGAATACTGGCAAGTCGAAAAACAATAACCCACATTTTATAGGAAAACGGAATGGCCAAAAAAGAAATCGGACTCATCAAGCTGCAAATCCCCGGCGGCGACGCCAAGCCCGCCCCGCCCGTGGGTCCGGCGCTCGGTCAGTTGGGCGTGCCCATCATGCCCTTCTGCAAAGAATTTAACGCCAAAACCCAGAACATGGCCGGCACCATCGTGCCGGTGGTGATCACGGTTTATCAGGATAAAAGCTTTACGTTCATCCTCAAATCCCCGCCCGCAGCGGAGTTGCTAAAGAAAGCCGCCGGCATCGCCTCCGGCAGCGGCACGCCTAATAAAGACAAAGTGGGTCGCGTCACTAAGGATCAACTATTGGAAATCGTGAAGACCAAGCAGGATGACCTCAACGCGTTCGACGATGAGAAAGCCATCCGCATCATCGCCGGCACGGCCCGCAGTATGGGCATTGAAGTGCGTGGATAGTTTTTTGAAATTTATTGAAACAATAAAACCGCGGGAGGGCGCAAGTCCGATTGCACCGCAAATACAACATGCCAAGCAAACGATATAGTAAAGCACAGGAATCCCTGAACGGGGATGAGCGTCAGGGACTGCAGGCCGCCATAGGCGTGCTGGTGGGTTTTCCCAAGGCGAAATTTGACGAAACCGTGGAGCTCAGCTTCCGGATGGGTGTGGATCCGAAGCACTCGGATCAAATGGTGCGCGGCACCGTTTCACTGCCGCACGGCAGCGGCCAGAAAATTGTGGTGGCCGCCTTCACCGCCGAAGGCGCGGCAGCCGATGCCGCCAAAGCCGCCGGCGCGGAACACGTGGGCTTCGAAGATTTAATTAAAAAAGTGGAAGGCGGCTGGACCGGATTCGACGTCGCCGTGGCCACGCCCGAAGCAATGAAAGGCGGCGTCTCCAAACTCGGCCGCCAGCTCGGCCCGCGCGGGTTGATGCCGAATCCCAAAACCGGAACGGTAACTGAAGACCTCGGCAAAGCGGTGACTGCGGTGAAAGCCGGTCGCGTGGAATTCAAGGTGGACAAAACCTCCAACCTACACGTCGTCGTCGGCAAAGCATCTTTCAGCGAGGACAAGTTGCTGGACAACGCGCGCGCGGTGGTGGACGCGATTATGAAAGCCCGTCCGGACTCGTTCAAGGGCACCTACCTGAGCAGCTGCACCATCAGCGCCACCATGAGCCCGGGCGTGAAAGTGGATGTTAAAGATCTCGGCAAACAAGACTAACGGAGCAAAACAATGCGAGCGGAAAAACAATTTTTGACGAATGAATACGTGGAGCGGCTCAACGCGTCGCCCTACTTTATTGCCACCGATTACACCGGCGTCACCGTGGCGCAGTTCGAAGAACTGCGCGGCAAGTTGCGAACGCTGGGCGCGGAAATTCACGTGGTGAAAAACTCCGTGTTTCGCAAAGCCTGCGAAGAGACCGGTGTAGGCGAACTCAACGGCGGCTTGTCCGGGCAGGTGGCAGTGGTCACCGGCGAAAACGAAATCGCCTCTGCAGCCAAAGTGGTCAAAGAATTTGGCAAAAGCATCGATCGGCTGAGCATCCACTTTGGTTATCACGGCGAGGAACGAATGGAAGGCGAGGCCGTGAATCGGCTGGCCGACCTCCCATCGTTGGATGTGCTGCGAGGTCAACTACTCGGCACCATTCAGGCCCCGGCCACGGCGATTGCGCGCGTGATTGGCACGCCGGCCACGATGTTGGCCCGCGCCATTCAAGCGAAGTCAGAGAAAGGCTAAAACGAATTAAACAATTTCGCCTGCCGCGAGTGCGGTGGGCGGTTAAACACGAACCACTGTAAATCGTCGGGACGCAGGCGGCGCACTGAAATCCCTTCCGCCAGAGGGACGACGAGACGACACAAAAAGAAAGAAAAAACAAAATGGCAGATCTGGATAAAATTGTAGACAGCTTGAGCGACCTCAGCGTGATTGAGGCCGCCGATCTGGTAAAAAACCAAGCTACTTGAGCTCGACCTTCGCGCCGGCTTCTTCGAGCGCTTTCTTG
>JAAZZB010000050.1 GCA_014239365.1 Verrucomicrobiia bacterium | reverse complement strand
TCAAAGCCACCCAAGCCCCCAACCGCGCCATCCTCATCAAACAACTGCGCCCCGCCGCCCTCATCAAGCGCCCCGAGAAAACCCCTCTCGCCAGCGGCCACTTCCAATACGCCCTAAACTACATCCTCGCCCAACACAAAAAAATGGAACCCCTCTATCAATTAGACAAAGAAAAAAAACTAAGCCCCGAAACCCCCGACGACGGAAAAATATTTCTAGAAACCCAACTAAAAACCGGCGCCCAAACCCTAGCCAACCTCTGGCAAACCGCCTGGCAAGAAGCCCCCCCTGACCGTTTCCTGCAAACCTACCTCGCCCAAAGACAGTTGAAGCGGGAAGAGAATTAAAGAAATGGTGGGCCCGGCAGGACTTGAACCTGCAACCAACGCATTATGAGTGCGCTGCTCTAACCGATTGAGCTACGGGCCCGATTGCCTATGGGCAAAGGGGGAATTTGGCGCAGGGATCGGCAAAAGCCAATCGAATTCCCAAATCGCGCACTCCGCGATCCAGTTCCTTCGCTGATTCGATCATTCACAACTTAGATGCTAATCCTCGTTTTTGTTTTTTGTTTGAGGATTTTATTGACTTTTTTTGCATATTGAGCGACGTTGTGTTTATGAGAGTGACGGTGGAAATTGATGATGTGGTGCTGCAGGATTTAATGCGGTTTACCGGTGAAAAGCGGAAGGGAACGGCGCTGGCTAAGGCGGCGACGGAGGCTTGGCAGTTGCGTCGGCGGAAGGAGGTCACGGATAAATTTCTTTCCGGCGAATGGTCTGTCGATCTCGAGCCGGTTGATCGGCGGAAGGATGATGCGAAGCGGGCGCGCTGGTTCAAATAATTTGTGATGAGCCGTTTGATTGATTCATCGATCTGGATTTCGATTGTCCGCACGCCAAAGGCGTCGGCGGATTGTGAGGTGCTTCGGCGTATCGTGAATCATCCGCAAGCGTGCCTCTGCGAGCCGGTTCTTTTTGAGGTGACACGGGGCGCGCCCAAACATCGGCAGGGGCAACTGACTGAATATCTCGACACCACGCCAGTGCTCCCAACTCCCCCTTCCCTTTGGCAGGATGCCGTTCGGTTAGGGCAAAAATGCCGGGCGAAAAATTTTCATCCTTCGGCGATGGATTTGTTGATTGCGACGATTGCGATGGCGCACGGGGCGACGTTGGTTAGTTTGGATGGGGATTTTACTAAACTGTCAAAGGTGGGTGGCTTTGAGTTTGAACGGGTGAAACTCAAGGGATGAGCGTTAAGGCGCGGTTTTTTCTGTAGTAATTTCTTCGGGCGGTTCGAGCTTTATGTTGCGGCGGCGGTGCCATTGGGCGAGGAGTCCGTCGTGGGGGCTGAAGAGCCAGGCGAGGAGGAAGAGGCCCATGCCGGCAACGACGAAGGCGCCGGCGATGGAGCAGTTTAACCAGGTGGCGAGATGAAATCCCAAAAGCGTGCCGAGGGCGGCGTGGAGGATGGTGAGGGCGAGGATGACGGGTAAGCGGGCGGAGAGGAGATGGGCGGTGGCGCCGGGGAGGATGAGCATGGCCACGACGAGGATGGCGCCCACGGATTCAAAGGCGCTGACGACGACTACGGAGAGCAGCGCCATCAGGGCGTAGTGGACGACGGTGGCGTTGATGCCGAGGGAGAAGGCGAGCGCGGGGTCGAAGGAACTGACGAGAAGTTCTTTGTAAAAAATCCACACGAGCAATGCCACGGCGAGGGCGACGAAGCCCATTCGGATGACATCGGGCGACATCACGAGTTCGTTGCCGCGCAGGTACACTTCGGACATCGGCAGTTTGTCGACGGCACCGGCGAGCGCGGGGGCGAGGGTTAACTTAAATTTTTCCAGCGGCACGAGGGCGACTTCGCCGTACAGCACGCACTCGGTATCGATATGCACTTTGCCGGATTTCATACTGATCAAAATCACGCCGAGAGCGAAGAGGCTGGTGAAGGCGATGCCGATGGCGGCGTCTTGTTTCACGCGGGTGTAGCGATGGATGATCTCGATGATGAGGGTGGTGGCCAAACCGGCGGCAAGCGCGGCGATGAACAGCGTGGGGGTGTCCAGCCTCAAGGCGAGCACGACGGCGACGCCGATGCCGGCAAGTACGCTGTGGCTGATGGCATCGTCGACGAGAGCCATTCGGCGCAGGATGAGATAGTTGCCAAGCAAACCGCACGCGGTGGCGACGAAGAAGCCCATCAGCACAATCCAGAGGGTGGACTTGAGGCCGGTGGTCCACGGGGCGATCACGTGCTGCTGCCATTCAAATGCGGGGAGCAGTTCGTTCATAGGCGTGGGGCGTAGCCGGTGACGGCCTCGGGCGGGCCGAAAGGGGTGTTGCCACTGGCGAGGTCGGCAAGGCCGGGGATGGAGCGGCCGTGCGGATCGCGGGTGGCGTGGTTCAGAGTGCGCTCGAGTTGGCGCACGGTTTCTTCGCCGAGAACGTGTTCGATGATTTCGGCGTCCTCGTGTACGTGGTCGGGCGCGATGTGGGCTTCGTTGGTGAGGTAGAGTTCCCAAAGGCGATGGTTGCGAACAATCTCGCAAGCGCGCTGCCAACCATCGGGCGTGAGGTGGATGGCGTCGCCGTCATCGTGCAGCGTGGCTAATTGGTGTTGGCAAAGTGCGCGGGATTGGGCGCGGGCTTCATCGAGGGTTTCGCGACGGCGCTCGGCGAGTTCGCGCAGGGACACGCCTTCGCCATCAAACTCCCGCGCTTCAAGCACGTGATAAACTGCCTTCAACGTGTTCTCGCGTTTGACGCGCGCAGAGCGGGATTTCTGCCGCCACCAACGCATCAACACGCCGTGGCGCGGCCCAAAAAAGAAGGCGAGCACAAACACGAACGTTGCCGCCATCACCATCAAGGGGCCGGTGGGAATGTTGTTGGCGAGAAAAGAAATGAACGCGCCCATCGCGCCGGCTATCACGCCGAACAACGCGGCCAAGCCGAGCAGTCGATGCATTCGGTCGGTCAGTAAATACGCGGCAGCCGCGGGCGTGATCAGCATTGCGCTCACGAGCACCACGCCCACCGCGCGCAAGGCCACCACAACGCTGAAGGCGAGCAGCAACGTGAGCGCGTAGTTGATGATGTTGACGGGAAACCCCGCCGCGCGCGCGAAGCCGGCATCGAAGCTGGTGACTAAAAGTTCTTTGTAAAACAAACCCACCAACAGCACGGCCAAGCCGGTGACCACAGCCATCAGCATAATGTCGGAGCGACCAATGGCCGCGGCGGAACCAAAGAGAAATTCATCGAGCCCGCCTTTGTTGCCGGGCATTTTTTGGATGCGCGTGAGCAGGCAAATGCCCACAGCAAAAAACGAGGCGAGCACAATGCCCAGCGCGGTGTCTTCTTTGAGCCGCGTGGTTTGCCGAATGAGTGAGACCATCGCGCCACCGAGCAATCCGGCGAGCGTTGCGCCGATGAAAATGGCGATTGGATCTTTGTCCATATTCCACAAAAAACCCAGCGCCACGCCGGGCAACACCGCGTGCGAAAGAGTGTCTCCAAACAGCGCCATTTTCCGCACCACAATGAAGCCGCCCATTAAGCCGCAACTGATGCCCAACAAAATTGAACCGATGAGCGCATAGCGCACGGAAGGATCGCGAAAGCTAAAAAACCGTTTGGCCTGTTCGAGCACGGCGGTTTCGGAAAGGTCGCCAATGCGATCAGCCCACGCGGGCATCGCGGCGGCGAGCAGGCACAAGCCCGCAATGAAAGGCAAGTGGCGC
The DNA here is from genome assembly GCA_014239365.1 of Verrucomicrobiia bacterium. Taxonomy (GTDB): domain Bacteria; phylum Verrucomicrobiota; class Verrucomicrobiia; order Limisphaerales; family UBA1100; genus JACNJL01. The sequence continues at coordinate 10,161 of JAAZZB010000050.1, read as the reverse complement.
ATCAGGATTTCTCCCGCACTGCTTCGGCCACTTCGCTGAGAATGGTGAGCCGTCCGCCGTACGTGCTTTGCAGCAGATCATATTTGAACACTTCCTCCGTGGGGCCATAGGCGACGACGCGCATATTGAGGAGCAGAAGGCTGTCGAAATATTCTTTGGCGGTGGGGAGATCGTGATGGACGACGAGCAATGTTTTGCCGCGCTCTTTCAGTTCGTGAAGGATGGCGACGATGGCCGTCTCGGTGGCGGCGTCCACACCCGCGAAGGGTTCGTCCATAAAATAAATATCGCTCTCCTGCGCGAGAGCGCGTGCGAGGAAAACGCGTTGCTGTTGGCCGCCGGAGAGATTGGAAATCTGCCGGTTCGCGTAGGGCAGCATTTTGACTTTCTCCAAACAATCACGCGCGATGTCGCGATCCTTTTTCGATGGGCGGCGCATCAGACCAAGGTGTCCGTAACGGCCCATTAGGACGACGTCCATCACGCTGACGGGAAAATCCCAGTCGACCGATTCGCGTTGGGGCACATAGCCGACGCGTTTGAGATTTTTTTTGATGGGCTCGCCAAAGACTTTTACCCAACCACTATTGAGCGGCAGCAAACCCATCGCGGCTTTGATGAGCGTGGATTTGCCCGCGCCATTGGGGCCGATGATGCCGACGAGTTGGCCCTTGGGAATCTCAAGATCGATACCCCACAACACCGGCCGCTTGTGATAAGCAACGGTGAGATCGTGAAATTCCAGTGGCGGCGGCTCGTTCCCTGCTATCGCGTTTGCGCTCATTAAAAAGTGAATCCGGCGCGCAAGCCAAACACCAACGCGTCACTGGTGGTTGCATCACCACTCGGCCGGTTGATCCATTGAATATCGGGCTGCAAATAAATCGCGGGCGTGAGCTGGATGCGATACGTGGCCTCGATCACCGCCTCGTGCGACTTCACGGCATCGGTGATAGCCCCAGAGTGTTTGGCATAAACAAAACCGAGACCGGCCACATCCTCATCGCGTCCGGGCAACAAGCCGGTGTAGCTCAGGCCGGTGTCGAACACCCAATGGAAGCGACTGCGATCGCGCTGGCCGGTGCCGAAGCGCACGAAGCTGCCGATCCCTTGATCGCCTTCTTCACGCCAAAGCATTTTGTCGGCAATGCCGTACACGCCCCAGTTGCCTTCGCCGTTGGTGCCATCGTGTTTGGAAAACGACGTGCTGTGATGCCACGCGCCCACGCGATACCAACCGGGGAGGCCGGTACCGTCGTCGGTGTTGAAGCCGTTGTAGCCGAACTCGTAAAGGCTCGTCCAACCTTGGCCGTTGCCCAATTCAAAATGGGTACCGTGTTGGTTGATGGTGGCATCGCCGCCGGCGCTGTCGAAGCTGTCACCATCGTACACCGCCGCTTGGGCGTACCACGCGTCGGTGAAGTTTCGGCGATAGCGCAAGCCCAACGCAGGGACGTTGAATGCGGGACCGGTGTTGAGCGTGTTGGCGGCCCAAAATGCCGGTTGACCCAAGGCCGCATTGATAAACACGCCGCCGTATTCCGCGCCGGCAAATTCTTCATCAGCCAAAAGATTGCCGAAGCGCACGGAATTTTTCCCAACAGTTTTTTCGATCCACACTTCGTACAGGCGCAAGCCGTCGTAAGCATCCATATTACTGACGGTAAGCTCGTCGCCCACGTGTTTGCCGGTGGGGCTTGCGCCGTGGGTCCAGAGCGTGCTGATGCGGAAATCCGCGCTGCTCCAGCCGGCAGCTTTTTCGAGGTCAATATCCAATGCGCCGTAGCCAAGGCCTTCGATGACCGTGCCCTTGCTGGTGCCGCCGGAGGCATTACGGAAAACTTCGACATCGTAATTGAAGGAAAACTCGTAGCCTTCCGCCGCCCACGCGCTGCGTTTGCCGCCCCAATCGCCGCTGAGTTGCTCGCGATCCCAAATGTTATCTTGTGCCGTTAGATTTGTGGTCAGCGCGAACGCGCCGCACAGGCAAACCATACTGGAAATTATTTTTTTCATGCTTTGAATTTAATTGAAGTTGGCAATAGCCCTACTTGAGCGCATTGACGATGGTGCTGAGGTTGTGCTTGATCATTCCCTCGTAAGTGCCCACGTCATTGCCGTGTTCCATTTTGCCGCGCTCGCCCATGGCGTCGGAGAAAAGTTCGCCACCAATCACGGCACCGGAATCTTCACTGATGCGTTTGATGGTCGCGGGCGACACACTGCTTTCCACGAAAACCGCTTTCACTTTATTTTCTTTGATGAAGTCCACCATCTTGGCGACGTCCGCGAGGCTCGCTTCGCTCACGGTGGAGATGCCCTGCAGGCCCACCACTTTGAACCCATAGGCGCGCCCAAAATAATTGTAGGCGTCGTGGCTGGTGATGAGGATGCGATTGGCTTCGGGAAGCTCTTTCACTTTGGCCAACGACCATTCGTGCAGCGCGTTCATTTTGGCTTTGGTGGCTTCGCCATTCTTTTTGTAATCCGCGGCGTGTGCGGAGTCGGCTTTGCTCAAGCCTTCCACCACGACGTCCACGGTGTCCACCCACAAGGTGACATCAAACCAAATATGTGGATCGAAGTGGCCCTCGAATTCTTCGGGTTTGTCCAAGCGTTTAGTGTCAATTTTGCTGGTCACCGCGTAAGCGCTTTTCACTTTGTCCAACGTATCCTGAATTTTTCCTTCGAGCAACAGGCCGACATAAAAAACCACATCAGCATTCATCAGCTTATCGACATCGCCGAAGCTGGCCTTGAAGAGATGGGGGTCCACGCCCGGGCCCATCAGCTCGCTGACTTCCACATGTTCGCCGCCGATTTCGCGCACGAGATCGCTCACCATATTAACCGTGGTGGTGACTTTGAGTTTACCGCTGGCGGACTCGGCATTGGGGTCCGTTTCGGTTTTGCCGCCGCAACCGGCAACGATGAGGGCCAACAGAGAGACTCCCGCAGCCAAAGCAATTCGGCGCGAGACGAGTGTTATGAGGTATTTGGTCATATTCATGCGGGGAACCTGCCGGACGACTAAGTTCGACGCAAGCAAAAAAGTTTGGCTTGGTGAACTTTTTTGTTTTTGCCTGTTTTTCTACTGGTTTTTTGCTATTAAGCCGCATGCGATTGGTGGATGTACAACCGGTGGGCGCGGAATTGGCGCTGAAATGGGACGATGGCGCGGAGCATTTTGTGGCGCTGGAGGCGCTGCGGCGGGCGTGCCCATGCGCCTCATGCGCGGGGGAAACAGACGTGATGGGCAATGTGGCAAAGAGCCCGGAGACGGCATTCACTGAGGCGTCATTTCAAATCAAACATCTGCAACCGGTGGGCGGCTACGCGGTGCAGATTTTTTGGAAGGACGGGCACGGGACGGGACTTTACGCGCACGAGTATTTGCGAGCCATTGGGGAGAGGAATGCTCAATGACCAATTATCAAGGCTCAAGCAATTCCCAATGATCAAATCCCGAAATGGGTTTGGATTATTCGTCCGTCGTTTTTTCTGGAACTGAATCTTCGCCAGTTGTTGCTTCCGGCGTTTCCTCAGTTACTTCGGCTTCGACCTCGACTTTGGATTCTTCTTCAACCGCTTTCGTCTCCGCTGGAGCGTCCTTCTCGACACTCGACTCCTTCGGCTCTTTTTTCTTTTTCTACTCTTTTGGGCGTGGCTTCTTGGCGGTTTCGATGACGCCGTTGGCGAAGTCGAGGACGTGGCCTTGGTGGATGAGCCAGTGTAAATCGGAGATGAGTTGTTTTTGTTCCTCGGTTTGTACGGGCGCGGGCGGTGGGGCTTCGCCTTCCTTGGGCTCTACGTGTTCGAGGCCGGCGAGATTTTCGAGAATGAGGCGCCGCGTGCAATTGGGAGTGGCCTCAACAAATTCCACAATGCGGCGCACGCCATCACTCACGGGCGTGGCGACAACGTCCAAATAATTCGGGCGCGCCACGGAAACGTGCGTAACTTTTTTGTCTTTCTTAAAAAACTGCAATCCCATTCCGGCAAACATTTTGCTGAGGTGCGTGGAGAGTTGCATTGGGAAATGCTTTTGTCGGTGCCATTGATCGCGCAAATAATCGGCCAACAAATGAGGCTCACGCATGGCCTTGGCGGCGTTGCCGGTGACCGTAGCGGTTTCTGCCTCATCCACAATTGATTCGGCATGATGGGCACGGAAATGGGCCTGCACTTCATCGCGCCGCGCGAAGATGACGGGCTCGTCGGTTTGCAATGACTTCCATGTGGTGCGCCATTTGGATTGCTCGATCCACGCGTTCACCGCTTCCTCTTCTTTGATGATGCGAATGCGCGATTTGAATTTCTCAAAAGGCACGCGCGCTAATTGTTCGGCGTGAAATTGAACGAGCTTGTTTTGATAATCGTGATGATTGGGCGGGCCGAGATACGTGTCGGTAAAACCGCATTGGGCCACAAACGTAAAGTTGCCTTTGGGGGCATCAATTTCGTTTTTCTCGGTGGCGTAAAAATGGTCGAAATGTTTTTCGAAAGTGTGCCGCTCGGCTTGGCCGCGATTGAGCCACACGGTGTCATCCATTTTGCTGGTGAAAAGGCGTTGGCCGGATTCCTTTCCTTTGCCGGATTTACCCGAATTACGGAGCGCACGAAGTTTCAGCGAATACCGCGCGGGACGTTCGAGCACGAGCAGCGCGATTTGAAACAGCGGATAAGCGCGGCCGGTGAGGCGGATTTCTTTGGCGATGGATTCCACGCCTTGCGTGTCGGGCACGAAATCGATTTTGATGTCAAGCTGCTGCACCTCGGGGCGTTGAGGTTTGCCGCCGCGTTGTGGACGTTGGCCGCGCTGATGTTGCGGCGCACCTCGCTGTTCGCCACGGGGGCCGCCTTTGTTGCCTCCATCGCGGTTGCCTTGAGGACGTCGCTCGCCTCCACCGCCTCCACCACCTTTGCGGTCACCTCCCGGTTTGCGATCACCCCGCGGGGGGCGACGATCGTCCCAACCACCTTTGCGCCCGCCGCCTTTGCGGCCGCGCGGGCGTTCTTGTTCGCCCTTGTGGTTGGCGTATTTGTTCACGCCCGTGTCTTCCTGCGCCCAGTCGGGCAGGAATTGCAGGTCGAGAGACAGTTCGTTTTCGGGTTCAGCACTCATTCACAAGCCTGAAACAAATCAGGTGGGTGCGGAAAGGTTGGTTTGTTTTGCGTGGAAAGGCAAGCCTTGCGTGCGGGTTTTTGGGTTGTCAACCGATGCCCAATATCCTCGGCTTGCGTGGTGCGGAGGGGCGTGGGTAAACTGCGTTTGTGGCCCACGCCGAGTTTGTTCATCTACACGTGCACAGCGAGTTTTCAATGCTCGACGGGGCGTGCCGTCTGGATAAGTTGGTGGCCCGCGCGGCGGAGCTGGAGTTTCCGGCGCTGGCGATTACCGATCACGGGGTGATGCACGGGGCGGTGGATTTTTATGAAAAGGCGCGCGCCGCCGGCGTGAAGCCCATCATCGGCTGCGAAGTTTACATCGCGCCGGGCAGTCGGTTTGATAAAAAAGCAAACAGCCGCGGCAGCAAAGACGGCTACAATCATTTGCTGTTACTCGCCGAAAATGAGGCGGGCTACAAAAACTTAGTGCGCCTCACCACCGCCGCGCATCTCGAGGGTTTCTATTACAAACCGCGCATTGATAAGGAAATTCTCGAGGCGCACAAGGAGGGCCTCATTGCGTTTAGCGGTTGCCTCGCGAGCGAAATTCCGCAGGCGATTATGCGCGATAATCCCGACCGCGCGCGCGAGGCCCTCGATTGGTTCAAACAAATCTTTGGCAAAGAACGCTTTTTTCTCGAGCTACAAAACCACGGCATCAACGAGCAAGCCAAGGTAAACGCCCAGCTCATCCCGTGGGCGAAGGAGTTTGACCTCAACCTCGTGGCCACGAATGACGTTCACTATATTGAGCGCGAACACTCGCACGCGCACGACGCGCTCATTTGCATCGGCACGCAAACTCATCTCAGCGATCCCAATCGGATGCGCTATGTGCCCGAGCAGTTTTACCTGCGCGACGCCGACGAGATGGCTGCGCTCTTCAACGAAGTGCCCGAGGCGGTACGCAACACCCTCGCTGTGGCCGAGCGGTGCAATGTGGAAATCGAATTGGGCGAGCTGCACTATCCGGTTTTTGAACCGCCGGAAATGTTCACGCGCGAAGGCTATCTCCGCCATCAAGTGGCCAAGGCGATGCAACATCGCTACAGCGTGCGATGCGAGGCGAAGGGCGAAGAGTTCGTTTGCCACTCCATTGAAGACGCCACGCGACTGCCGAATTTTGAAGCCGCCGAAGACTCTAATCCCGCTGACGTAAACGACCCCGCCGTGACTGCGGCGTTGGCGAAAGTGATCGACCGCATTCAAGTGGAGCTCGGCGTCATTGAGCAGATGGGCTTCACGAGTTACTTTTTGATTGTCGGTGACTTCATTCGGCACGGGCGCAGCAACGGCATCGCCTGCATTGCGCGCGGCTCGGCGGCGGGTTCGTTGGTGACATATTTATTGGAAATTTCCAACGTCGATCCACTGCGTTACGGGCTGCTATTCGAGCGGTTTCTTAATCCCGAACGCGTCAACCCGCCGGACATCGACATCGACATTCCCGATGATCGCCGGCCGTTTCTCATCGAATACGTGCGCGAAAAATATGGGCGCGATTCCGTGGCGCAGATTATCACCTTCGGCACGATGGGTTCCAAATCGGTCATCCGCGACGTGGGCCGCGTGATGGGGCTGAGCTACGGCGAGTGCGATCGCCTCGCAAAGATGGTGCCGGACGAACTGAAGATCACCCTCAAGAAAGCGCTCAAGCAATCGCCCGATTTGAAGTTGGCCTACGATTCCGAAGAGGTCACGCGCGAACTTATCGACACCGCTTTTGTGCTTGAGGACCTCACGCGCAACGCCTCCGTGCACGCCGCCGGCGTGGTCATCGGTGCGGAGCCGTTGGTCAATGTGCTGCCGCTCAAAACCGATGCCGAAGGCGCGGTGGTCACTCAATATCCGATGGGGCCGGTGGGCGATTTAGGGTTGTTGAAGATGGATTTTCTGGGCCTCAAAACGCTCACCGTCATTCGCAATGCCTGTCGTTTGGTGAAGGAAACACAGGGCATCGAAATTGAAATTGACGAGATTCCGTTGGACGATCAAGCCACTTACGATTTGCTCAACGAAGGCCGCACGGTGGGCGTGTTCCAGTTGGAATCCGGCGGCATGCGCGATTTGTGCCGAAAATTTCAGCTCGGTTCCGTGGAACACATCACCGCGCTCGTGGCGCTCTATCGGCCGGGGCCGATGGATCTCATCCCCGACTTCATCAAGCGCCGCCATGGCGAGGTGGAAATCCGCTACGAACACCCACTGCTCCAGCAAATTTCCGAAGAGACGTACGGCATTCTGATTTATCAGGAGCAAGTGATGCAAGCCACGCAGTTGCTCGCCGGCTACACGCTCGGCGGCGCGGATTTGCTGCGACGCGCGATGGGCAAAAAGAAAGTTTCCGAAATGGCCAAGCAACGCGAGACGTTCGTCAAAGGCTGCAAGGAAACCAACAACATCCCGCCCGCGCAGGCGAATAAAGTTTTTGATTTGCTGGAAAAATTTGCCGGCTACGGCTTCAACAAATCGCACGCTGCGGCGTACGCAATCGTCGCCTACCAAACCGCGTGGTTGAAAACGCATTACCCCGTCGAATTTCTATCCGCCGTTTGCACCAATGATATGGGCGACACCGCCAAACTCACCGTCCTCATCACCGAGGCCAAGGCGATGGGGCTTGATGTGTTGCCGCCGGACCTCAATGAAAGTCGCACGAACTTTGCCCCCGCACGGGATGGCAAAGTCATCCGTTACGGCCTCGCCGCCATTAAGGGCGTGGGCGAAGCCGCCGTGGATGCGATGCTCATTGCGCGCAATGAAGGTGAACCCTTTACCTCACTCAGCGATGTTTGCAATCGCGTGGAGCTGCGCGCGGTTAACCGCAAAGTGCTTGATGCACTGATCAAAGCCGGCGCGTGCGATAGCTTCGGCCAAAGCCGCGCCAGCCTTTGCGCGCAAATCGAGCGCACTCTTTCCCGCGCCGCCAGCGCCGCCGCCGACCGCGCGCGTGGACAGGAAACGCTTTTCGGAATGCTCGATGCCGGCAAATCGGATGACGACGAAATTCCCGCCGCATTGAAAAATCTGCCCGAATGGGACGATGCCGAACGGCTCGCTTACGAAAAAGAGTTGCTCGGATTTTATGTAAGCGGCCACCCGCTCAACCCGCACCTCGGCACGCTCAAACATTACGCCACTCATCAAGTCACCGACCTTTCGGAATTGCCCGACCGCACTATCTCCCGCGTCGGCGGCTTGGTCTCGACTGTGAAACGGGCCATTTCAAAAAAAACCGACAAACCTTACTGCACCGCCACCGTGGAGGATATGACCGGCCAAGTCACCGTGCTGTGCGTGGGCGACAACTACGAAAAATTTAACGAACAATTCGAGCTCAACAAACCGCTGATGGTCATCGGCGAAGTGAACAACAGCGAGGACGTGCCCAAGATTTTTCCCGTGGACGTGTTTCCGCTCGACGACGCACCGCGCAAGTTCACCCTGCAAGTCCATCTCCGCATCAAGACCGAAGCCCTCCAGCCCGACGCAATGGACGGCGTGCGCGAACTGGCCGAAGCCCATCCCGGCAAAATCCCGCTGTTCCTTTGCCTCCGCCAACCCGGCGGCGCATCCGTGTTTGTGGAAGCCGACGAATGCTTCAACGTCGCCCCCGGCCTCGCCCTCGCCGCCGACGCCAACGAACGCTTCGGCGAAGCCACCTACTACCCCAAAGTGGACCCCACCCTCCCCGAACCCCAACGCCGCCGCTACGCCAAAAAGAACAACGGCAACAACGACAGCAACGACAGCCAATAAAAAAAGGCGGCCCCATTCCTAGGGCCGCCTTGAGTAATTTTTTGAAAACGCTTACTCCTCTACCTTACGATCAATCGCCACCGGTTTGTAGCCGCCGATGGATTTAAAGTAGAGCATCATCAGCAGATAAATCACCGCCATTATCGCTGGAATAAATGAATCCGCAACCAATGTCTTCCGGTCGCCCGCAATACTCGCACGATGAGCCATTCGTTCGTCAGGCGTTAATGCTGCCAATGCGGCATTTTTGTTTGGGTTTCCTTCTTCCTTGAATACCTCAGCTTTTACGAGCGTAGCCTTGAGGGCATCCAAGTCAGTCAGTCCTTTCACAGCACCATCCACTGCCATTTGGGCTGCTTCGGTGTCCTCGGCATTATCTTCCAAGGCCTTTTTGTGAGCAGATGATTCCTCACGCAGTGCATCGTAACCGGTATTCCATTCCTTAGTAGTACCCAGTTTTTCTCCGATTGTGACACTTGTTTTTCCTAGAGTTTCACCGGCCTTTTTCAATTCTTCCAGTATAGCCTCGTTTTCTTTTTGCTCGGTTTCGAGCCGCTTCTTTTCTTCTTCATAGCCACCTTTGGGAAGAATCTTTCGAGCGGAATTCAATTTGCCCTGCACTCCACCCATTTTTTTAGCATCCAATCCCTGTGCCCCGCTGAAGAAAAGGAATTTTGAGGTGCTCTCGTTTTGGTATTCAGCGTACACCGCCTCACTTTCCGCCTTGAGCGCCTCGCCGGCAAACCGGTCTTTTGCATAACCCAATCCGGGCGAGCCAATCAGGCCCGCGGACAGCATGCCTATCCCGCCCATAATGCTGATGGCAATGGCACCCGTGCGCGGATACCGATCCGAAGCCACGGCCAGCATTGTGGGCCAGAAGAAAGTTTTGCCGACGCCATAAATTGCCAATGCGACAAACGCGCCTGCAAACGTTTCAATCCCACTGGCAAGGTTTAGACCCAGACAAGCGAGCACGGCACAGACAAAAAGAATTCCGATTGGCGAGAGCCCTAGTTTTTCCTCTATCCAACCCGCACAAAAGCGCAGGCCAAACATCATCATCGAGGTGAACACAAACAGAATTTTCCCCTGCTCGCTCGAAAGAATGTTGCCAGTGATATTCTGAATCCATTGATCCGTACCCAGTTCCACCGCGCCCACCAATGCGTGTGTAATGAAGAGTACGAATAATAAAACCGCACCCATTGCCCAGCGCATTGTAACGCCCAT
>JAAZZB010000035.1 GCA_014239365.1 Verrucomicrobiia bacterium | reverse complement strand
TGGAAACCACCCGGGCCACCGGCCCGGGCTACAAGGGTAACAAGGGCTGCACACATGAATTTGTTTTTGGCAATCATCGCAATTGCACTGGCCATTGGCGGTTGGCGTTTGGGTTTGCGCGTGCAAAAACTGCCGGGGCATTGGTGGGCGGTGGGCTATGCGATTCCGGTTGCGTTCATTCTTGCCTTTGGCGCTGCGCGGCGGTTTCCGCAGGTGGAGTTTTTGCCGCCCATTACTTGGCTGATGGCCGGGCGCACCGAATTTATTTTGATGGGCGGCGCGGTGACGCTGCTGTTCACCACGCTCTTGCCAAAACTCTCTACGGATAATCTTCGCAAACTCATCACGGTGATGGTGGTTTTGGTGGCGATCAATTCACTGGTGCCTTTTATCGCGCCGGCCATGTTGCGCGGTAAATTGTCGGCGATGGAAACGCGTTGGCACGGCAACGGGGAGGTGTGTGCGCAGACCAGCGATTACACCTGCGGCCCGGCCTCGGCGGTGACGGGGTTGCGGCGATTGGGAGTGGACTCAGGCGAAGGGGCCCTGGCGGTGGCGGCGCACACCACGCATTTTACAGGCACGGAGCCGGATGAATTGGCGCGGGCGATCAATCGGGTGCACGCGCGCGATGGTGTGGTGGCGGAGTATCGCTGGTTCGATTCGCTGGCGGATTTGCCGAAAGAGGGCTCGGTGCTGCTTCGCATCAAATACGGTTTTATGATGGATCACTGGGTGGCGTGGCTGGGCGAGGAAGACGGGAAAATGATTTTGGGTGATCCGCTTTCCGGTCGAATGGAGATTTCGGCTAAGCAATTGCGGGAGCGTTGGCGGCACACGGGGGTTTGGATTCGGCGTGCTGACTGATTTTTGGCTCGCAACTGGCGGGCATTTTGACATCGTCCCGCGCATGGAATTATTGCCGTTTGGAAATCTCGCCCCCTTCAAGCCGCGCGCGTTTGTGCCCGCGGATCTCAAGCTCGACAACTGGAAAGCCATCGAGCCGTTTTTTGATCAACTCGCCGAACGCATTGGCAGTTGTGAATCGGCGGCTGATCTCGAGGCGTGGATTTTGGAAGTCAGCGAGTTGAGCGCGATCCTCGATGAAGATGGCTCGCGCCGATACATCGCGATGACGTGCCACACTTCCAATGAAGACGCCAAGAAGGGCTACCTCGATTTTGTGGAGAACATCGAGCCGGGAATGAAGGAGAAATTTTTCCAGTTGTCCAAATTGTTTGTGGAACATCCGCAGCGCGGCAATTTGCCTGAGACGCGTTACGAAGTGCTCGACCGCGATTGGGCGTCGTACGTGGAATTGTTCCGCGAGGAAAATGTGCCGTTGGAAACGCAGGAAACCAAGCTCGGTCAGGAATATCAGGAAATGATGGGCGCGCTCACTGTCGAGTTTCAAGGCGAAGAAAAAACGCTGGTGCAGATGGGTGTGTACTTACAGGAAAACGATCGCTCGCTCCGGCAGGAAGCTTGGGAGTTGGTCGCCAACAAACGGCTCGAAGTGGCGGATGCCTGCGATGATCAGTTTGAAAAATTGATGGCGCTGCGCGTGCAGATTGCCGCCAACGCGGACTTCAAGGATTACCGTGAGTTCAAGCACCTTTCCAAAGGGCGCTTTGATTATCAGCCGGACGATTGCTTTAAGTTTCACGAAGCCGTCGAGACATTGGTGATGCCGTTGTACAATCAACTGCTGGCGGAGCGTCGCGAACAAATGCAGGTCGATACACTGCGCCCGTGGGATACCGGAGTGGATCCGCTGGGCCGGTCGCCGCTGAAGCCGTTCACCGAAGTGGACGATATGGTCGCGCGCACTAAAAATATTTTCAATCACGTCGACGACGAATTGGCCGGTGGCTTCCAAACGATGCGCGATCATAAGTTGCTTGATCTCGCCAATCGCAAAGGCAAAGCGCCCGGCGGATACCAAAGCAGTCTGCCCGAAGCGCGCTTGCCGTTTATTTTTATGAACGCCGTGGGCTTGCAGCGCGATGTGGAAACGCTGCTTCACGAGGCCGGTCACGCCTTTCACACCTTGGCGGCGCAGGGGGAGGACATTCATCATTACCAACACGCGCCGCTGGAATTTTGTGAGGTCGCCTCGATGAGTATGGAGCTCATCGGCAACGAACATCTCGAGGAATTTTATGGCGAGGAAGAAGCCACCCGCGCGCGGCGCGAACACCTCGAAGGCATCATCACGATTTTCCAGTGGATCGCTACGGTCGATGCGTTTCAACATTGGATTTACACGCATCCCAATCACACCCGCGAAGAACGCGACGCCCAATGGATGTCCCTCCGCGCCCGCTTCGGTGGCGACATCGACTGGACCGGCCACGAGCAATCCCACCTCAAACTATGGCATCGGCAGCTCCACATTTTCCTCATCCCGTTTTATTACATCGAATATGGCATCGCCCAGCTCGGTGCATTATGGGTTTGGAAAAACAGCAAAGGCGACCGCGCCAAAGCACTGGCCGACTACAAAAATGCCCTCGCACTCGGCGGTTCGCGGCCATTACCGGAACTCTTCCAAGCTGCCGGTGCGCCGTTCAGCTTCGATACCGAAGCTTTCAAGCCGCTGATTGAACTGGTGCAAACTGAGTTGGCTGCGTTAAAGTAACGCGTGCTTGATGACAGGTCATATATGCGCGAGCCGGATTGGCAGCCGGAAACCGCGCCCGGCGGAACCCCTATGTGGGGATGGCTCATCATTGCCAATGTGCTCTGCTTTATTTTGCAGTTCACGCTGAAAGGTTTTTATTCGAATCTCGCGTTGTATCCAGCGTTGCTTCAGCAAGGCTATGTGCACCAACTGTTGACATTCCAATTTCTTCACGGCGATCTGTTTCACATCATCATCAACTGCCTGATGATTTGGATGATTGGCAAACACATCGAAGAGGCGCTCGGCAAAAAACGAATGCTCTCGCTTTATTTGCTGTCCGGAATCGCCGGTGGTTTCATCCAATGCGCATTGGCCTGGACCCATATCAACCCCACCGGCGGAGTCGTCGGTGCGTCGGCCGGAGTATTTGGCCTCATTGCGGCCTTTGCGGTAATGCAATGGAATCGCGAAATGACCATCCTCCTGATGTTCATTATCCCTGTTCGCATTCGCGCAAAATATCTACTCATCGCATTAGCCGTAATCGGTTTTCTGGGCGTTCTCACTCAGCGTGGAGTAGTAAATGACAATGCCGCAATGGTGGCGCACGGAGCTCATTTGGGTGGATTGCTCGGTGGTGTGCTTTTCATTTTATTCTTTGTGCAAGGCGGCACGTGGGCGGGTGCAGAGCCATGGTGGCAACGGATATGCGAACGTTGGCAGGAACGTAAAGTGGTGACCATCGACGGCGGCGCACGGGCTTATCCGCGTCGTACTTCCAAACGCAAGGCGCAAAAAGTTGAGTTCGTTGAGGAAAACATCGACTCCATTCTCGATAAGATTTCTGAAAAGGGAATGGACAGCCTCACCGACAAGGAACGTGAGGCGCTGGCCAAAGCCGCTAAAAAGTAGCCGTGAATGACTTGCGCTCGACGCGCCTTGGTTTCCTGTTTTATTCTCCCCGCAGATGATACCGCGCTATTCACGCCCCGAGATGCGGGCAATTTGGACTGACGAAAACAAACTCGACCTCTGGCTGCAAATCGAAATGCACGCCAGCGAGGCCCTTGTGAGAGAGGGCATTGTGCCCAAGGCCGACTTCGCTAAAATGAAGGCCGGCGCGAAGAAATGCTTCGCCAATCTCCCCGCGCTCGTGCGCCGCCAAAAGAAACTCGAACGCACGCTCAATCACGATGTCATCGGTTTCACCACTGCGGTGGCTGAAAAAATCAATCACAAGGCCAGTCGTTGGCTGCATTTTGGGCTGACCTCCAGCGACATCGTCGATACCGCTTTTGCCGCGCAAATGAAACAAAGCGCGGAGATTCTCATCGCGGACGTAAAACAAGTCCGCAAGTCCATTGCCAAACAAGCGCGCAAACATAAATTCACCGCGTGCATCGGACGCAGTCACGGCATCCAAGCCGAGCCCACTACGTTCGGTTTGAAGATGGCATTGATGTACGATGAGTTTGGCCGCGCACTGCAGCGATTGGAACGATGCAAAGAAGTGGCCTCCATTGGAAAGCTCTCCGGCGCAGTCGGCACCAACGCGCATTTGCCGCCGCGTGTGGAAAATTTCGTCTGCAAAAAACTCGGCCTCAAAGTCGCGCCGCTTGCCACGCAAGTGGTGCAACGCGATAACCATGCTGAGTTTTTGAGCGCCATCGCCGTGGTCGGCGCGAGCATCGAACGTTGGGCGGTGGAGTTCCGCCACTTGCAACGCACCGAAGTACTTGAGGCCGAAGAGCCATTCACCAAAGGCCAAAAAGGCAGCAGCGCAATGCCGCACAAACGTAACCCCATCACGTGGGAACGTCTCTCGGGATTGTCCCGCGTTTTGCGCGGCAACTCACTTGCGGCGATGGAAAACGTCGCCCTTTGGCACGAGCGCGATATTTCCCACAGCAGCGTGGAGCGCATCATTTTTCCTGATTCCTGCACATTACTTGACTACATGTTTTCACTACTCCAACGCATGATGGACGGCCTGAATGTGTACCCGAAAAACATGCAGAAAAACTTGGGCCTCAGCCTCGGAATGTGGAATAGCCAAACCGTCTTGCTCGCCCTCATCCGAAAAGGCCTCACCCGCGAGGCGGCCTATTCGCTGGTGCAAGCCGCCGCGATGGAAACGTGGGCGGTGAAACACGCCGGCCGCGATGACGCCAGTTTCCTAGACCAACTGATGGCCAACCCAAAAGTGTCCAAGCATTTCAAAACTGGCGAGTTGGAAAAATTGTGTTCCGTGGAATTTCACCAAAAACACATCAACGCGCGCTTCAAGCTACTCGGGCTCTAATTTTTCCGCTTCAATAAATACTCAGCGAGGGCCTCAAGCGCGGTGGCTTTGCCTTTGAAGGGTTTGAGGGCGGCGAAGGCTTTTTCGGTGAGTTGGGCGGCGATTTTCTTTGATTTTTCCAGACCGACAATTGCGGGGTAAGTGGCCTTCGCGGCGGCTTGATCTTTGCCAGCGGTTTTGCCGAGTTGCTCGGTGGTTTGGGTGCAGTCGAGAATGTCGTCGATGACTTGGAAGGCGAGGCCGATGTGGTAGCCAAAATCGGTGAGGGCTTTGAGTTGAGTGGGGGTGCAGTTGGCGCTCATGCCTCCGAGGCGCACAGAGCAGGTGAGCAGCGCGCTGGTTTTGCGTTCGTGGATGTAGCGCAGTTGGGGGAGAGTGAGTGGTTTGCCTTCGCCTTCGAGGTCGGCGACTTGACCGGCGATGAGTTGCAGTGAGCCGGCTGTATTTGTGATTTCCGAAAATAGGTCGGCATGCGAATAGCGCGGCCAAGTGCGCGCTTTGGCAGCGATTTCGAAGGCCTGCGTTAGCAGCGCGTCGCCAGCCAAAATGGCGATGCCTTCGCCGTAGACCTTGTGGCTCGTGGGGCGGCCTCGGCGGAAATCGTCGTTGTCCATCGAAGGCAAATCATCGTGGACGAGCGAATAGGTGTGGATGCATTCCACGGCGCATGCGAGGGGCATCGCGTCGCCAACCTTGCCGCCACACGCTTCGGCGGCGGCGAGTGTAAGGATGGGGCGGATGCGTTTGCCACCGGCAAACAGGCTGTATCGCATCGCCTGATGGAGGGTGGCGGGCTTGGTGCGGGCGGTGGGCAGGTGCTGTCCGAGGGCGCGGTCCACCTGTTTGGCCCGCTGACGAGTGTATTTTTCGAGGTTGAATGCGTGGTTTCTGGGCACGCGAGGGTTTTAAAGCCTGTGGGCGTCAGCGGCAATGCTCGATTTTCTGCTTGCACCCTGGGCTAAAGCCTGTAATTTCGCCTCCCTTTAATGAATACAGAACTTTGCAATGAAGCCGTAACTTTGGTCGGGAATCCGAACATTCTCGTTAACCTTGTTTCCGCGCGTGTGCGCCAGCTCAACTCCGGCTCTAGTCGGCCACTGATTGACAATCCTTTGCTTGGCTCGGCCGATATGGCCTTGACGGAATTGGTGGAGAAGAAAATGGAGTTTTCAATTCTCGATAAGGAAATGGCCGCCGAAGTTAAGAAGGCCAAAAAGCGCCGCAAATAACCGGTGCTCCATATTGTGTTGGCCGGATTCATTCCGGCCTTTTTTATGCCTGCAAAAAAAGCCAGTACGGATATCATCACCAACTCCAAGGCGCGTCGGGATTATGAAATCATCGAGACGCTGGAGGCGGGTTTGGTGCTGCGTGGCACCGAGGTGAAATCACTGCGTGCCGGCAAAGGCCAAATTCGCGAAGCTTTCGCTCGAGTGGATAACAATGGTCAGCTATGGCTGATGAATTGTCACATCGACGAATACACCCACGGCAATCGGCATAATCACGAACCCACTGCCTCGCGCCGCCTCTTGCTGCACCGTCGTGAAATTGACCGGCTGCAAGGACTTACGCATGCCAAAGGGTTATCCATTTTGCCGCTCAAACTTTACTGGAAAGAAGGGTTGGTGAAAGTCCTGCTCGGCATTGGCCAAGGTAAACGCAAAACCGACAAACGCGAAACCATCAAACGACGCGAAAGCGATCGCAATCTCCGGCGAGTGATGATGCATTCGGTGAAGGGGCGTTAAATTTCAGGCACAAAAAAACGCGGCTGTGTCCAGCCGCGTTGCAAATTTTCTGGGGCTGAGTTTACGCCTCCACTTCGGGCTTCTTCCAATTGCGCTTCGGTGCCTTGGTGATGAGGCCCTTCTTGATGGCACTGGCGGCCACGCGGACGTATTTTACCGTGCCATTCTCGGTGATAATTTTCACGCGCTGAATGTTCGGGATGAACCGGCGCTTGTTAACTTTCGTCACGTGCCGACCAATGCCGCCTTCTTTTTTCGCTTTACCGCTGCGAGAAATAGTGCCGCCAACATGCGGGCGTTTTCCGGTGATTTTACAAACTCTAGCCATAATATTCTCCCTCAGTCTCCTGTTAGGGGCGCGGAGAATACCAGCCCGAGCCGAACTGGCAAGCCCTATTTGCCTCAAATTATAGGTTTCTGGAGGAAATCGCAGTTTGAATGTCCGTCAAAGCGGCCTCAAGCGGCTTCACGCCTTGGTCGCCTTTGCCGTGGATTCGGACGGCGACGCTGGCGGTTTCCTGTTCTTTTTTGCCGAGGATGAGCATCGTGTGAGTTTTATTCATCTCGGCATCGCGGATTTTGCCGCCGACTTTGTTGCCAGAAAAATCTGCGCCGCAACGGATGCCGGCGGTTTTAAGTTGTTCAAGGATTTGTCCGGCGTATTCGTTTTGGTGCTCGGTGATGGGCAGCACGCGCACTTGTTCGGGCGCGAGCCACAATGGAAAGTTGCCGGCAAAGTGCTCGATGAGAATGCCCATAAAACGCTCGAAGCTGCAGAAGGGCGCGCGGTGAATCATCACGGGCTGATGCGCGGCGTTGTCCGCGCCGACATACTCGAGGCCGAAGCGCTCGGGCAAATTGTAATCGAGCTGAACGGTGCCGAGTTGCCATTCGCGGCCGAGGCAATCCTTCACCATAAAGTCGAGCTTCGGTCCATAGAACGCCGCTTCGCCCGGTACGGTTTCGTGCGGGATATTCATATCCGTCGCCACGCGCGCGAGTGTGGCCTCGGCGGCATCCCAGTGGGCGGGGTTGCCGGTGTACTTGTCGCTGCCCGGTTCGCGTAGACTCACTTGCACGCGGAAATCATTTAGGCCGAGGGTCTTCAGCGTCTTGAGCGTGAGATCGACTGTATCGCGAATCTCCGCCTCGACCTGTTCCTGCATACAAAAAAGATGGGCGTCATCCTGGGTGAGCCCGCGCACGCGTGTCATGCCGCTGAGCTCGCCGCTTTGTTCGTAGCGATAGACCGTTCCAAATTCCGCCAGTCGTATGGGTAGCTCGCGATAGCTGTGTTTCTGCGCCGCAAAAATTTGGATGTGATGCGGGCAGTTCATTGGTTTGAGGAGGTACTCTTCGTTTTCATCCGCCTTAATGGTTGGGTACTGGCTCTCTTTGTAATACGGAAAATGCCCCGACTTTTTGTAAAGCTCGATGCTGCCAATGTGCGGCGTGAAGACCGGATTGTACCCGCGTTGCGTCAGCTCGCCCTGCATAAAATTTTGCAACTCTGAGCGCACAATGCCGCCCTTGGGCATCCATAGCACAAGCCCTTGCCCCACCAGCGGCGACAGCGTGAAGAGCCCCTGCTCGCGGCCAATCTTTCGGTGGTCGCGCTTCGACGCCTCCTCGCGCATCTCGAGCCATTCATTGAGTTGCGTTTTGTTTTTGAACGCCGTGCCGTAAATGCGTTGCAACTGCGGATTCTTTTCGTTGCCGCGATAATACGCCGCCGCCAATCGCAGCAGCTTGAACGCCTTCACGTTCCCCGTCCGCGGCACGTGCGGACCGGCACAGAGATCGTGGAACTCGCCATTTTGAAAAAACGTAATCGTTTCCCCCTCCGGAATGTCATCGATCCGTTCCAACTTGAACGGTTGCTCGAGCTTCGTGTAATGCGCCTTCGCCTCCTCACGCGTCATCTCGGATTGTTCAAAGGTTTGATTCTCCTTCACCACCTTCTTCATTTCCGCCTCGATTTTTTCAAAATCATCCGGAGTGAAGCGGTGCTCCAAGTCGAAGTCATAATAAAACCCCTCATCTGTCGGCGGCCCGATATCCAGCTTTGCATCCGGCCAAATCCGCAGCACCGCCGTGGCTAGCACGTGCGCACACGAATGCCGAATCCGCGACAGCCCATCCATCTCCCGCCGTTCCTCCAGCGTCTTCCGCTGCACCTCAGTTTTAGCACCTTCCATTCGCCGCGTTGTTTAGCGCAAAAACAGGGTTGGGAAAAGAAAATTGGGGGCTACCTTGGCCCGTTCTTTTTTTGACACAGATTTCACGGATTTTCACAGATGGTTAAAATCCGTGCGAATCCGTGAAATCCGCGTCTCTCTTTTGGGCTGACTCCGCGACCCTTTTGCGATAGCCTCCGCCGATGAAGGAGTGGATTTCTGATTACATTGCCGCTGAGCGCAAGGCGCTCGACACCATCCCCGTTGACCAAGTGGCTGCGGCCATCGAGACGGTTAAAGAGGCACTGCACAATGACCGGCAGATTTTTGTGTTCGGCAATGGTGGTAGCGCATCGAATTCCTCGCACTTCGCCACCGATCTCGGCAAGGGCTCTTCGGATGCTGTCGGCAAACGGTTTAAAGTTTTTTGTCTCAATGACAACGTGAGTTGGATGACTGCGATTGGCAATGATTACAGCTACGACGATATTTACCGCCGCCAACTCGAAAACTACGGCCAATCGGGCGACGTGGTATTGACGATGAGCGTGAGTGGCAGTTCGCCCAACCTCATCGCCGCGTGCGAGTGGGCAAAGGAAAAGGGACTGCACGTCATCGCCCTCATCGGCGGCAAACGTGGCAAACTCGCCGACCTTGCTGACAACTGCATCGTCATCGAAGAAACCCACTACGGCCGCGCCGAAGATTGCCAAATGGGAATCGCCCATATGATTTGCTACGCCTTCATGGAAAATCCCGAGTGGGCGGAGTGAATGTGCTGCCGGCATCTTGCCGGCAGTGGTTTTGAAATCTCCCGGCAAGATGCCGGCAGCACGATATGCCTGCCACCGACGCCATTCGCAGCAAGGTCAGCGATCTGCCACATAAGCCGGGCATTTATTTAATGAAAGACCGGCTCGGCACGGTTATTTATGTGGGCAAAGCGCGCGACCTTCGCAAGCGCGTGAGCCAGTATTTTCATCCCTCGCGCCGGATGGGTTGGGATGTGAAATTCCGCGCACTAGTCGATGCCATTTACGATTTCGATGTGCACGCGGTCAAGGGCGAGGCCGAGGCGCTGCTGCTCGAGAGTCGCCTTATCAAGCAATACAAGCCGCGCTACAACGTCAGCTTTCGCGACGACAAACGCTACTTAATGCTCAAGGTAAACCTCAACGATCCCATCCCGCGCTTTGCTCTCACGCGCCTAAAGATTGATGACAACGCGCGCTACTTCGGCCCGTTTCCAAGCGGCAGTGCCCTCAAACGCACGCTCGACCTCGCGCGCCACAAATTCAATCTGCGTGGTTGCAAACCCTTCACCCCCGGCGAGCACGATTACAAACATTGCCTCTACGGCCATCTCGAAGTGTGCAGCGCGCCGTGCGTGGAAAAAGTCACGCGCGAGCAATACCGAATGCAGGTGGAAAACGCCTGCGATTTTCTCGATGGTCAATGCTCCGAAATGCTCGGCGAACTCGAGGGCGCGATGTACAAAGCCGCCGAGTCGCACGACTACGAACGCGCCGCCAAGCTCCGTGACCAAATTGATGCCCTCCGCGTCACCACCCGCAAAACCACCCGCTACCATCGCCTCCCCAATGAGTTGCCCCTTGCCATTGATCCTGACCGCGATCTAGCTCAACTCGCCAAAAAATTGGGCCTTGCCGAGCCCCCCGCGCGGATTGAAGGCTTTGATATTTCGAACATCAGCGGCACGTTTATGGTCGCCTCGATGGTCGTTTTCCGCAATGGCCGCCCCGCCAACGCCGAGTATCGTCGCTACAAAATGAAGGCCGTGAAATCACAGGATGATTTCGCCTGTATGGCCGAGGCCGTGAGCCGCCGTTACGCGCGCCTCAAAAAAGAAAAGCGCCCGATGCCCAACCTCATCCTCATCGACGGCGGCAAAGGCCAACTCAATGCCGCCACCGTCGAGTTGGCGAAGCTGGGTTTGGACGACATTCCCACCATTGGGCTAGCAAAAGAATTCGAAGAAATCCATCGCCCCAATGAAGCCAAACCTCTACGACTCGGTTTGGACAACGCCGCGCTGAAGCTATTGCAACGCGTCCGCGACGAATCCCATCGATTCGCCAACACTTTCAATGCTGAATTGCGCCTGAAGAAAATTTCCGAAAGCGTTCTTGATGAATTCCCCGGGATCGGTGCGAGCCGCAAAGCGGCGTTGCTCAAACACTTTGGGAGTCTCCAAAGATTGCGCGAAGCGACTGTGGAACAAATTACCGAGGTGTCCGGTTTTGGCGCAAAAGGTGCACGCTCTTTACTGGAGTATCTGGACGCACGTGATGATAGGTAGGGCGGTTTCTCCGAAACCGCCATGGCGCGCTCGGAGAGCACGCCCTACCATACTCGCTGCGCGCCCGCATAAACATTCATCGACTTACCCCGCACGAATCCCGCTAGCGTCTGCCCGCTGTCTTGCGCGAACTCCACCGCCAAAGACGAAGGCGCGGATACCGCCGCCACGATGGGGATGCGCGCGGCCAACGATTTTTGCATAATTTCAAATGAAGCGCGGCCGCTCACCAATAAAATACTTTGCGATAAATCTACTCGATCCAAAAATGCATTACCGATGACTTTATCCACCGCGTTGTGACGCCCAACATCTTCGCGGCTGACGGTGAGAAATCCCTCCATCGAAAATAACCCCGCCGCGTGCAGTCCGCCGGTTTGGTCAAAAGTGGGCTGAGCCACGCGTAATTTATCCGGCAGCGCCGCCAGCATTTTGGCGCTCACTTCCGATTGGTTTTCCACTGGCGGAAAGTTTTGATGCACGCTCTCGATGCTCGCTTTCCCACAAAGGCCGCAGCTGGAGCTGGCGAAGAAGTGGCGCGTCAGTTGCCCGAAATCCACCTCCACTTCCGGCGCGAGAAACACATTCATCGTGTTGCCGAGTTGCGCCGCCTCACCTTCGCGACAATGGGCAATCTCGCTGACATCCCGCCGATGATGAATGATATTTTCCGTGACCAAAAACCCCGCCGCCAATTCTTCATCGTGCCCCGGCGTACGCATGGTGATGGCGATGCTTCGCCCGCGAACACGAATCTCCAGCGGTTCTTCGGTGGCCACAGCGTCAGATTCAGTTGGCTGAAGGCCGTCTTCTTTCCATCGTTGAATCTCGACTGTTTTGGATTCGCCCATTTTATTCATCCGCCGGTTCCACGCGCACGGCGCATACTTTTAGTTCGGCGGTTTCGGTGATGGGGTCGTAGCCGGAGCCGGTGAGAATGTTCACGGGGACGTCGTTGAAACTGAAACTACAAAACACGGTTCCGGGTGGCGATTGGTCGGAGGCACACACGCGGATTTTTACGGTGCCGCGGCGGCTGGTGAGGTTGGCAAAACCGCCGTCGGTTAGGTGCAATGCGGCGAGGTCATCGGGATGTACTTCGAGGGATTCTTCGGAAAGCAAATAATCGATGCCTGCCGAGCGGCCGGTTTGGGTGCGAGTGTGGTACGCTTGCAGCCGGCGGCCGGTGGTGAGCCACACGGGATATTCGTCGTCGATCACTTCGGCGGGGTCGCGGTAGCTGACAATGCTGAACAATCCGCGCCCATTTTTGAATTCGCCCTCGTGCAACACCGGCGTGCCGGGATGGTCTTTGTCCGGCACGGGCCATTGGTATTCGGCGTTTTCGATGCGGTCCCAATCGAGCCCCGCATAGATTGGCGAAAGCTCGCAGACTTCGTTGAAGACATCCTTGGCCGATTCATACTCAAAACCGGGGATGCCGAGCCGCCGAGCAATTTGAGAAACAATCCACCAATCCGGCTTCGCCTCGCCTTGCGGTGGGACGGCTTGGCGGAGCCGTTGCACGCGGCGTTCGGTGTTTACGCACACGCCGTCGGTTTCGCCAAAGGCTGTGGCGGGCAGCACCACATCGGCCAGCTCGGCGGTTTCGGTTCGGAAAATATCAATGAGCACTAGGTGGTCGAGCGACTCGAGTGCGTGCTGGCAATGGGCGCGATCGGGGTCGGACACCACGGTGTTCTCGCCATTGATAATCATCGCGTGGATGGATTTGCCGCATTCGTTCAGCGCGGTAACTTTGGTGATGCCTTTTTCTGCATCAATCGCGCGGCCATAAAGTTTTTCAAATTTCTTTTGGCAATCGGGATCATTCACTGGTTGAAAGCCAGGATAATTAGCCGGTACCGCGCCGGAATCACCCGCGCCTTGAATGTTGTTTTGACCGCGCATCGGGTTGATGCCCGTGCCTTCGCGTCCGAGGTTGCCGGTCATCAACGCGAGATTGCAAAGGCTCTGCACATTGTCCACGCCGCAAATGTGTTCGGTGATTCCTAGGGTGTAGTAAATTGCACCGCGATCCGCGCCGCCGTACCAACGCGCCGCTTCCTCGATGTCGGCGGGATTGAGCCCGGTGATTTCGGCGGCCCATTTTGGGGTGAAGGGTTTCAGGTGCTCAAGAAATTCATCGCCACCTTTCGTGCGTTCGGCGATGAATGAGTTGTCAGTCAAATTGTCGCGGGCAATCACGTGTGCCATGCCGAGCAGCAGCGCGACATCCGAGCCGACGCGTAGCGGCAGATACAAATGAGCCATTCCCGCGAGCGGGATTTTGCGGGGATCGACGACAATCATTTTTGCGCCGCGCTGGAGGGCTTGTTTGATGCGGGTGGCGGCGACGGGATGGCACTCGGTCATATTGGTGCCGATGCAGAAAAATACGTCCGGCTTGTCCATATCCGCGAGGGGGTTGGACATAGCTCCGCGGCCGATGGTGGCCGCCAGACCGGCGACCGTGGGGGCGTGTCAAGCACGGCTGCAATTATCAATCTGATTCGTGCCAAACCCTGCGCGGATAAATTTCTGCATCGTGTAAGCCGCCTCATTGGGCGCGCGGCCGGAAGCGACGCCGTACACCGCGTGGCGGCCGTGTTCTTCGAGCACTTTGCGGAAGCCTTCGGCGGCGCGATCCAGCGCGGTGTTCCAATCCACTTCGTGGAGTTCGCCATCGTCGCCGCGCACGAGTGGTTTGGTGAGGCGATCATCGTGCTGCACGAAGTCGAATGCGAATTGGCCTTTGATGCACAACGCGCCTTCGTTGGCAGGGCCGTCCATCGCCGGTTGAATTCCAACCAACTTGTCTTCTTTGGAAAGTAAATCCACTTGGCAGCCGACGCCGCAGTACGGGCACACGCTGCGCGTTTTTTCCAATTTGCCCGGCAGTGATTCTGCACGCATCGCCTTGCGATCGCCGAGCGCGCCGGTGGGGCAGGTTTGCACGCATTGGCCGCAAAACGTGCAGGCGCTTTCTTTGAGGCGATTGTTGAACTCGGCGGTGATTTGTTTGTCGAATCCGCGATTCATCATCGTGATCGCGTGGTCGCCCTCTTGCTCGGCGCACACGCGCACGCAGCGGTAGCAAGAAATGCAGTGATCGTAATCGCGTAGGATGAATGGATTGTCGTCGCTATTGGTTGTGCCGGAATGCTCCCCTGCAAACCGGCCCGGCTGAACATCGTGTTGGCAGAGCAGGTCATTTAATTCCTGCGAAGCAAATCCGCGTAGTGGGTCGATGGTGGCATCGGGGTTTTCCGAAGCGACTAATTCCAGCAAAGTGCGCCGATGTTTTTCAATCGCTTCGGTGGAAGTGTGCACCACCATGCCGGCCGTGGCGGGAGTTGTGCAGGAGGCGACAGGGTTGCGTGCGCCCTCCAATTGCACCACGCACAAACGGCACGCGCCGAAGGCTTCGAGGCGTTTGTCGTAACACAAAGTCGGCACCTCGCGTCCGGCGCGTTGGGCTACCTCATAAATCGTTTCGCCTTCGCGAAAGGGCACTTCCTCGCCATCGAGTGTCAGCGTGAGGGTTTTGGTTTCTGCCGTTGCGTTCATTTCGTGGATTGTCGTTATCGGGAAACTGATTGCAAGTGCGCGGAGACTTGATCGGGAAAATATTTTTGCAAACTGCGCGTGATGTTGGGCGCGGCCATGCCGAGGCCGCAGGCGCTCGTGGCCATCATCGTGTCGCCGATGTCATCGACCTCGCTGTGCCAATCTGCTTCCGTGGTGGGATCGGCAGTTCCATTGAGGCGTTCGGTGAGGCGATGGGTGCCGATGCGGCAAGGGAAACATTTGCCGCAGGATTCTTCTGCGAAAAAAGCCATCGCGTTGTGGGCGACATCGACTATGTTTCGGCGGTCATCAAAAACCATAATGCCCGCTGCGCCGAGGAACGCGCCTTTTGAACGGATGGAGGGTTCATCGAGCGTGACTTCATCGAGATCATTGCCGCCGAGAAAACCGCCGGATAATCCAGCCATGCTGACGGCTTGAATGGATTGTCCCGCGAGCGGGCCGCCGGCCCAATCGTGAAGGAGCGTTTTTAGTGGGAGACCAAAAGGCACTTCGTAATTTCCGGGTCGTAGAATATCACCGGAAAGACTGACGGCTTTGGTTCCTGCGTGTTCGCCCAGGCCGAGCGATTGATACCAATCCGCGCCGTGATTTACGATGGGGGGCGCGGCGGAAAATGTTTCCACGTTGTTGACGGCCGTGGGTAGATTTTCAAAACCGTGAGTGACGGGGAAGGGGGGGCGATTGCGCGGGAAGGGATGTTTGCCCTCGAGGCTGTTGAGCAAGGAACCTTCCTCGCCGCAAATATACGCGCCCGCGCCGCGTCGGATATGTATTTCAAAATCAAACCCCGTCTTGTCGCCGATGTTTTTGCCGAGCCATCCGGCGGCTTTGGCTTCGGCGAGGGCGCGCTCGAGGATGCACATCGTGTCGGGATATTCGTAGCGCAAGTAGATGAATCCGCGTGTTGCGCCGGTGGCGTAGGCTGCGAGAATCATTCCTTCAATCGTGGCATGCGGATCGTAATCCAGCAGCGCGCGATCCTTGAAGCAGCCCGGTTCACCTTCGTCTGCGTTGCACACAATTGCTTTTGGATTGCCCTCGGCTTGCGCGACCATTTCCCATTTTTTGCCGGTGGGAAATCCTGCACCGCCGCGACCGGCGAGTTTACTTTCGGTGATGAGTGCCACCAAATTTTCTGGTGTATCAGAGAGTGCTTTTTCAATAGCCGCATAGCCACCGCTTTTCTGGTATCCCTCAATCGTGGCGCGGCCCTTTTCGCGGATGTGGGCGAAGACACATTCTTCAATCCCTCCGGGATTGGGCGGCGGCAACGGCGAGGGCAGTGGCTTCAATTCATTCGCGGTGCTGCCGATGAGTACTTCGTTTCCTTTGAGGACAGGCACGGGGCCGTCGCATCGGCCGGCGCAGGGCATGGGTTTTGCGTTCAGTGCGTCCAATAAATTTTGTGTCCCGCGAAAGCGGCACACCGGTCCATCGCACACGCGCGGTTTATTTTGACCGTTTTCTTCGCGGGAAAAATGATGGTAAAAAGTGACGGTTCCGAACAACTCCGCCAGCGGGATTTTCAGGCCATCAGAAATGCTGCGCAACGAATTCTCGCTCAGCCATCCATCGCGATCCTGAAAGGCGTGTAGCAAAGGCAATAACGGCGCGGGCTCATCGCGCCATCGTTCGATGAGTTCCGTGTCCGTCGCTTGGCTCACGGTTTTTTTGCGGTGGGCTTGGGCTTCAACAATTCCAGTGCTTTTTCCAGTTGAGGGTCTTTGCCAGCGGCCCATTCGTCGGGTGTGATCCACACGCGCACGTCCGGCTTCTCGCCGTTGTTTTCCATATTGGAGCCGTCCATTCGGTAGACTGCCTTCCCGGGAATGCGTGCTTTGTAGCCGCCCGGCAGTGAAAAACCTGAAGTCCAAATCACGTAGCCCGGGGTGGCGATGCCCACCAATTTTTCGGCGAGGCCGCGCTGGCGCATTGCGTAGGGAAACATCTCGCCGTTGGAATAGCTGTGCTCGTTCATCAGCACGATGACGCGTTTGTTCCACGCGCGATCGGGTGCGACTTCGGGGGCTTGATCGCGTGATTGATAAATGCCGTGCGGTTTGCGTTCGAGCCAGTCGATGAGAGTATCGGAAATGTTGCCGCCGCGATTGTTGCGCACGTCAAAAATCATCGCGTCCTTGCCGAGGATGTATTCGTAAGCTTCGCGTTCAAAACGGGTTTGATCCGAGGAACTCATCGCGGCAATGTGCAGATATCCTATTTTGCCTTTGCTGGCAGATTCAACCGTGCGGCGGGCAGCGGCCACGCGATTTTTATAGTTTAAATCAGTCCATTCCGTTTGCGACATCAATTGGTAACGTACTTTGCGCGCGCCAGCTTTTTGGGGTTTGTCGTTCACCAAAAACTCGACGATGCGATCTTCGCGAGCATTGAGGAGGCTGTAGAGGCGCTCGTTGGCGTCCACCATTGAGCCATCGATGGCGATGATAAATTCACCGGATTGGATTCGCGTTTTCTCAAAAGATCCCGGTGCGCCCTTGGGCACTGCGTTGACTTTGAGGCCGAGGCCGCGGTGGGAGTGGTCGATTGTGAAGCCGAGGTGCGGGGTGCTGGGTTTTGGGGTTGTTGACGGGGCGGTGACTTCCGTGTGCGATGATTCCAGTTCGCCGACCATCATTTGCAGTAGCGTGGAAAATTCCATGGGCGTGTCCACGCTATCCATCCGTTTGAGATATTTGGCGCGGAGAGCATCCCAGTCGCGCCCGTGAAAGTTGGCATCGTAAAATCGATGGTGAAACGTTTTCCAAAACTCATTAAACGCCGCCAGACGTTCGGCGTTCACATCGTGTATCCAGTCGGCTTTGAAGGTGATTTTGGATTCGATGGCACTGTCGATTTTTCCAAGATACATTTCGCCGCTTTTCATAAACGTCACACCGCGTCCGTTCTGCATTATCCGAAACGCCACCCGGCGGCCGCCGGAAGTAATTTTCTTCGTTTCACTGCCATCATAGGAAACGCGATGAATGTCGCCGCCTGCCAAAAAATAAAGTCGGCCGTCATTCGCCGCCACCAAATCGGAGGAGGGATTGCGGGTGGACATTCGGGTGATGCGAAGATGGATGTCATCGAAATCAATATCCACTTTCATGGGTTTGGATGGCTTCACAAATTTCATATCCACATCCGAATCCCGAAAGGCGTCGGGTTTCAGCGCAAGTCGGTAAAGACCTTCACCATCGCGGTTGCTTTGGAAGTAGAGATATTTTCCATCCACCGACCACGTGGGGTCGCTATGAAACGCGTTGAGGCGTGTGACGTTGACGGGCTTGCCGCCTTCGGCGGGCACAATCCAAATGTTGAACGAACTGCTGCCGGTGCGCGTGGTGTAGGCGATCCACTGGTTGTCCGGGGACCATTCGTATTCAATCCCGCCGCGACCGCGCACGTGGGTGCCGGGGAGTTTGACGATGGTCTTGAGTGTTTCATCCGCGAGGGTGAGGCGTTGCAGTCCGCCCTTGGGGCCGGCCATCCAGAAAAACAGATGCTTGCCGTCCGGCGAAAGTCGCAGGCGTACCACGTCTTCATTGCGGTTCCACAAAGGGCGCAGCTTTTGCGTTTCCAAATCGAGCTCATAAATGCGCGTATTGTTTTCTCGGTCGGAAGTGAAATAAATTTTCTTGCTGTCCTTGGCCCAGGAAAAATCCGAATCATCGCCCGGCCAACGCGTGAGGCGGCGGGCTTGTTCGGCGGGGTTACGGGCCACGCCGGAAGGCTTGGTAATGGGGATTTGCCAAATATCACCCTTGAGGCCGAAGATCATACTTTTGCCATCGGGCGCGGGCTCGGCTTCGGTCACGCCATCGTCGAGTGTCTCGCGGCGGCGCGGGCTTTGTTTGTGGTCGGTGAGAACTAATAATGAAATCGGGCGGGGATCGGTGCGGCCTTTCTTGAGGAGCCAAATTTTGTCGCCGTATTCGAATGCGATGTCACCCGTGCGTGCCGCTACGGATGGGTAGCGTACGCTATCGCCGGTGAAGTGCGTTAACTGGCTTGCTTTGCCTTTGGCGTCAACGGTCCACAAGTTGGGCGTTC
Source organism: Verrucomicrobiia bacterium (assembly GCA_014239365.1). Lineage (GTDB taxonomy): Bacteria > Verrucomicrobiota > Verrucomicrobiia > Limisphaerales > UBA1100 > JACNJL01. Next base: position 35,326 of record JAAZZB010000035.1, on the reverse strand, counting down.
GCTTTTCGTTGTCGGAATTTTTTTCACGTTTTTCATTGAGCTTGGGTGAGGACGGGGTGGGTTCGCCGGTAGTCACGGTGAGCAAGTTTCCGTCAGGGAGATATTGTGTAAACAAATGTTGATGGCCCGTGCCGCGAATTTTTTTGCGTTCTTTGGTTTTGAGATCGAGCATCCAAATATCCGAAGCCGCGGAGCCGGTGTAGCGAGGGCGATACCACGGCATTCCGTATCGGCCATAGACCATCGATTTGCCATCGGGCGACCAGCGCGGGTAACGCATCGCAGCGTAATCTTCACAAAGCAGTTCCGTGCGAAATGTGGAGGCATCGACCGTGTAAAGGCCGTAGCGCATTCCGTCGCGACGGGCGGTGAAACAAATGCGGTTGCCATCGGCACTCCAACCGAAAGGCAACTCGTGGCCGCTGTGCCAGGTGAGTTGGCGCGGCGCGCCGCCGAGGGCGGGAATGATAAAGATATCCCATTGCCCGTGGCGGCGGCTGCCAAAAGCAATCCAGTTTCCATCGGGGGAAAACACGGGGTACGCATCGAGTGCCACGTGCGAAGTGATTGGCAGCGCTCGGCCGCCGGTGGAGTTTACGAGCCAAATGTCACCGCGATACACAAAGGCCAGTTTCTTGCCGTCCGGGCTTAGCGCCGGATGTCGCGCACCGGAAACAGGTTTGGGATTGGGCGGGGGCAGTTGAGCCCAGGACGAGGTGGCGGACGCAGCCAGAACCATTGCCAAAAGAGAGAGAAAAATCTTCATCGGTCGGCCCGTTCTACCTGAAAATGCCTTGGGGGGCAATGCGGATTGAGCGGAGGCCTATTCGCCGTGCCACGTTTGCAATTCGACGATGTTGCCTTCCGGATCGGTCATGTAAAGCAGGGTGAGTCGGCCCGCTTGCGGGATATCAATCGTCACCAATTCGCCATAATCCTCGCCGCCCAGTTTTTTGATTTGCGCGCGCTTGGCGTCTACGTCATCCACTTCAAACGCGAGATGCGCCAAGCCGGGGCGGTTGAGGGGTTTGGGGAATTCTTCGCCATTTTCGGCGAATGAAAAAATTTCAATCGTGGGGCCATTCTCGCCGTGGCCGGGCACGCGGAGATGGCGTCCCTGCACTCGTGCTTCTGGAATGTTAGTGAGCGCGTCGATGTGCGGGCCGCGATGATCGCGCTCGCTGCTCCACGGTTCGCAGTCGAACACTGCTTCATAAAATTCACAAAGCGACCGCCAATCCTTGGCGATGATATTGACGTGGGCATAACGCGTGGCCATCGCTGAGGCTAATCAGTCGCCGCGGTAAACACAACGCGCATTGCAGGTCTCGGCCACTTCGATGGCGGTGAGCAGCGGGAGGCGCGGCTTGAGTTGTGCCCAAATCCAAGTGGCGATCATTTCGCTCGTGGGATTTTCCAAGCCGTCGATTTCATTGAGATGAAAATGGTCGAGCTGTTTCCAAATCGGATCAAAGGCCGCGCTGATGTCCGCGTAGTCCATCACCCAGCCGAGTTGTGGATCGCATTCGCCGGTGACCACCACTTCAACTTTAAAGCTGTGCCCGTGCAGTCGGGCGCACTTGTGGTCCGCCGGTAAATTGGGCAGCGAGTGCGCGGCTTCAAACTGAAATGTTTTTCGTAATTCCATTTTCATTCGTTAATCTCCAATCTTCATTCGTAAATTCACAACTCCCAATCCATCCACATCACCAAATCTCCTAATGACGGCCGACCATCGTGTCGCCAACCGAGGGGTGGGTTTTGCATCTGGCCGATGGGGCACACGCGCGTGACGCCCCAATGCGCGAGTTGGATCACCATCGCCTCGGCCTCGCTTTTGGGGGCGGCGAGGCCGACGGTGGAAACTTGCCCGCGCGCCATCTCGGCGGCGTGCAGGGTTTCGTCGAGGTTCGCCACGGCTTTCACGTGGATGAAGCGGTTCATACAGGAAGTGGAAAATCTCGATTCTTCCTCGTACACCACCGTCCACGCGGTGGAATCTTCACTCATCCACTGGCGCACATCGCCGGTGTGGGCTTCGCGGATTTCGTAACAGGAGCGGCGATGGGCAATTTCGCCTGCCTCTGCATCGGTGATTTCGCCGCGTGGTTCGGATTGCTCCAGTTCATTGATGGCTTCGGAAAGCATTTCGGCAAATTGCTCCGGTCGCACCGCGCCATCGCGTTCCACATAAAAGACGTGTGGCGAAAGGCAACCGAGTTGGTTCCACGCCGCCACATCGCGCGCAGCGTTTTTTGCCAACTCACGGGCCATCGCGCGCGATAAAAAATCTTTGTGGATATAACCAAAGCTCACGCGATGGCCGTGGCCGAGAAATCGTTTGCCGTTTGGCAGTCGCGATCGGATGGCCTCGAGTGTTTCATCGCGGCCCACCGCCACCACGCAATCTGCTTCGTTGAAGAGTGCTTCTTCCAATGGATGATCGCCGCCGGGCCAACGGGCTAACTCAATGCACGCGCCGAGCTTGGGGTGGGTGTGATACACCGAGTGGGCGAAGAGCTGTGGAACGAAGCCGGCGTTTTCCGCACACTTCACAAACTGCGCCGAGCCGACGAGTAAACCGTAGATGAGACTCATCAGCGTAGGGCAGGGGAGATTGCCGGCGGTGATGTGGCCGATGAGTTCCGGCCCGCGCGCGAAGGCGGTGCGATTGTCGGCGCGCTCCTCGGGCGTGGCCAGCGGGGCATCGAGTCGGCGTGGGTCGCCCAATTCCTGAGTGATGAGATTGTGTAAATTCTCTTCGGTGATGCGCGCGAAAAATTCATCCAACCCGCGCGCCAAACTGGCTGACGAAAACCCAGTGGCTTCCTGTCCGGCCTCGAGTGCCATCTTGCGAAAGGGAAACAAATCGTCCCGCCAGTTATCCGCCAACTGCGCGAGCAAGGTGATAGTTTGGGCGGTGGGAATATCGCGCAGATATTGGGCGCGATTGCGTTTTAGCTGACGGCACGCCTCGGTAATCATCCCCGGCGAAAGCCGCGCTTCCGGCTGGGTATCGATGATGAAATAATTTGGCAAGTCCATCGGTTAGTTTTCTGCCAGCGCCAGCGAACAGCCGCGTGGATCGGATTGGGTTGCACGCCCAACGAGTTCAAACCCCTCGCCGCGACGTACTGCTAAGTCGCCGGTCTGGATGGCTAACACAGAGCGGATGTTGGCTAGGTCAAATATTTGTAGCAATCCGGTGTCGCCGTCATCCACCTCGGATCCTGTTTCACTGGAAATCACGCGAGAGCGAGCCCACGCGGGGAAGGTGAAGGCGGCGGCAGTTTGTTGTCCCGCAATCCGATCATAAGCTTGCGAGCTCAATTCGCACATTCCGTATTCACATACGATGTGATTGCGGGCGACGCCGAGGTTTTTGGAAATCAGTTTGTGTAATTCAGTTTTAGATAATTCCCGTGAGCGGCCTTTGTATCCGCCCGTTTCCATCACGCGCGAGGTTGCAGGCAATGCGATGGGCGCATCCAATTGATCCAGCCAATGCACAAATGAAAATGCCGGGCCAATGATCAGGAGTGGGTTTTGGGTTTGAATTGCCTTTGCGCATGCGCGATAGATTATATCGTGATCGATGGACCATCCGGTGTCCGTGATGCATCCGCCGAAGACTACGCTCGGGTGCGCCGTGGCCGCCATGTGTGAAAGAGATGAATGCGGCACCTCAGTTGGCGGTGGGGTGAGCGCCAGGATTTGGCAGTTGTTTGGCTGTAAATTTTTTTCAATGCCTGCTCGTAATGATGTTTCGTAAACCGCCAGTGATGATGAATCGTGCCAATGGCAGCTGTAAGTTGCGCCGGTTGTGCCGCTTGAATGAAACGCCGTTGTGCGTGTTTTGGGCGAAAGGCTGGTGATTTCTAAATCCCGAAATGCACTAGTCGGCACAGTCGGGATGTCTCGCCAGTGGTTTGCGGTAATGGAACGTGTTTGGCAGAGATCTCGATAGGCCGGCACGTGTTCTTTTTGCAGTGCAAACAGCGCCAGTGCCAAATGATTAAAATCGCCTTCGCCAGCGCGAATCATCTGCATCACCGCATCGGTGGCTTCGTTGAATGTCGAAAATTTCATTGCGGTTTTGCTTTACTCGTTCACCCCGTAGTCGGCTGGTTTTCCGCAACAGCCGGACGGGAAATTTACTTTACTCGGACGGTTTTTGCCAAGGCACTTGACCCGCGCGCTGAAAATGTTTCCGGAGCGTGTTTTTAAGTTCGTTGTATTTTTGAGGCTCGGTGGCGGCTAAATTATTTTTCTCCAGCGGATCGGTGGCGAGATTGTAGAGTTGAAGGGGTTCGTTGGGGTGGTTGTGGACTAGCTTCCAGTCGCCCCTTCGCACGGCATGGTAATCCTGGCCGTTGTATAAACGCCCGCCTTCGCGTCGCACGAAAATCATATCACGCTTCAAAGTTTGTGGTTGGCCAAGGAAAGTCGGGAGGATGCTGATGCCTTCAACATAGGCGGGCACTTTCGCTCCGGCTGCAGCACAGGCGGTGGGGTAAAGATCCATCGAAAGCGCGCGCAATTGACTGCGTGAGCCGGGTTGGATGCGTCCGGGCCAAACGGCGCAGGCGGGGACTTTTAGGCCGCCTTCGTACATATCTTGTTTGCCGCCGCGATGGTTGCCGCATTGTGCACCGACGTTCAGTTGGCCGCCGTTGTCGCTGCTGAACATGATGAGGGTGTTTTCGTATTGGCCATTTGCTTTGAGTGCGGCGACCACTTTGCCGATGCCGTCATCCATGTGTTCGATGAGGGCCACGAGTTTGGCGCGGGGATCGGTGATGGTTTTTTCGCGCGCCTTGACTTTGGCCAACCAATCAGCTGGAGGCTGGATGGGTGTGTGCGGTGCGTTGTAGCTGAGGTAAAGAAAGAACGGTTCCTTTTTACCTTTGCGATCATCGAGATAATCGATGGCCCATTCGGTGAAGAGGTCGGTGGCGTGGCCGGGCGGGTCGATTTCCTTTTCATTTTCTCGGAAATAATTAATGCCGTGGCGGCGGTGTTTGTAATAATCATCAATCATGTCACAGAGGAACCCTTTGAAAAAGTCGAAGCCGCGTTCATTGGGGCGGTTGGGCGATTCAAGGCCAAGATGCCATTTGCCAACGATGGTGGTGTGATAGCCTGCGGTTTTAAGCGGCTTGGGCAGCAACACAGCTTTGGGTGAGAGCCAGCCCCAGTTGTTGTGATTCATGGTGCGAATGACGCCGGGGACACCGACGAGGTCGGGATAAGTGCCGCTGAGTAATGCTGCTCGCGTGGGGCTGCACACGGGGCAGTTTGCATAAAAGGAATCAAAGCGCATGCCGGCGGCCATCAACGAATCGATTGCGGGCGATTTGAGATCGGTCGCGCCGTAGCTGGAGAGGTCGCCGTAACCAAGATCGTCAACGAGGATAATGAGAATGTTGGGCTTGGCGGCTGGCAAGCTCCACGCGGTGAGAATCAAGAGGGTGGTGATGAGTAGTTTACGCATGCGGTTGGGTTTATTTGTTCGGTTGCTGGTTCAAAATGGAGTCGACTTTGTTCTTCACGGCTTCGTCCATTTTGATGATCGGCGGCCACTCGCGGTGGAAGCCGCTTTCGCCGGGGAGTTTGTGGGTGGCGTCGAGGCCCATTTTGCTGCCAATGGCCATTTCGGTGGTTGCGTGGTCAAGGACGTCAGCGGGCCCACGGGAAAAAAGAGCGTCGCGCTGCGGATCGGTGCAGGCGCCGACGCGGAAGAGGACTTCGCTGGTGTTGTGCACGTCGACATCCTCATCGACCACGATGATGTATTTGGCAAACATCATTTGGCCGGCACCCCAAAGGCCGTGCATGATTTTGTAGGCCTGCATCGGGTAGGTTTTTTTGATGCTCACAAAAACAAGATTGTGGAAGACGCCTTCGGCGGGCAGGGCGAGGTCAACCAACTCGGGGAAATTCATTTTCAAGATCGGCAGAAAGAGGCGGACGCTGGCGCCGCCGAGATGAAAATCCTCCATCGGCGGTTGGCCGACGATGGTGCTGGGATAGATGGCGTCTTTGCGATGGGTGATGGCGGTGAGGTGGAAGGCGGGGTAAGGCTCGGGCAAAGTGTAGTAGCCGGTGTGATCGCCAAAGGGGCCTTCGTCGCGAAGGGGTTCGGTGGGGTCCACGTAGCCTTCGAGAACGATGTCTGCATCGGCGGGGACTTCAAGATCATTGGTTTCGCATTTAATCAATGGCACTGATTTTTTGCGCAGCCATCCGGCGAGCAGTAATTCATCGAGCCCATCGGGCAAGGGCGCGCTGGCGCAGAAGGCATAAACCGGATCGCCGCCAAGGAAAACGCTGACGGGCATTCGCTCGCCTTTTTCGTAATAGCGGCGGCCGTGGCGCGCGGCGACTTTTTGCAACTGCCAATGCAGCGCGGTGGTGCGTTCATCGAACACCTGCATTCGATACATCCCAAGATTGCGATCGCCGGTATCGGGGTCGTGGGTGACAACGCAGGGGAGGGTGAGGAAACGCCCGGCGTCTTGAGGCCAGCATTGTTGAATTGGAAAATTAAGGAGGGTGGGGAGTTGGGAATTGGTGGTTGAGGGGCTCTTGTCGAACAACTGAATGACCTCTTTGCTAGGGCCGCTTTTAACTTTCTTGGGTTTAGCGTGGCGGAGGTCGAGGGCGGTGCCGAGGAGGTTGAACGTTTCGCTGAGGCTGGTGGGGGGCTTGGCTTTGACGAGTTTGTTGAGTTCGGCGGCGGCGTCCTCAACGCTGTCGCGGCCGAGAACCATCGCCATCCGTTTCTCACTGCCGTAGGTGTTGATGGCCAGCGGGATGGGGCTGGGTTTGCCGTTGACGGTGGGTTGCTCGAAGAGAAGGGCTTTGCCGCCGCCGGGCTTTTTCATCTCGCGGTCGGCCACCTCGGTGATTTCCAACTCCGTGGCGACGGGGGTAGAAATGCGCCGCAGCTCTCCTTCAGCTTCCAGCCGATTTACAAAATCACGAAACGAATCAAATGCCATACGGGCGGCAGGATAGCAAAAGGAGGCGGCGGAGGGAAGGGGGCGGAATCAGGGATTGAAGTCTGGCGGGGGAGGGAGATCGGGGGGGACTTAGGGGAATTCTTTGAGGTGTCCGGCTTTGTTTTTTTTGGGATTGAGGGGGGCGTTAGGGTTGGGGAAGCCGGGGATTCTGTTTTTGGGGGTTTGGAAATCGATGGTGCGGATGGCATTGAGTGGGATTTTGAGTTCGCCGAAGGTAGGTGTGGTGAGGCTGAGGGTTTCGGGATTAGCGATTTTGAGTTGGCCGGTGATTTGGGTTTGGTTGGCAAGGGTGATGATGGCTGCGCCTTCGGGGCGATTGTGTTTGAGGATTGCGTTTGGGGTGAGGCGGGCGATTTGGATTTTGGTCAGGGGGAGGTTGATGTCGCCAAAGTTGGTTTTACAAATGGCAATGCTGTTCTTGATTTCTTTGATGTCACCGACGATGTGGTCGCCGTTGCTGAAGGTGATGTGGTCTTGTTTGAGGTCGGCGGGGAGTTCAGGCAATTGGCGGCCGATGGGGGCGTGTCCGCTGCTTTTTCGGATCACAAGGTTTTCAATGTGTGTGGGTTGGTTGCCGCGTTGGATGAAGAGGATGCCCGCGCCGAATTGTTGGAGTGGATTATCGGAACTCCAGGTGCCGATGGGTTGGCCGTTGATGATGAGGTGCAGTTGGGTCCGGTGGCGGCTGGCGTAAATGGTGACGTGGGCAGCGCGTTTGCCCAGCGGGGGGAGTGGAATGGATTTGCCGATGCGCCCGTTTTGGCCGCCATCCGGATTGTGGGGTTGGCGTTTGGCGGAGGCTTTGCCTTTGCGGAAGGTGAGGTCGAGGCAGTTGCCGGTGCGGTGGCTGGTGAGGTTGTCGGTGAAAAACTGGATGCCAATTTTGGGATCGCCTTGGGGGACGCGGAGATCGAAGTCCACGCGGATGGCTTGAGGATTGCCGGGGAGATTGCGGCCGAAGAGAGCCCCATTGCCGCCGGCACAAATTGCGGCCTTGTTTTTTATTATCCAACGGCCTTGCTTGCCGCCTTCGCCGTTTTCATCGCCTTCGACGTTGGTGAAAATCCAATCGGTAGGTTTTTGAAATCCTTGAATCAAAACAGCACCTTCGCCGGAGCGCGGCACCAGAGCCTTGATGTGTTGGCGCGGGATGGTCAGCCGACCGCAATGGGTGGCCTCGAAGGTGAGGGCTTTGTGGTCGAGGGAGATGAGCTGACCGGTAAACTGATCACCGGAGAAGAGGAGCACCTCGCAGTTGGGCGGATTAGCTTTGGCGGCTTTCGCGGTGGGCTGGAGTTGGAGAAAGCCAACGGTGCCGGGTTTGAGATGGAAAGGTTCTGCCACGGCGGGGTGCTGCCAGCGAATGCCTTTGGCGGGGTCGAGCCCTAGAAATTTGCCGGGAAAAATCCCACTCTCGAAGAGCGCGGCAAAGGGGCCTTGGGGCAGGACGAGTTGGGGGCCGTTCGGGTTTTGATTAATTTTTCCGCCGATGATTTCCCGTACAAGCTGGCGTTTGATATTGGGTGGCAAAAGCGGCTCATCCGCCGGGCAAAGGAATGCACCGAGCAGGAAGAAAATGGCGAGCCGGGCGGGCATCATTTATCGCTTGCGCGGGATGAGGCGCTGCTGTTGCTGTTCCTGCATTTGTTGGAGGCGCTGGACGACTTCTGGCGGGATGTTGCGGCCATTGAGTTGGAAGGCGCCATTGACTTTGAAGATGTCCTGATTCCCAAGCCGCAGTTTGGTGCGTCCGGCGGTTGTAGTGTCGGGATTGAGAGAAGCGCTTCGGGGTTTGCCGAGGTTGAATTCCACGCGCCGGAAGATGCTCGCATCAAACGTGGCCTCGCCGAAGACGGGGCTGGTGAGGGTGACTTGGTTGCCTTTCCAGGTTTTGATGATGCCGGTGATGCGGTTGCTGCCCGCGAGGGTAGCGCGCACGGAATTGGCGGGCGTGGGCGGGGTGACGACCGTATCGCGCGCGAAATAGATGGTGGAGACTTTTTCCAGTGGAACGTTCACCTCGCCAAAGCCGTCGGATTTGAAGCTCATCATATCTTTGCCAATGGACTGGAGGTTGCCGGTCATCACGTCGTTATTGGCGAACATCACAAAATCCTCTTTGGCACCCGCCGCGGCGGCCACGCCGTTTTTGCCGGGCAGGTTTCCGCTCCAAGAGTTGATGGTAAGGCGGCTGATGCGCATTGGGTTGCTGGTGCGCGAGGAAAAATTCAAGCCATTGCTTAGGGGCGCCGCGCCGGCCATATTATCTTTGAATTCGCCAACGAGTTTTCCATCGATGATGATAGCGACCTTTCTTTCTTTGGGATTGTGGCAGAGAGCGATGCGCGCTTTTTTTGGGCCGCTTCCAAAGCTGTGACTTCTACTGGAAGGCGAAAGGCGTTGGCTGCGGATGCCGCCGTTTACTTTTCCGTAACGGTACATATAAACGGAACTGCCGGTGATGCGGATGCTGTAGCAATTGCCGCCGCTGTATGAGGTGAGGTTGTCGGTCATAAACCCGATGTATACGCTGGGGCTGCCGCGTTGCCATTCGAGGTCAAACTCCACGCGCGCCTTGGCGGGCATCTTGGGATACACACGTCCAATCACCGGCCCACTCGTGGTGGATTCAAATCCGCCGTCGGAATATTTCCAGCCCAAGGAGCCGCTCTTGGTTTCCTTCCAGCCTTTTTTGCCAACCGGCCCGGCGTACATTGAAGAGCCGGAGATGATGCCGGGTGAGAGTGTGCGGATGGTGCTGCGATCTACTGCCAACTCGCCCGCGTACCAGGTTTTCACGCGAAGTTTATTGTCCGTCATCCCCAAAATATCGCCGGTGAGGCGGTCGCCGTTGGCAAACTCAATCACTCCGCCGTGAGGCTTGGCATTCGCGGGGGCGGGTTTGATGGCAAAATCTACGCGGCTGATTCGGTCTGCCGGGATACTTAGTGTATCGGGTTTGATGTCCGGATGGTTCCACGTAAGACCGCGCTGGGGGTCGAAGCCCAGAAATTTTCCAAGCATTCCATTGCCGCGAATGAGCCGCAATTGATCGGTCTTGCCGTTTGCAATAAAGGTTGTGGCGGCGCGGGGCGGCGCGGGGCGGGTGGTGTTGGGGGTCCAGCCGAGGGGAGGGACCGGGATAGGCAACCGCGGGCCAAGGGGCTGGCCGAGTACGGTTCCGGCCAGCAATCCGCCGAGGGTGAAAATAAAAGGTAATTTCATAGCGCGACAATAAAACGCCAGTCCACCTGTTTCGTCAAGTAACAGCTTTAACGGCGTGGCTTAATTTTGGGGTCAACGGCTTGCGGCAGCACGTTCAGCTCAAGTCGCAACCCGTTGGGGATTTTTTGGGGAATCTGAGGTCGAATACGGAAGCCCCGTTCAATTAACTGATTTGGATTTGTTGGGGTCGGAACAGTGGTGGTTTGGCGGACGGGTTGGCCGGTGAAATCGATGGATTGAAATACCGCCGCGTCAAAGGCCGCTTCGCCAAAAAGCGGGCTGCTGGCGGTGACTTTGCCATCTTTCCAGCCGGTGATTCTCATCGCCATACTGTCTCCGGTTTTGAAGCTGACCCGCGCCAAGCCCTCTCCGGCTGGGACGGCTTGCACGCGCTCGGTGGCGCGATGGATCACGCCCACTTTTTGCAGCCCGATGGCCATTTCGCCAAAGCCGGATTTGAAGTGAAGTTTGCCATCCGCGATGCCGGTCAACTCGCCGGTGATGTGGTCGGAATTATTGAGGATCACATAATCCTCTTTTGGGTTCGCCTGAGATTTTGTGTTCGCCTCTGGCAGGCGTCCGTTCCAGTCGCTCACACGAATGCGGCTCAGTCGCATTCTGTTGGTGGTGCGCGAGGTAAACAGCAACCCATTGCCGCCATCGGCAAAGTTGGTGAGGTTTTCCCATTTATGGATGAGGGCGCCGTTGATGAGCAGCGCGACGGATTTCTTTTTGGTATCCATCTTGAGCGCCACGCTGGCGTTGCCCTGTAGGTTGGCGAGGTTTACCCGCAGATTATTACCCACGCGCCCGCCGCGGCCGGCACCGTTGTTGAAGTTGTAGCGGTAAAGATAAATGTAGCTTTGCGTGAGGCGCAGGCAGTAGCCATTGCACTGGCTATAGCTGGTGAGGGAGTCCGTGAGAAAGTTGATGTACAAGTTCAGGCTGCCCGTCCATTCCAAATCAAATTCTGTGCTGGAGCGAGCGGGGGTTTCTTTCATGTTTCGCCCCACCGTTGAGCTGCTGCTGGTGGATTCAAAAATGCCGTTGGTTAATTTCCAGGTCGGCTGCTTGGCCGCTTGTGCGGCGCGTTCCTTCAGTTGCTTTTGTGCTTCTGGCGGTAAATTAGGAATCATCTGCCGCGGGAAGCCGGCGTTTTGGCCATTGCTGAAGGTCCAGTTCTTGGCGTTCTTTGGCCCTTCAAAGAAAACCTTGTCGGTCGAGAAACCGGGTTTGATCGATTTGATGTGCGCGGTGTTGATCGCCAGTTCGCCGGCGTACCACGTGTCTAAAATCAATTTACCATTTTCCATCCGCGCCAAATCGCCCGCAAGGGTGTCGCCATTGGATAGCTTCACCTGACAGGTATGCGGCTTGGCGCGCGCGGGCAGGGGCTCCACTTTGAAATTCAGGCGGCTGACGCGGCCGGGCAGGAAGTCAATCTCATTGGGCAGAAAATCCGGGTGCGACCACTTCAGTCCTTTGACCGGATCGTAGCCCAGAAATGTTCCGTGAAACGTCTCGCCTTTGCGCGTCAAAAGATGTTCCTCCATAATCGCCCGGCGCGGGTTTTTGGATGGGATATTCACCGTGCCCGGCATGCCATTATTCGGGAGGATGAATCGCATATTCATCTTCTGCTTGGCCAAAACGATTTTGGGAGCGGGCACCGGCGCCGGGCCTTTAATCAGGCGCGGTGGCGGGACGGCCTCGGCAAAGGCGGCAACGAGGATAAGGGCGAAAACAGGGATCACGCGTTTCATAGGCATCATTCAACCTGATTAGACGGATTTTGCCAAGAAAACTCCGTGATTTTTTGGCTATTTTTTGTGGGTCTTTTGAGGTGTCGGAATGACTTTTTTGTCCTCCAACGCCTTCAGCTTCGGCTCGATGAGGAAGGCGCAGTACGGCACGCCCGGATTCAGCCGGAAATAATCCTGATGATGCACCTCCGCTTTGTAAAATTTCTTGAGCGGCTCCAGCGTGGTAACAATCGGTTGCTTGAATTCCTTAGCCCATTCTTTGCGGCTTTGTTCCGCGATGGCCGTTTGCTGCTTATCGTGCGGCATAATGGTGGAGCGATATTGCGTGCCAAAATCATTGCCTTGCCGGTTCAGTGTGGTGGGGTCGTGGCATTGCCAAAACACGGAAAGGATTTGGTCGTACCCAATTTTCTTTGGATCAAAATGAATCTGCACCACCTCCGCGTGCCCCGTCGTGCCCGTGCCAATTTCCGCATAAGTTGGATCCGCCGTCTTGCCTCCCGCATAACCACTCTCCACTTTGCTCACACCATCCAGCCGTTCAAACACCGCCTCCAAACACCAAAAACATCCGCCCCCCAATGTGGCGATTTCCGTTTTGGCTGGCTTCGTTGATTTGTCCGCGCTCATTAAAATTCCCGTGCAAAATAAAAGTGTGATGAATGTCGCCGTTCTCATGCGAAAATCTTCCGGTGCGGGCGGCACTTTGGCAACCTCTATTTACTCCCGGGCTTCACTGCTTCGGTGGCTTGCAAATCTTCCGGCAAATGTTCCGGCTCAAATGTTTGCACCTCCATCGCCAACAAACTGTGCAACGGAACATCGGGTTTGTAATTGCCGTTGCTGCGATCGACCACAATCGTCACGGCGCGGAGGTCGGCGCTTTGGGCGCGGACGATGTCGATGGTTTCCTGCAGTCGCCCGCCGCGGGTGATGACGTCCTCAACGATGAGCACTTTTTCATCGGGGGCCAAAGAGAAGCCGCGGCGCATCACGAGTGAGCCGTCGTCATCTTTTTCCACAAAAATAAATCGCACGCCCAGTTGCCGCGCTACTTCCTGCCCAATCACCAAGCCGCCCATCGCGGGGGCCACGACGGTTTCGATGGCTTCATCCCGCACGCGATCGGCCAATGCCGCGCCGAGTTTTTCCACCACGGGCATTTGTTGCAGCGCCTGGGCGCATTGGAAAAATTGCCGACTGTGCAATCCGCTGCGCAGCACAAAATGGCCGTCGAGCAGTGCGCCGGTTTCGCGAAAAATCTGGAGTGCTTCCTCCTGTGTCATGCGCGGAAGGTAACGGCGCGAAGGCGGCGGAGGCAATGCAATGTTTTCGGCTCGAATGAGATGGCGTTTTGTGGTGTAGTTTTCCCGTGCCGAGGAGGCGTAAATTCTTCGCAGCGATTTTGCTGCTGCCATTGTGCGTGGGCGTGGGGCGTGCCTTGGGGCAACTCATCGCGCAATCGGGCTTTGCCGATACCACCGTGGTGCCGTTGGCGGCGGGCGTGGCCTGTATGTTTCTGCTGTATCATTACGCGCCGAAGCCGATGTGGATTTATGTGTTCGGCCACGAATTCACCCACGCCGCCGCCACGATGGCTTGCGGTGGGCGCGTGAAAGGAATGAAAGTCACGAGTGATGGCGGCCACGTGTTGGTCACAAAAGATAATTTCTTTGTCAGCCTCGCGCCGTATTTTGTGCCGTTGTACGTGGTGTTGATTTTGGTGGTGTTCGTGGGCGGTCGGGCGATTTGGGGCTGGAGTGGGCCGTGGGCGTGGAGTTTGTTTTATTGGATGCTCGGCTTGGCGTACGCGTTTCACGTGTTGCTCACTTGGCATATTTTGCACACACGGCAGTCGGACCTCACTTCGCAGGGCTATTTGTTCTCGGCGGTCATTATTTTTTTGGGAAATTCATTGGTGTTATTGGTGGGTTTGCCGCATTTGCTGGAGGGGCCAAGTACGCTGGATGCCTTCAAAATGGCGGGCGCGGGCACGGTCGATACCCTTCGCGATTTGGGCGCGCTCGCCACTCGGGCGTGGAATGCGGGCAATTCGGCCTTGAATTAGCCGCCCGCTTCGTGCCGAATGCGCGCGACGAAATATGACGTTAAGCGAAATAGTACAGGCCGATCACATCGTGCCATCTCTGCAGGCCACCAATCGCTGGGAGGCGATTGATGAATTGGTTGACCAACTTGTGTCCAGCGGCGCCATCGCCGCCAAGGATCGCGAGGCCATTATCGACGCGGTAAAGAAACGCGAGAACTCGATGAGCACCGGCATCGGCTTCGGCATCGGCATCCCGCACGCCTCTACCGATCTCATCGATGAAGTCGTCGGCGCGCTCGGGCGCTCGGGCGAGGGTATCGATTTTGAGGCGCTGGATAATCAACCGGTGAATTTGGTGGTGCTGTTTCTCGTGCCGCAAGGCCAGTTTCAAAAACACCTGCACACGCTCGCGAACATCGCCAAGCTGCTGCACAATAAAGACTTCCGCCAATCCCTCGAAGAAGCGGGCGATGCCGAGGCGATTTTGAAAATCATCAGCCAACCGGCCAAACAATAACGCCGCTTTAAGAGAGTGATTCAAGGGCACATCGAATCCCGCCTGCAAGCCGCCGCCGCCGCTGTGCTTCCCGATGCCGACGTCAGCCGCGTGCTTGTGCGTGTATGCGCCGATGCCAAGCACGGCGATTTCCAAAGCAACGCGTTGATGGCGCTCGCCAAGCAACGGCAAATGAATCCACGCCAACTCGCCACCGACGTGGTGGCCCAACTGGATGTCGCCGAATGGTGCGAGCCGGTGGACATCGCCGGGCCGGGTTTTCTGAATTTCCGCCTGCGGGCCGATGCGGTGAATGCCGCACTGCAAACTGCGTTGGCGAGCGAGTCCCCCTTTATCACAATCGCCGCCACGCCGCGCACGGTGGTCGTTGATTTCAGTTCGCCCAATGTTGCGAAGCCGATGCACGTCGGCCACATTCGCTCTACCATTCTCGGCGACAGCCTCGCGCGCGTGTTGCGGTTGCTCGGCCATCGCGTGGTCACGGATAATCACATCGGCGATTGGGGCACGCAATTCGGGATGCTGCTGCTCGGTTGGAAAACCCAACTCAACGAAGCCGCGCTTGAGGCTGATCCCATCGCGGAACTGGAACGCATTTACAAACTCATCAACGCCGATGAAGCGCTGCGCGACGACGCGCGTGCGGAGTTGGTGAAGCTGCAAAATGGAGACGAAGAAAATCTCAGCATTTGGCAGCGGATGATTGAGCTATCGCAAGTGCAGTTCGATCACGTCTACTCACGGCTCGCCATTGAATTTGACGAAACGCTGGGCGAAAGTTTTTACAATCCCAAACTCGCCGGTGTGGTGGAGGATTTGGTTTCCCAAAAAATCGCCGAAGAAAGCAAAGGCGCGATGGCGGTGTTTTTCCCCGACGACGCCCAACTCGCTGACAAACCGGCTATCGTGCAAAAAAGCGATGGCGCCGCCAATTACACCACCACCGATCTCGCCACGCTGCAGCATCGCCTCGCCGAATGGGCGCCCGACGAAATCGTGTACGTTACCGATGGCCGTCAGCAACTGCATTTCCAACAACTCTTCAAAATCTTCCGTCGTTGGCAACCCGAAGTCACCGCGCGCCTCGAGCACGTTTGGTTCGGCTCCATCCTCGGCCCCGATGGCAAGCCATTCAAAACCCGCAGCGGCGAAGTGGTGCGCTTGGCCGATTTGCTCGATGAAGCGCAAGAGCGCGCCTTCACAGTCGTCAGCGAAAAGAACGCCGATCTCGACGAAACGCAACGGCGCGAAATCGCCCGCGTAGTTGGCCTCGGTGCATTGAAGTACGCCGATCTCTCGAACAATCGCCAAACCGATTACATTTTTGATTGGGACAAAATGCTCGCGCTGCAAGGCAACACCGCTCCGTACCTTCAATACGCGTACACGCGAGTCCGCAGCATTTTCCGCAAAGTCGATGCGCCCGATTTCAACAACGTCACCATTGCCGCCACGGCCCCTGAAGAATTGGCGCTCGCAAAACATTTGATGAACTTCGGTCAAACCCTCGAAATGGTCGCCGACGATCATCGCCCGAATTTCCTGTGCAATTACCTCTTCGAACTCGCCGGCCATTTCAGCCGTTTCTACGAAGCGTGTCCTGTGCTAAAAGCCAATAATGAATCCGAACGCGAAAGCCGCATCGCCTTGTGCGAATTAACCGGCCGCGTTTTGAAAACCGGATTGGATGCGCTGGGCATTGAGGTCACGGAAGTGATGTAGTTTTTGACACGGAATCCGTGTCTCAAAAGTAGACAAAACGGCTAGCGTGTGGCACTGTGTTCTTAATGACACGCGAAGAAGTAATCGGAGCCGTGCGCGGCCACAGCCCCTGCGAAATTCATACTGCCGACGGAAAGAAGCATCACGTCAAGCATTTGGACTGGGTGATGACGCCGCCGGAGACGCGCTTGCTAATCGTTTGGTTCGGCGGAATGGACGGTTATGAATTGGTGGATCCCGAGCACGTGACTCAAATTGTAAACACGGTGGAAGCGACGTAAGAATCCCCAAGGCCCAATGACCAAGGCCCAAGTCACAATGGTTTTGGAAATTGGGAGTTCCTTGGGGGTTTGGTCATTGGCGCTTGGTCATTCCCCCCGCCCATCGGAACAGTTCCGCATCATCCCCACAATGCGTCACCTCATCGGCCACAACTCCAAACCCTTCCCCATACGCGGGGCCATTAGTCACACATGCATCGGTGTTGCATTTTTTGATTTGGGCGCGGGCGGCGGTCATGGTTGATTTTTTGCCGCCTTCGACTTCGTATTTCCAGCCCACGAGAAACGCATCGGGAAACCATTTGCGAAGGGAATGAATCAGCTTCGGCGTTGGCTTCAGCTCGAGCTTCAGTGTTGCGGTGGTGGGAATCTTGCCTTTGCGCGGGCGTTTCACTGTGAAATCGGAAACCGCGGCCACGTGAAACACCGCCTTCACCCGCAACGCCGCTGCGGCCTCGAGTTGTTCGCGCAAGTCCGCTGTGGTGTTGAAGCGCACGATGTGGACCTTTTTGCATTTGGGCGCGTGCACTGCGGTTTCGGAAAGTAACAGCGTGACGCGATGCCCCGCGCGCGCGAGCGCATCGGCCAAGCCACAGCCGAGGCGGCCAGTTGAGTGATTGGTCAACCGGCGCACAGCATCGATCGGCTCCACAGTGGGGCCAGCGGTGACAAGACAGTGCATTGGGTTGGGGAATGTCCAATGCCCAAGGCCCAATGTCCAATCGTAAATCTAAAATCGTAATTCGTCACTCTTCCCATTAGTGTCCGCGCGTGAGCACGATTGTGGGCATTGACCTTGGCACCACGCGTTCCGCCATTGCCGTGGTGGAAGCGGGGATGTCCGGTTTGTTGGCCGATGCCGAAGGGCAACGGCTGCTGCCTTCGGTGGTGCATTATCCGAAAGACGGCGCGCCCATCGCCGGTTGGCCTGCGCAACGACAGCGCGCGCTCGATCCCGCGCGCACGATTTATTCCATCAAACGCTTCATCGGCCAACGCGCCACAGACGTGCCGGAAACCGAACGGCACGTTGACTACACACTAACCGGAAATCCGCTCGCGGTGAAGTTGGGCGAAGAGAGCGTGTCGCCTGAGGCGGTGTCGGCGGAGATTTTGAAATCGTTGAAGTCCCGCGCCGAGTCGGTTTTGGAAACTGAAATCACGCGGGCGGTCATCACTGTGCCGGCGTATTTCAATGACGCCCAACGGCAGGCCACCCAACGCGCGGGCGTGGCGGCGGGCTTCACGGTGGAGCGCATCCTTAACGAACCCACCGCAGCCGCGCTGGCGTGTGGGTTGGAAAAGCTGCCCGAACAAGCGCGCGTCGCGGTTTATGATTTAGGCGGCGGCACGTTTGATCTTTCGATTTTGGAACTACGCGAAGGCATCTTTCAAGTGCTCGCCACGCACGGCAACACGCGGCTGGGCGGGGATGACATCGATCAACGCATCGTCGATTGGTTGCTGGAGCAAATTGATGCCGACGCGGATGCGACCCTACGTGCGCGCGTGCGCGAGGCGGCGGAGGCGGCGAAGGTGGCGCTCTCCACGGAAACGGAGGCGACGATTCAATTGCCGTTTGTTTCCGGTGACACGAGTTTTGAATGCGTCCTCACGCGCGAAACATTGGAGGCATTGGCCGCGCCGGTGGTTGACCAAACGCGCGAGCATTGTCGGCAAGCGCTGGCCGATGCGGGCGTGAAAGCGGTGGAGTTGAATCAAGTGATTTTGGTGGGCGGCCAAACGCGAATGCCGTTGGTGCGGCGGCGCGTGGCGGAATGGTTCGAGTGTGCGGAGTACGCGGAAACGCGCGGGGACATTCGGCTGGGTGAGTCGTTTCACGAAGCGGATGGGCCGACGCTGAATACTTCGCAAAATCCCGACGAAGCAGTTGCGCTGGGCGCGGCGATTCAAGGGGCGATTTTGTCGGGCGACATTACGGATATGGTTTTGCTCGATGTGACGCCGCTGTCGCTTGGGCTGGAAACCTTTGGTGGTTTGATGAACGTCATCATCCCGCGCAACACCACGGTGCCCACCAAAGCGGGCGAGATGTTTACCAACGCCGTGGATGGCCAACGCCAAATGTTGGTGCACGTGCTGCAGGGCGAACGCGAAAAGGCGGCGGACAATTGGAGCCTCGGAAAGTTTGAACTGGAATTTGAATCGGCCAAACGCGGCGCGGCGCGCGTGGGGGTGCAGTTTGAAATCGATGCGGACGGCATCCTTCACGTGCTCGCGCGCGACACGGCGACGGGCCACGAAAAAGTTGTGGAAATGAAATCCGCCGTGGACGTCGATGACACGGCGGTTCAAAAAATGGTGGAGGAATCCGTGGAGCACGCCTTCGAGGATATGGACGCGCGCAAGTGGATCGAGGCCGCGCTCAAAGCGCGCGAAGCGGTGAAAGCCGCGCGCGTTGGTTTGGAGGAGTTTGCCAGTGAACTGAGCAACGCCGAGGCGATCGCCGCCGCGTTGGAATTGGTGGAGGCCGTGTTGGAAACGGAAAACGATTTGCCACAACTCAAGTCCGCTGTAGCGAAGCTCGATGAAGCGACGTTACCGCTGGCGGATTTGATGATGGATCGCGCGATGGAAGCGGTGCTTCGCCAACGTGGGATGCTCGATTGACGATCAGGCTTCGGCCTGTTTCCCTGATTTTTCGTCAGGCACTTCGAGGTTTTCGAAAGCGTTGTTCAGTTTGTCGCCGGCGGGCTCGCTGGACTCCTCGTCGCCGGTCTCTTCGTCATCGTCGTAATGGATTTCATCTTCCATCGAAATTTCTTCGCCGTGTTTGCGGTGCGGATTCTCCGCGCGTTGCTTGGCGGGAAGTGGGTTGACCAAAACCGTGATGCCGCGCCCGACCAAACGCGGGGCGGTGTCGGTCTTTCCGAAGGGTTCCAGTTCTTTCACAAAACGCTTCACCGCGTCGAAGCCAAATTCTTTGTGCGCATTCTCGCGACCGCGGAAGCGCAGATAAATTTTCACCTTCATATCCGCGCATAAAAAGTCGATGGCGCGGGTGAGCTTGAAATCGAAGTCGTGCTGTTCGCACCGAGGCCGGAGTTGGACTTCCTTCACCTTATTGGTTTGGGCAGTCTTTTTGTTCTCCTTTTTCTTTTTGGATTCCTCGTACTTGTACTTGCCGAAATCGCACACGCGGCACACCGGCGGGCGCGCGTTGGGCGCCACTTCCACGAGATCGAGCCCGTGTCGTTTGGCCAGCGCAATGGCCTCGCGCGTTTCGAGCACGCCCACTTGTACGCCGTCGGCTCCTACTACGCGCACTTCGCGTACGCGTATTCGTTCGTTTACCCGCGTGCGGGGTTCCCAGCGCCGTCCTCTGCCTTTATACGGACGACTCAAAGTTGTTCCTGAAGTTGTGTGTTAATCATATAAACTAGCCGGCCCATTGCGCCGGTGCGTTTTCTTTTCTAGCCATTTAGACGCCCGTGGCAAGGGAAAATTTTACCCAAGTTTGCTTTTTGCGTGCGTCCGTGCCTCTCGTCCGCTAGCGTCCCGCCCCTTATGGCGACCCTAAAACCATTTGCCGCACTGCGTCCGAAGGCCGATTTAGCCGCAAAAATTTGCGAGCTGCCTTACGACGTGATGAACAGTGCCGAAGCCCGCGCTATCGCGAAGGGTAATCCTTTCAGTTTTCTGCACGTCAGCAAACCGGAAATCGACCTTGAACCCAACATCGACGTCTATTCCCCAGCCGTCTATGCCAAAGGCGCGGAAAATTTTCGATTGCTCCAGGAACAAGGCGCGCTCGTGCAGGATACGCAACCGTGCTTTTATCTCTACCGTCAAGTGATGGGCACCCACACCCAAACCGGCCTCGTGGCTGCCGCGAGTTGTGCTGAGTATGACAGCGGCATCATCAAAAAACACGAGCTCACCCGTCCCGCCAAAGAGGATGACCGCGTGCGCCATATGGAAGCGCTCGATTCACAAACCGGCCCCGTCTTTCTCACTTACCGCGCCACGGCGGAACTCGATGCGCTCACTCAACGCCTCACCGCCAACGCGCCCGCCATCGATCTCACCGCCGATGACGGCGTTGCGCACACCGCGTGGGTGATCGATAGCGCTGAGGACATCGCCTTCATCAAAGCGCAGTTTGCCGCTTTAGATTTTTTGTACATCGCCGATGGCCATCACCGCAGCGCGGCGGCTTCTCGCGTGTGTGCCGCGCGCGATGGCGCGGGGCAAAGCGGCCAATTTTTGACCGTTATTTTCCCGCACAACCAAATGCAAATCCTTGCGTACAATCGCGTCATCAAAGATTTGCACGGCCAATCGTCGGAAGCATTTCTGGCGGCATTGGAAACCATCTTTGACATCGAAGATGGCGGCGCGGGCGAGTGCACTTGCAAAAACGAACTGGGTCTTTACCTCGATGGTCAATGGCGCAAGCTCACGTTTAAGCCCAGCCACGCAAGCGCGGAAACGCCGATGGATGAGCTGGATGTCGCGCTGTTGCAAAACCACGTGCTCGCGCCGTTGCTTGGCATCGAAGACCAACGCACGAGCGATCGCCTTGATTTCATCGGCGGCATTCGCGGCACGGCGGAGTTGGAACGGCTCGTGGACGCGGGCGCGGGCTGCGCGTTTTCGATGTACCCGACGAGCATCGAAGATTTGATGGCCATCGCCGATGCCGATGGATTGATGCCGCCCAAGAGCACTTGGTTTGAACCGAAGTTGCGTGACGGCTTGTTTTGCCACATAATCTGATTTTACGACTATGAAAATTGTACTCGCTTATTCCGGAGGGCTCGACACCTCGGTGCTGCTCACGTGGCTCAAGGAAAAATATAACGCCGAGATCATCGCCTTCTGCGCCGATGTCGGCCAGGAAGAAGAGCTGCGCGGCCTCACGCAAAAAGCCAAACGCACCGGTGCGTCGAAAATGTACATCGACAATCTGCAGGAAGAATTCGCGCGCGATTTTATTTTCCCAATGATGCAAGCCGGTGCGATTTATGAGGATCAATATTTCCTCGGCACAAGCATTGCGCGTCCACTCATTGCCAAACGGATGGTGGAAATTGCCCGCAAAGAAAAAGCCCACGCCATCGCCCACGGCGCAACGGGTAAAGGCAACGACCAAGTTCGTTTCGAATTAACGACCGCCGCGCTCGCGCCCGATCTTGACATCATCGCCCCGTGGCGGATGGCCGATTTTCGCGCCGAATTCCCCGGTCGCAAGGAGATGATCGATTATTGCCGAAAACACAAAATCGATGTCGAGGCCAGTACCAAAAAACCGTACTCGATGGATCGCAATCTCCTGCACATTTCATACGAAGCGGGTATTTTGGAGGACATCGAATTCGACGCCTTCGCGCCGAAAAACAAAGGGATGTTCAAACTCTCCGTGTCGCCCGAGGACGCGCCGAACAAGCCCGAGCACGTCACGCTTGATTTTGAAAAAGGCAACTGCATCGCCGTGAACGGCAAGGCTCTCAATCCGCTTGGCGTGATGCGCAAGCTCAACAAGCTCGGGGGCAAACACGGCATCGGTCGCGTGGATATTGTGGAGAATCGTTTTGTGGGAATGAAAAGCCGCGGCGTGTACGAAACGCCGGGCGGCGCTATTCTGCATTTTGCTCATCGCCAAATTGAAACCATCACGCTCGATCGCGAAGTGATGCACATTCGCGATTCCCTCATCCCGAAATACAGCGAACTCGTTTACAATGGTTTCTGGTACGCCCCCGAACGCGAAATGTTGCAAGCCCTCATCACCGAAAGCCAACGCAACGTCACCGGCACGGTGAAGCTGAAACTCTACAAAGGCAATCTGATGACCGCCGCCCGTCAATCGCCGGTGAGTTTGTACAATCCCGACATCGCCACAATGGAAGCCGATCCCACTGAGGCTTATAATCAGGATGATGCAACAGGCTTTATCAATTTGAATGCGCTGCGATTAAAAGTGCGCGCCAAAGTGCAGAAGCCGCGCCGGCGTCTGTAGCCCGGGCCGTTGGCCCGGGGCCCGGACCACCGGTCCGGGCTACATTACTGCGGCAACTTCACCTGAGCGCTTACGTTTGTGATGCCGGCGATGCGGGCCGTGTCGCGGGCGGTGACGACTGCGCCGAAGGGAGCGGCTTTGTCGGACTGAATGATAAGCATCACATCCGGTTTCTCGGCGGCGCGGGCGCGGAAGATTCGTTCCATTTCAAATGAAGTCATCACTTTGCCATCAATCTCCCAGTGCGGAGGCAGCGCTTTGATTTGGATGGTGAGCGGGCCGTCGCCGACGGCGGTGAGATCTTGAGTGCGGGAATCGGGCAGGGCGAGGTCAATGGCGGGCAAGCGATCTTTGAAGGTGGTGCTGACCACCAGAAAAATCAAAACCACCATCAACACATCAATCAGCGAAATGATAATCACCGGAGGCGCGGAACGGCGTTGGCGTGGGCGGAATTGCATCAGCCTTCAGCGTGTTGGTTGCGTTGATATTGGGAGCGCAAAAATTCGTCGCAGAGCGATTCCATTTCAATCGCCAGCGTTTCGATGCGGCGATTAAAATAACTCCACGCCACCAACGACGGGATGGCCACCACGAGGCCGAGCAGCGTGGCGTTGAGGGCGATGCTGATGCCTTGGGCGAAGATGGGCGTTTGCTGCGCGGTGCCTTCGATGCCCATTCCGTGGAAGAGCGTGATGAGCCCAAACAGCGTGCCCACCAAACCGAGCAGTGGCCCGATGCCGGTGATGATTTCCAAAACCACCACGCCGCGTTCCAGCTTAGCCACTTCCGCCCGCGCGCGGGTTTGGAGCAGCTCGGCATTTTCTTCGCGCGGCAAATCAAGATGCTCGATGCTGGCGATGAGTAGCCTTCCGTGCGGGGAAGGGCGCTCGTTGCACGCGGCGCGTAGGGCGATGAGTTCATCTGGCGTGCGGCAGTGATTGGCGGTCTTGGCGAGTGACGCTGGGATTACCGTTTCGCGTCGCAACGCCATCCCGCGTTCCACGATGAGGCCAAGGCTAATGACCGAAAGGAAAATTAAAATACCGATGATGCCCGTTTCCATTTTGGATTTGGGCGGCTCGGCTTGTTCAGTGGCCGGTGCGGGTGCCGCCGTTTGCGCGGACGTGACTGGCACGGCGCAGGTGAGGCAAAGGAGACAGAGCAGAGGGGCGAGGCGCGCGCGGAGTGGGTTCATCGAATGAGATAACTGAAAGTAATTCGGCAATTGCGGGAATCGGTTTTTAATTTTTGGCGCATCGTCTCGGGCCAACGTTCAAACAGCGCTGAGCCATTGATGGATTCGCGGCAGCAATATTCCTGAATACCGCTGGCGGCGTCGTTGGTGATGGTGTTTTGGCGCACTTTCATTCCGGTGATGCGGCCGTCGGCGTGCAAAACAAAATCAACCATCACCGTGCCGGGGTAACGCAGTTTTCGGGTTTCAAGTAGCTTGTACCACTTGGCTTTGATAGTGGCGATGAAGCGCGCGTCGTACTCGCCGAAACCGGTGAGGCGCACATCCAACGCGTGCGGGCCCTTGCGTTGCGTGCCGCCTTCAAAGGGCGAGGGGCGTCCGGCCAAAGTACCTTTGCCGAGTTGCGCTTGTGCTTCGGCTAATGTCGGCGGTCGCCGCTCATTGAGCTTGGGTGCGGGCACGGGAATGGTGCTGGAAAAATCCGGTGGATTAAATGGCTGCAACGGCGCGAGTGCGCCCGAGTCGCCGGATTGCACAATGGCGGGGGGCGTGGGGCGGCGGGGTGATGGTTTTTTGGGGACGACAACGGGGGCTGTCACGGGACGTGCGGATTGCGGTTTTCCGGGGGCGGGTTTGGCGGCCAATTGTTGGGAGGCGGCGCTGGCGTCATCGGTGTGGGCGCGGCGTTCGATTGTTTGTTCGCCTTCGATGTTGGGTGTTTTTGTTTCACCGGTTTTAGGATTGGCGGCGAGGCTGTTGGCGTTGGAATAGTTTTCCGTTTCCTTGGGCGCTTGCTCGGTGGCGACGTTTGGATCGACGGGCACAAAGATTTGCGGGGTTACCTTTGGCTTGGGTTCGGGTTTGGCCAACAGGCGGACGGTGACAAGTCGTTCTTTGTGTTTAACAGTTTGTAAAAATGAAGGCGTCTCAAGCCAGTTCCCCCAAATGATTCCTGCCGCCAACGCGAGGTGGATGGCTAACGTCACCAAAACAGCCAGCGTGAAGTGGCTGGTTTCAGTTCGCGGCATTGGATGGTGTGGGTGGCTTGACATCCTCGGGGGTCAATATCGCCCAATCTTGGGCGGGTGGCAATGCTGAGTTATTTGAGTTCATGTTGGACGGTGAGTTTCTGGTCGCGGACGGGTACGGTGACGCGGGCTTTGGGCTTGAGTTCACTGAGGGTTTCGCCAAAGGCGAGGGCGCTTTTTTCTTCGCCGTGGACGACAAAAATGTCGCTGATATCGCCGGTGCAACTTTCCACGTGGGCCACCAGTTCATCGCGATCCGCGTGGCCGGAGAAGGCGTCGTGGCGTGCGACTTGCGCTTTGACCTCGTATTTTTCGCCAAAGATATTCACCGGCGAATCGCCATTGGCAATGCGCGAGCCGAGCGTGTGTTGCGCGCAGTAGCCAACGAAGAGCACGAGGTTTTTTGGATCCTCAATGTTGTTTTTCAAATGATGCCGAATGCGGCCGCCTTCGCACATTCCCGATGAGCTGATGATGATGGCCGGGCCATTCAGTTTGTTGAGCTGAATGGAACGCGAAACTTGCCGGATGTATTGGAGGTTTTCCATCCCAAACGGATTCTGCTTTTCGCGCAGGAATTGGTAGATCGATTCGTTGAAGCATTCGGGGTGCAGCCGAAAAACCTCAGTGGCATTCACGCTGAGCGGGCTGTCGACGAAGATGGGGATGTCCGGCAAATCACCGCTCTCGGCAAGTTGATGCAGTGTGTAAACCACCAACTGAGTGCGGCCCACGGAAAACGCGGGGATGATAATTTTGCCCCCGCGATGGGCGGTTTCCAAAATGGCTTTGGCGATTTCCACGACTGACATTTCACGATCGCCGTGCAGCCGATTGCCGTACGTGCTTTCGATGTGGAGCACGTCCACATTTTCCACCGGCACGGGGTCGCGCAAAATGGCGTGGCCGCCACGGCCCACATCGCCGGTGAAGAGGTAGCGGTATTCTTTGCCGTCCTCGCGGATATCGAGCACCACTTGGGCGGAGCCAAGAATGTGGCCGGCGTCGTAAAAGGTAAGCGTCACGCCATCGGCGATTAGCATTGGGCGTTCGTAGTTGAGGGACACAAACTGACGCCCCGCGCGCTCGGCATCTTCCACGCTATAAAGCGCTTCCACGGGCGGCAGGTTTTTCTTGGCGCGTTTGCGCGAAATGTATTCGGCGTCGTGCTGTTGAATGCGCGCAGAATCGGCGAGCATAATGGACGCCAAATCACGCGCGGCGTGGGTGCTGAAAATATTGCCGCGATAGCCCTGCCGTACGAGGTTGGGAAAATTCCCGCAGTGATCGATGTGCGAATGGCTTAGGACGGCCACATCAATGGATGCGGGGTCGAAAGAGAAATTGCGGTTGCGATCGTTTGACTCATCGCGGCGGCCCTGATAGAGGCCGCATTCGAGCAGGATTTTCTGCCCGTTCACGTTGAGCACAAACATAGATCCGGTAGTCGTTCGGGTTGCCCCGCAGAACTGCACTTCCATCCGCGCACACTACAAAAAAGCTGAGCATTAGTCGAGAATCGAATGGACAAGCCGCCGCTCAAGGGCTTGAGTGGGCCGGTGGACGGCAATGATTTCGAGAGCTTGGATGGGTTGAAGGTTTCGGTGGATGAATTGGTGTACCAACCTCAAGTGCTCACCGCGCCGGATCGGCCGCATTGTTTTGCCTATTATATAACCATCGCCAATGAGACCGATCACACCGTCACATTGAAAGGCCGCAAATGGGTGGTGAAAGAAGCGAGCGGCGAAGTGACCGCCGTGGAGGGCGACGGGCTCGTGGGGGAGATGCCCACGCTCGAGCCCGGTGGCTCATTTAGCTACAACAGTTTTCACGTCATCCACTCGCGGCGCGCGATGGCCAGCGGGAGCTACATTGGGTTGGACGAAACCGGACGGCGCGTGTTGGCGGCGATTCCCACTTTTGAAATGGTGGTGCCGACTGAGGCGGACAATCCGGAAATTGGGTATGCCTAGTTGGCCCAATTAGCGTTGTCGGAAAATGATGCGGGCTTTGCTCAGATCGTAGGGCGACATTTCCACCGTTACTTTGTCGCCGACGCTGATGCGGATCCAATGCTTGCGCATTTTGCCGGAAATATGCGCGAGCACTTCGTGGCCGTTGGCCAGTTTCACCATGAACATGGTGCCGGGCATTACCTTCGAGATAACGCCTTCAAGTTGTATGGGTTCTTCTTTCGCCATGCGAGAAAGGGCGGACTGTGCCGATGGGGCCAAGTGAAAGCAAGCCAAACCCGCCCACAAAGTGCATAAAAAAGTGCATAAAAAAACCGGCCCCGCAAAGGGCCGGTTTGAATTGGTTTCGAGTGGTGAGGTTATTCCTGGGTGGCGGCATCTTTGCCGGCGGCCAGTAATTTCTCCACCTTCTCCTCAAGGTTGTGGCGAGCGTTCATGTCCACCAAGTTACCGTTGGTATCGATCAACCACATCGCGGGGATGCTGCGAATGCCGAACTCCTTGGCGATGGCGTTGCTCCAGCCTTTGCCGTCGAAGTGTTGCGGCCAAGTCATACCTTTGTCGGCCACGAACTGGGTGAGTTTGTCTTCTTTGCTATCGAGGGAAATGCCGACGATCTCAAAGCCTTTTTTGTGGAGCTTGGCGTAGGTCTTTTTCAGGCTGGGGATTTCAGCAATACACGGGCCGCACCAAGTGGCCCAGAAATCGACGAGCACGACTTTGCCTTTCATTTTGGAAAGGTCCACCTTGCGGCCATCCAGAGCGGTGAACTTGATGGCCACGGGGTTGCCGAGGGCGTTCATTTTTTTCAGCTCGGACTTGGCGCGATCAGTGATGCGGGCGAATTTTTCATCCTTCAAGCCGGCCAGTTCTGTGATGACTGCCTTTTTGAGTTTCTCGTCCGAGCTCATCGATGCGGCTTCCAGCATCATGGCGCGTGGGCCAACTTCCGCCGGGAATTGCTTGGCGAGTTGGCGGGCGCCTTTGAGGTAAGCCGTCATCGCCGCACTGCGATCCTTCGCCATCATCGGGCGAATTTTTGCAATGAGTTCTTTGGCTGCGTCCTTGAACGTGGGTTTGTCTTCCTCAGCAAAAACGTTGAGGCTGAATGTCAGCGCCGCCACGAGGGCGAGGCGCAGGAGGGTTTGGATTGTGTTTTTCATAGTTAAACCTTTTAGGTAAAGGGGAAGCGTACCTCGATTTTGAGGTTTGGCCAGCCTTTTTTTGGGGTCAATTGGAGGTGCTTGCGGGCGTCTCGGCGAGCAGCTTTTTGACTTTGTTTTTGAGGTCGATGCGGGCGGTTAGGCTTGAGAGATTTCCGTTGCGGTCGATCAGCCACATCGTGGGCACGCCGTTGATGCCGTAGCGTTGGGCTATTTTGTTTTTCCACATCAACCCGTCCGTGTACTGCGGCCACGGCATATTTTTGCGATCCACGTAAGCTTGGAGGCGTTTGGGGTCTTTGTTTCCTTCGAGCGCGATGCCAATGATCTCAAATCCTTGCGCGTGAAATTGGTTGTAGGTTTTGACGAGGTTGGGGATTTCCGCCACGCACGGCCCGCACCACGTCGCCCAGAAATCGATGAGCACCACTTTGCCTT
Organism: Verrucomicrobiia bacterium; assembly: GCA_014239365.1. Taxonomy (GTDB): domain Bacteria; phylum Verrucomicrobiota; class Verrucomicrobiia; order Limisphaerales; family UBA1100; genus JACNJL01. The sequence goes on along the minus strand of JAAZZB010000035.1, from coordinate 6,957 downwards.
TGAGCTTCGCGAGGTCGACTGGTTTGCCGTCGATGCCGGTGAATTGAAGGTGGAAGGGTTTGCCGATGGGATTGCTCTGTTTCCACATCATCGACATAAAGCGCAATGCCACACCGGAGAGCTGCGGGTTTTCGTGATCGGCCATTTTGTTTAGCACGCCGATTTTGATTTGTTCATCTCCCGAATGCGTTGCCGCCTGCATCATCAGCATCCACGGGCCGGTTTCTTTTGGGTAATCCTTTGCTAACTGCTGTGCGGCTTTGAGATATTCCGGCGCCGCTTTTTTGGCATCGGCCTTGATGAGAGGAGCAAACTTTTCCTTCACCTTGTCGGCTGCCACGGAGTAGGGCGGTTTGGGCCCGTCGGCTTGGGTGCTGAAGAGCAGCGCGACGAGGGTGATGATTGTTAAAAACTTTGTTTTCATTATTCGATGTCCTAGTCGATGTCTTTAAGGGTTTGGAGTCCGTCGCCTTTGAGGTGCATGGTTTGTGTGGGGTAGGCAAACTCGAGGCCCATCTCTTCGACGAGTTCCATGATTTTCAAATTCACGCGCTGGCGGGTTTCCAGGTAATCCTTCCAAACCGTCGTGGCGGCGAAGTAATACAGAAACACATCCAGCGAGCTGGGGCCGAAATCGGTGAACTGCACGAGCATGTAATCCTGATCCACGCCTTCGTCTTCCTGCAACAGTGTTTCCACGCGCTTAAGGAATTTCCGGATTTGTTCCGGCTTGGCATCGTACGTCAAACCGAGCGTCATCTTGATGCGGCGCTTAGGCATTTGCGACCAGTTCTTGATCGTCTCGGTGGCGAGCGTTCCGTTGGGGACGGTCATTAACGTTTTGTCGAACATCCGAATTTTGGTGCTGCGAAAACCAATCTCCTCCACGTCGCCGTCAATGCCGCTGCCCACGGAAATCCAGTCGCCCACTTTGTAGGGGCGATCGGAAAGGATGTTTACTGTGCCCACGAGATTGGCGACCGAATCTTTTGCGCCCATCGAGAAGGCCAATGCCCCGACACTGAGCAACGCCGCAAGGCCGGTGATGTTCACCCCGATTGTGGCCAACACTGTGAGGCCGCCCACGACGACGACCATGATGCGCAACGCCTTTTTGATGAGCGGCACAAACTGGCCTTTCACGCCGGCGTCTTTGTGTGAAACCAGTTCATCGAGATAATGCGCCACCACATCGACGAGGCGATACACGCCCCAAATCAAAACGATGCCGAGAAAGATCGTGTAGCTTTTGCCGATGATGGCGGCAGGGAAATTGGCGAGATTGAACACCAGCAAAAATGCCGCCACGTGGATCGCGCCGATCATCACAAAGGCGTTCACCGGCTTGATGATGGCTTCGAATAAAAGGTCGTCCCATTCGGCTTCGGTTTTTTCCACAAAGGCGGCGATCTTTTTCTCGATGAATTTGATAACGATCCGCTTGAGGATCAAACCGGCGAGGATAGCCAGAAACGCTGCGATGAATTGCCAAGCCGAAATGCCAAGGATTTTTTGGCCAAGATTTTCTTCAAGGGCTTGTACCCATTCCGATTCACTTAAGGCTGTTTTGTAGCCTTCACTTTTTTGCGAGGCCACATCGTTGGTGTTTGTGGTGGTGGCCGCGGCAATGGGGCCGATGGTGAAGGTGAGCAGTAACGCCACGAAGGCGATTCGGGAGAGCCAATGATTCATGGCGCGACAGTGTGCAGTTATTGTTTTGCGGGTCAAGCCTGCGCCGAGCCCGTCAAAATCCATTTCGCCAGCGCGAGCAGGAAAAAGAAGCCCGCCACGTCAGTAACCGTGGTGATCAGAATGCTTGAGCCGAGCGCGGGATCGAGCCGAAAAAATTTCAGCGCAAACGGAATGAGCACTCCAAAAAGCGCGGCCGAAAGCAAGTTTAGCACCATCGCCGCGCCGACCACAAGGCCGAGGATGGCGCCCATTTCCGATGTGATGCCAAATTTCGGCGCGATCAAATAACTCACCAATCCGACAATCAACCCAATGATCGTGCCAATCAATAATCCTAAAAGCATTTCTTTGAACAACGCCTTGCGGCCATCGCCCGGCGAGAGTTCGCCCAGCGCCATATCGCGCACGATGACGGTCACCGTTTGCATCCCGGCGTTGCCGCCTTGGCTGGCGATGATGGGCAGGAAGACAGCGAGCACCACAAACTCTTTAATCGTGCCTTCGAACACGCCCACCACTGCGCCGGCGAGGCACGCGGTGAGCAGGTTGACAAACAGCCACGGCAGGCGGCGCTTGAAGGATTGCGTCCATGGCGTGAGCGTGCGCTCTTCACCATCGAGGCCGACCATCTTTTGCATGTCCTCGGTTTGCTCGTCGATGGCGATGGAGAGCACGTCGTCACCCGCGATGATGCCGGCCATGCGGCCTTCCTCATCAAGCACCGGCAGCCCGAGGAAATGATAATGCTCAAACCGGCGTACTACTTCTTCCTGATCATCGCTTACGCGAACGTATTTTACTTCGCGATCCATGATGTCGGAAATTTTCACTTCGTCATCCGAGAAAATCAGGTCACGAATGGAGACCACGCCGACGAGTTTTTTTTCTTTGTCGGTGACGAACAGATAATTGATGTCCGAACGTTTTTGTTCGCGATGCTTTTGGCGGATGCGTTTGTGGCCTTCGCCGACGGTTTGATGCGCGCGCAGCGTGATGAACCGATCGTTCATGATGCCGCCCGCGCTGTCCTCGGGATACTTCAGCAGCGTCTTGGCGGCGGCGGCTTCTTTGGCGCCCATTTTGCGGAGGAGTCGCGCCCGTGCAGTTTCCTCCATCTCGCCCAAGACATCCGCCGCTTCCTCGGCGTACATCGCGTTGAGCAGCGGCACCAGTTTAGTTTGCGGAAACTCCTCGAGCAGATCGGCAAGGACTTCGTCCTCCAATTCCGTGAGCGCGGCGGAGGCGTTTTTTACCGGCAATTCCTGCAGGATATGGCGCGCCTCTTTCGGATCCATGCGCTGCAAGCGATCGGCCAAATCGGCCGGGTGCAACGCGAGGAATTCCTCAAGATAAATTGGAGTGGTGTCAGGCATACTTCAAGCTCCGCAGGGCGTTGATAGTAGCGGGAATCCAGCGAAATACAAGGCGACAATGTCAACCGCCGGCGACGATGCGGACGATTTCCAATCGATCACCCGGCGCCAGTTCGCGTGTGGCGAAATCCGAGGGCGCCACGGCCTCGCCATTGAGTTCCACAACCACACTGCGCGGTGCTTGGTTTTGCAAAACGAGAAACTGCTCGAGCGTGCAGGGGAGCTCGACTGGCACTTCGTTGCCGTTGGCGATGAGGGTGCCCGCCATTTTTTGAGTTAGGCCACAGTGAGCAGGGTGACTTCGGGGCGGCAGTTGAAGCGCACGCCGTGAAGATTGCCCACGCCTTTGCTGATGTGCAGCCAGCGATCGGCAATCCGATGCAAGCCGCGCACGAATTTTTTGTTTTTCACCGGTGCCAATGGCGCGCCCAGTCCGGGCAGGTAAAGCTGGCCGCCGTGGGTGTGGCCGCTGAGCATGAGTTGCCACGGGAATGCGGCGAGCTCGTCTTTGGTGTCGGGGTTATGCGAAAGCAACAGGGTGGGGCGGGTGGCATTGAGGCCATCGAAGGCGGCTTTCGGTTCGCACTCGCGGTTCCATAAATCGCCCACGCCGACGAGGTTGATCTCGCGGTCGTTAATCGTAGTCGTCGTGTGTTCGTTGTGGAGGAGGTTGATGTTGGAAGCGGCGAGTAATTCGCGCACTTCGCGGGTGTCGCCATTGCCGAGTTTCATTTTGCCCGCCGCCCACGAGCCGCCATCGTGATTGCCGAGGCAGGCGAAGGTGGGCGCGGCGGCGGAGAGTTGCGAAAGCACTTCGGCGTATTCCGCGTAGCGTGTGTATTTCCACGTGATGAAATCGCCGGTCACACAGATGAGGTCCGGCTGCAAATCCAGCCCCATCTTCAGCGCGCGGCGCAGGTACGCGAGGCTCACTACTTTGGACGCGTGCAAATCCGAGAGATGCAAAATCTTGATGGGTGTTTCCAGCGCGTGCGGTTGATCGAGCTTCACCTCGCGGCGGTTCACCTCAAGCCAGCCGCTTTCCCACAGGCGCATGTAGGCGTAGCCCGCGCCCATCGCCGCCATGCCCCCGCCCGCGGTGCCCAGCAAAAACCGCCGTCGCGTCGTGCGGTTTTTCCAATATTGGCGAAGGCGCTTAATCATGGGTGGAGGGAATGATACACCCGAATCCTAAACCGTCAAGGCCGTGTCCCAATCTTTCCAAACCGGCTCGTAACCCAGAGCGCTGATTTGTTCCGCCACCGCTTGCGGCGTGCGTTCGTCGGCGATTTCGAATTGTTGTGTGGCGCTATCGGTGGCCCATTCGCTGGAACCCTCGGCCAATTCCACGATGCGGCCGCGTTCGGTGTGATGTAAATTCTCGCGACCCGCGCCGGTGTAGCCGCCCGGCTCCGTGTGGCTGCCCGCGCTCATCATTGTGATGCCCAGCGGGATCAGCCCGTCGCGCAGCGCCGCCGGTTCGCGGGTCGATAGCACCAAGCCCACATCCGGCAGAAAAATCCGCAACGCGCAAATCAACTGCGTCAGCTCGCGGTCACTCAACGTTTCGCGTGGCTCAAAACTTCCCGCGCACGGACGCAGCCGCGGGAGCGACAACGTCACTTGCGCCTTCCAGCAATGCCGTAGCAACCACTGCGCGTGGGCGGCCAGCGCGAGTGCTTCCGCGCGCCAATCGCTTAGGCCGAACAACGCGCCGATGCCCAGCCGCCGGAAGCCCCCCGCATACGCGCGCTCCGCCGTGGCCAGCCGCCAATCGAAATCGCGCTTCGGCCCCGACGTATGAAATTCCGCGTACGCCGCGCGGTCGTACGTTTCCTGATACACCACCAACCCCTCCGCGCCCGCGGCGGCCAGCGGACGGTATTCCTCCTCCTCCATCGGCCCCAATTCCAGCGACAAGCTCGGCACCGATTCGTGCAGCGCCGCCACGCATTCCTGCAGGTACCCATTCGAGATAAACTTCGGATGCTCGCCCGCCACCAGCAGTACATTGCGAAACCCCTGCGCCGCCAACGCCGCCGCCTCGCGCCGCACCTCCTCCAGCGAAAGCGTCACCCGCAGGATCGCATTATCGCGCGAGAACCCGCAGTAGCTGCAATTATTGATGCACTCATTAGAAAGATAAAGCGGCGCAAACAACCGAATCGTTTTCCCAAACCGCCGCTGCGTAATACTGCGCGACCGCCCCGCCAACGCCTCCAAATGACTCGCCCCCGCCGGAGAGATCAAATGCGCGAAGTCTGCCAACTCCAGTGATGCTCGGTTCAGGCACCGCCGCACCGCGCCCACCGAAGCGCGCATTGAATCATGCACCAGCCGTTCCAGCGGCAGTTGGTTGAAGGGATCGACAAAGCCCACGCGCCGACCCTAACCAACTTCCCCCCGCGAGCAAAGGGAGAATAATTATCTTGCCGCAAATGGGAGCGTTCACTATTTTTATTCCATATGAAGCACGCGATCCTATTAACCCTGTTGTTTGGCTTGGCTGCCTTTGGCGGTGCGGGCAAGAAACCCGTCGCCGCACCCAAGGCCGTCATCACGCCGGGGATGAAGGCCGCCAAGCAGGCGCTGGACGCCGGCACGTATGCGGAGGCGATTCGTTTGTACACTGCGCACCTGGCCGCCGAAGAGGCCAAGCCCACCCCCAGCTGGGTGCAGCTTTCTTTTCTCTACAATCAACTGGGATTAGCGTTTCATCGTGCCGCTCAATATGACAAGGCCTTGGAGCATCACCGGAAAGCACTGGCCATCTGGCTCAAGCAACTGGGCCCGGGCCATCCCGATGTGGCCACCAGCTACAACAACATCGGGGCGGTGCACAAGGCCAAGGGCGAATATGACAAGGCCTTGGAGCATTACCGGAAAGCATTGGCGATTGAGCTCAAGCAACTGGGCCCGGGCCATCCGAGTGTGGCCGCCAGCTACAATAACATGGCTCACGTCTACTATGCCAAGAAAGACTTGGCCAAGGCGAAGGAATATTTTGGGAAAGCCTACACCATCTTCCTCAAAAAACTGGGCCCGAATCATCCAAGCACAAAACAAATCAAGGCCAATCTCGATTTCTTTAATAAATAATTTTTGCACAACCCAATAAACCTAAACCCAAACCTCCGGTTCAGAAACATTAACCCTAAACTAAAAGGAAAATATTATGGCTAGCTTGACTGAGGAAGAGAAACGGGAATTCCCAAGGGAAATTATTGAGATCTTGGATGCGAATTCGGTGGAGTTGACGGCGGCGGGGTTTGATCCGGCCGCGCTTAAGGTGGAGCTCACCACGCTGGCGGATGATGCGGATGCCAAGGAAGCGGCCCAGGTGAACGCGCGCGCCGCTCAGGCTACGGCCACCGCCGAGAGCCAGGCAGCCACCACGGCGGGTTACCTAAAAGCCAGCGATAGTGTGGAACTGATGGTCGGTCTGCTGGGCAAGGACCACGCGCTGTCGGTCATCCTGCGCCAATTGCGGTCGGAATAAGAATCGCCCGCATGGAACGCGGGCTCGCAGGCTCGTCCCTCCAAGGCCGCCCACTGGAGGGACGAGCCTGCGAGTCCGCCGCGACACCGTATTTCAGGCAAAAACCGGGCTAAAACGCAAAAAAAGCGGTATTTCAGGGATTTACCCGAGGTTGGCAACACTCTATCTCAGGTTGGAGGCTTGCCGACCCGGGCTGGAAGGCTTCTGACTGGGTTTTTATCTCTCCAACCCATTCTGGAAGCTCGCCAACCCGGGCTGGAAGCTTGCCAACCTGTTCCGGAAGCTCACCAACCCAGCCAGAACCCCTCCAACCCATTCCCAAGAGCCGCCAGCCTAGGATGGAATGATGCCGACCTAGGATGGAATGATGCCGACCTAGGATGGAATGATGCC
>JAAZZB010000034.1 GCA_014239365.1 Verrucomicrobiia bacterium | reverse complement strand
TATCTTCACCACGGTTTTTGTACCTGTACGACCGGCCATCGGTAGCGGGCAAAAAAGAATCGCTGGATGGCTATGATCTCGCTTCGCGGTTGTCTTTCTTTTTGTGGAGCAGCATTCCGGATGACGCATTGCTTCGGCTCGCGGGCAACGGCGAACTGTCCAAGCCGGCGGTGCGCGCGACGCAGGTGAATCGGATGCTCGCCAGCCCGAAGCTCAAACGCTTTTGCGACAGCTTCCCGTCACAGTGGCTGCAGCTCGACCGCATTGTGTCCGCCGTGCCGGATGAAAATAAATACAAGGATTTCTTTTACGCGGCACCCAACTATCGCACCACGATGGATATGATGATGGAGCCGTTGCTCTTGTTTGAAACGGTACTCATCGAGAACCGGTCGATTTTGGAATTCATTGATTCGAAATACGCCTATCGTTCCGGCCGTTTACGCAAATGGTATGGCGATACGCCGGCGGGGAAAATCGGCGGGCCGGTGACGATGCAGTTCACGCGCCAGCCCGTAACCGATCGACGACAGGGCGGCGTGATTACGACCGCGGCGGTGATGACGATGACTTCGGGCCCAGATGAAACCAAGCCCATCACGCGCGGCGCGTGGATTGCCGGCGTGATTTTCAACGCGCCACCCGAGCCGCCACCTGCCAATGTGCCGCCGCTGGAGAAACCCAAGGCGGCGGATAGAAAACTTACAATGCGCGAACGCTTCGCCGTGCATCGCGAACGTGCCGATTGCGCCGGTTGTCATTCCAAGCTCGATCCGCTCGGCTTCGCGCTGGAGAATTTTGATCCCGTCGGTCGCTGGCGCGATGGCTACGAAAACGGTAGCGCGGTGGACGCCTCGGGCGTGCTCTTTCGCAAGCATTCTTTCAATAACGTGGTGGAATTTAAGGACGCCATCCTCGCCGAGAAAGATCGCTTCACCCGCGCCTTTGCCGGCCACATGCTTTCCTACGCACTGGGCCGCGGCCTAACGCCCGCCGATGCGCCCGCGCTGGATCGCATCACTGCCAAGACCATAGCCGATGGTTATCGTCTGCAAACGCTCCTGCACGAGGTGGTGCAAAGCGCACCATTCATCAACAAGCCGCGTCAAAAAAAAGCCTCGGCAGAACTACCAAAAAATAGTATCAAAACAACACGATGACGCACACATCACGACGCGCATTTCTGCACGGACTCGGCGGAGCCGCGCTGAGCTTGCCGTGGCTGGAAAGCCTCGGGCTTGCGGCGCCCAATCAAAAGCCCGCCCAGCGCGCGGCTTTTTTTTACGTGCCCATCGGTGTAGTGCGGCGCGGCTTTTTCCCCGGCGAAGAAAACGGCCCTGTCCCAAAATTTACCTCGGATCGCAAAGCGCTCGGCAATGCCGCGCGCATTCCCGTTGGCGTGCATCCGCTAACGCTCACGCCCACGTTGCAGCCGTTGGAAAAAGTGAAGGACAAAATCACCCTCATCACCGGGATGGACCGCACCTTCCAGCCCGGCACCGATGTGCACGCGCAATGCGCCTCGTGTTTTCTCACCAGCGCCGGCACGTTCACGGTAAAGCAGTC
>JAAZZB010000049.1 GCA_014239365.1 Verrucomicrobiia bacterium | reverse complement strand
GCTGGGGATGCCCTTCGTGCCGGTTCCGGGTACGGACGTTCAGTTCTGCATTTGGAAAACGCGGGTAAAGGATTACGCGGCGTACGCGGCGGCGAACTCCGGGGTGGATGCGAATTGGAAAAGTCCGGGATTTACGCAAGCGGACACGCACCCGGTGGTGAAGGTGAGCTGGAATGATGCGCAGGCGTTTTGTGCGTGGTTGACGAAGAAGGAGTTGGCGGAAGGGAAAATCAAGGCGGGTCAGAAGTACCGATTGCCGACGGATGCGGAATGGAGCGTGGCGGTGGGGTTGGGCAAGGAGAAGGGGAACACACCGGAGGAAAAGCAAAGTGGCATCAAGGGCGTGTACCCGTGGGGTAAAGGGTATCCACCGCCCAAGGAGGCGGGGAATTATAACAAGAGCCTAAACGTAGACAATTTTGAGTACACTTCACCGGCGGGCAGTTTTGCGGCCAATAAACTGGGCCTGCACGACATGGGCGGTAACGTGTGGGAATGGTGCGAGGACAAGTACAGCCCAACCAGCACGATCCGTGTGTTGCGCGGTGCGTCTTGGTACATCTTCAGTCCCGTCCGCCTGTTGTCGTCCGGCCGCCTCCTCCTCACTCCCGGTGGTCGCTTCGACGTCATCGGCTTTCGGTGTGTGTTGGTCGGTGAGTGAGGTGGGTGGGTTGGCTTCTGTTACCTTATCGCCTTGACCCCTTGAACCTTAGTGCTTGAACCTCAACCCTTCAAAGCGAGCCTGCGAGATTTTTAAGTTTTCGTGAAGGGTAGGGCCGCCTCTCTGAGGCGGCCAAGGCGCGCTCGGAGGGGCGAGTTCCACCTCGTCCCATTTCATTCTCAGGTGGAGACGCGGGGACAAATAAATTGGGGCAAGGTGGAACTTGCCCCTCCCACGGCGCGCTGGGACAGCACGCCCTACCTTGGGGCACTTTCGCACTGGAGGGACGAGCTTGCGAGTCCGCGGCATTCACTGCTGCCAACGGACTCGCAGGCTCGTCCCTCCAAAAAACTTGGCGGTTCAATCTCCTGCCGTTATCGCTTTCGGTTGAAAACTGCTGTTGAAAATTTCTCAGCAGCCAAGTCATCGGCGCGGGACTGTGGCACTTGCTTGAGCGATTTGCATTTACCACTCAATTCGTTTTGCCAATCTTGTTTGGCCCAGTCGGCAGGGGATTGCACGGAGCCTTGGATGAGGAGGCCAAACCGGTTGCGCCGTTGGGCGGCGCCGGCGATTTTTTTGCCGTTCCATAAAAGGTCGTGCAGTTCGTGGCCCGCAAAACATTCGCCGGGGCACGGGCGGCGGCAGCAATCGGCGAGTTCGGTTTGGATGCCGAGTTTTGCAAATGAGGTTTGTAGCAGCGCGTGCACGCGGCGATAGCTTTCGGTGGCGGCGAATTGGGCCCACTCGTGGGTGGGGGGGAAGGTGAGGCTGTAGGTCCAGTCATTTCCGTGGGGAACGAGGCCGCCGCCGGTGGGGCGGCGGATGAGTGGGCGGAGGTTTGTGGCGGCTTCGATGGCGGCGAATTTTTGGGAGTAGCCGAAGGTGGCGCAGGGTTTGGCCCAATCGTAAAAGCGGAGGACGGGGTGGCCGATGTCGGCGATGGATTCAAGCAACGCTTCGTCGAGCGCCATATTATAAGCGGGCGTGTTGGCACCGCTGTCGAGTCGGAGCCAGTCGTTCATTTTGCGGAGGGGCAGAGGTGGCGGATTTCGCAGTTGGGGCAGTCGGGCTTGCGGGCGGGGCAGCGGCGACGGCCGTGCCAGATGATCCAATGGCTGAAGAGCGTCCAGTGCTCGCGCGGGAGGAGCTTGATTAAATCCTTTTCGATTTTCTCGGGTGTGTTGGCGGAGGTGATTTTGAGGCGGTCGCACAGGCGGGCGACGTGGGTATCCACCACGACACCTTCGCTGAGATTGAAGGCGTTGCCAAGAATGACATTCGCCGTCTTGCGGCCGACGCCGGCGAGGGCGACCAGCTCGGGCATCGTCTGCGGCACTTTGCCTTTGTGGTTTTCGACCAACGCGCGGCAGGCATTTTGGATGCTCTTGGCTTTGTTGCGAAAAAGGCCGATGCGGCGGATGTCGTTTTGTAATTCCTCCAACGGCACGGCGGGGTAGTCGGCGGCTTTGCGATATTTTTTGAACAAATCGCGCGTGACGATGTTCACCTGTTTATCCGTGCACTGCGCCGAAAGAATCGTGGCCACCATCAACTGCAGCGGGTTGCGGTAGTTCAACTCGCAATGGGCATCGGGATAAGTTTGCTGAAGCCCCGCGATAATCTCGCCGAGGCGCTGGCGTTTGGCGGTCAGAGATTCGCGCGACATTTTTTATGAACACGGATGGGCAGGATATTCAGGATGAGAAAAAGAAAAAATCCTGAACATCCTGCCCATCATTGTTAAAACCCAAACCCATCGTTGTTAAACTAATTCCGGTTCCTCGATGGAGGTGGGGCGGGGGTGGAGTGGGGTGCCGTCGGGGGCTTCGGGGTATTCGAAAACCTTGCCTTCGAAGTTGCGGATGACGACGCGGTCGGCGTTGTGGCTGAGGACGTAATTGGGGGCAACGGGAACTTTGCCGCCGCCGCCGGGGGCGTCGATGACGTATTGCGGCACGGCGTAGCCGGTGGTATGGCCGCGGAGGGTTTCCATAATTTCCAAGCCGCGCCGCACGCTGGTGCGGAGGTGGGCGCTGCCGTTGATGAGGTCGCACTGGTAAATATACAACGGCCGCACGCGGCACATTAGCAGTTTTTGCAGCAGCGCTTTCATTACGATTTCGTCGTCGTTCACGCCCTTGAGCAGCACGGATTGATTGCCCAGCGGGATGCCGGCATCGGCCATTCGGGCGAGGGCGTCGCGAACTTCGGTGGTGAGCTCGCGCGGATGGTTGGCGTGGACGCTGATGAAGAGCGGGTGAAATTCGCGTAGCATTTCGCAGAGCGCGGGCGTGATGCGTTGCGGCAAAAAAATCGGGATGCGGCTGCCAATGCGGATGAATTCCACGTGCGGAATCTCGCGCAGTTTAGTGAGCAACAGCCGCAGCTTGTCATCGCTGAGCAGCAATGGATCGCCGCCGGAGAGCAGCACGTCGCGCACTTCGGGATGGTCGCGGATGTAATCGAGTTGTTGCTCGAAGTTGGGCCGGAAGCCGTAGCCGGTGGCGTTGCTGACCATCCGCGAGCGGGTGCAGTAACGGCAATAGGCGGCGCAGCGGTCGGTCACCAAAAACAAAACGCGGTCCGGATAGCGATGCACGAGGCCGGGCACGGGCGAGTGGTTGTCCTCGCCGCAAGGGTCGTCCATTTCCCACGAGGCGGTTGCTGTTTCGTCGATGCTCGGCAGCACTTGCCGTCGGATGGCGCAGTCGGGGTCATCAACGTCGATGAGATTAAAAAAGTGCGGCGTGATGGCCATCGCCAGTTTGGTGTCGGCCAAGCGCGCGCCTTCAGTTTCCGCTCTGGTGAGATTTGGAATGTGCTCGCGCAATTGCTCCAGCGAAGTGACGCGGTTTTTGAGTTGCCACTTCCAATCATCCCAATCGGCATCGGCCACACTTTCCCACGGGCCTCGACCGGCGGAGTGGAATTGCTTGAGTTGGCTCAGCAAATTGTTTGAGTGCTTCGGGGGCAACATCTGCGCGCCATCTTAACGGCGCGGGCTGAGCGTGTCAATTCAGCCAAATTATGGGCGCCGAAGGATTTTGCCCAAGGCACTGGAAGGCCGATTGGGGGTGCGTTTGAGGTCGGCGAGAATGGTGTCGAGCAAGTGCAACGATTGCAGCGCCCCCTTGCGGCGCGCAGCGTGGGCCTCGGGGGTGAGCGTGGGGATGGGGCCGTTGGGTTGGCGGGGTTTGCCGATGTATTCTTGGAGCACCAATCGATATTCGCGGGTGATGCGCGTGAGCTGTGGCGGGGCGTTGATTTCCACGAGAATCAGTTTTTGCACCATCGGCAGCAGCACTTTCAAATGTTCGGCGTGGGTGCCGGTTTGCAGATATTCGCGCAGCGGCACGGATTTGCGGCCATCTTCGAGATCGGCTTCCACGCTTAAAAGATTGTCGAGGTGCCCCTGCGCGACGCCGGGCACCCAGCGATTTTGGGCATCGCGATTGCGGAAGCGTGTTTGGGTGAGCGACCACCATTGCTCGGCGGCCAACATGGTTTTGAAATCAAACGCCGCGAGCATCGCGTGTTGGCTGTTGGCGCGTCGGTTGGTTTCGCGAATGAAAAATTGCATCCGCCGCGCGCCATCTTTTCGGGCCAGCAACTTGACGGTGAACAAATGCGCGTGCGCGCGGTAGCGCGCGAGGCCCGCGGCGAGTTGCAGTTCGGCGGGCGGCAGACTGAGGTTGAGGTAGGAAACCGGCGCGGTTTTTTGCACCACCACCCGGCTGCGCCGCATCACATCCGGTTGGAATAAAATATTGGCGCGATTGAGCGTGAGCGAGCTGAAGAGGGTGGTGCCGTTTTTTTGAATGAGCAGCTCGGTGAATCCTTCGGCGAGCCACGGCGGAATGCGCGGGGCTTTGCGGCTGTAACGGCCGGCGTATTCCTCGAGCAACAGAGAGACCATCGCGTGCAAGAGTTGGCGGCTGGGTAGTTCCTCCGGCACGGTGAGCTGATATCGCCAGCGGTCGCCGAAGGATTGGCGATCAAGCACCGGCTTCGTGCCGGCCGGTAGATCGATGATGCTTAACATCACGTGGCCGCTCCATAGATCGCTTACGCCTAATTCGCGCAGCAGGCGTTTCTTGGTTTCTTCAGCGAAAAAAATGAGGCTATGCGCGTTCACCCGCACCAAGGCGGGGACGCCTTTGGCACCGGAAACAATCGGACGCGGCGCGCGGTTCAATTTCCAAATCGCGGAAAATTGTTTGGTGAGACTCGTCACCGGCTGCGGCCGCTGGAATTGCTGCGCGTCCGCTGTGCTCCACAGCGTGAACCAAACTAAAATTGAAAGAGCGCGCGTCATTGCGTCAGGTTTTCTTTGGCTTCTTTTTCGCGGCGGGTTTTTTGGAATCCGTTTTCTTGCTGTCCTTGCTTTCTTTAGAGTCAGACTTTTTCTCGGTGGCTTTCTTGACGGCATCGGCGGCTTGTTTTTCGCCGCTCTTGTAGCTTTCGCTGCGGTAATCAGTTTCGTAAAAACCGCCTCCCTTGAAAATGATCCCCGCGCCCGTGCCGAGCAATCGCTTCACTTTGCCTTTGCCCCATTTCTTTTTGGCGCACGCCTCCTTCGGGCAGATTTTTAAGTGTGCTGCTTTAATGGAATGAAAAACCTCGATGGTCTTTTCGCATTTGGCGCACGAATACTCGTAAGTTGGCATGAACTGGAAACCCCCTCCTTCTGCGGAAAATCTACGGTAAAACAGGCGTTCAAGTCAAGCGGATGACGGCTTGCTTTTCACAGGTTATTCACATAGGTTTTCCGCGAACCCTAATTCGCCCAACGGCGACCTATGCGCTATGACTATGATGACCCGCCAAAAAGTAATGGACCAATATTTCATGGACGCGCGGCACAAGCTGATCGACATCGCCGCCTTCCTTGACCGCGTGGAAGGTGCGGAAGGTAAAGAAGATTTTCGAATGGCCGCCTTCCGCGACGCCATCAAGCACCTCGAAGACGGCGGCAACGACCGCGCCAAAGACGTGCTAATGGCCTTCAGCGATCCAACCGAAGAACCGATTGCGAAAGCGCCAGGGAAGGGAGCGTGTGGGGCGTGGCCGGGGGAAGGGAGTGAGGTTGAGGGTTGATGGTTGATTGTTGATGGAGGGTGGATTTGTTCAATTATGAAAAATTGGATGTTTGGGGGGAGGCGATTGCGTTCGCCGATATGATTTATCGCGTGACGCGCGATTTCCCTTCGGATGAACGGTATGGGCTCGTCAATCAAATGCGGCGGGCAGCGGTTTCGGTTTCGTCCAACATCGCCGAAGGGTCATCCCGAAATTCGCGCAATGACTTTGCGCGATTTATTGAAATTGCCACCGGATCAGTTTTTGAAGTGGCTTCGCAAGCCCATCTCGCCCAACGACAAGGCTACCTTTCCGAAGCAGATTTCCAAGCCATCCACCAACACGCCGCTCAAATCGGCCGTATGCTTAGTGGCCTCCGAAAAAACCTAAAACAATCAAATTGAATATCCATCAACCCTCAACCATCAACCATCAACCAATATGAAGTTCATCGAACCCCACGCCCACATGGTCAGTCGCACAACTGACGACTACGCCGATATGGCCACGGCTGGTTGTGTGGCGTTGTGCGAACCGGCGTTTTGGGCTGGGTTTGATCGCAGTAGCGCGGATGGGTTTCGCGATTATTTTCGGCAGTTGACGGAGTACGAACCCAAACGCGCAGCGAATTTTGGGATCAAGCATTTTACTTGGCTTTGCATTAACCCGAAGGAATCGGAGGACATGGCGTTGGCGAAGGATGTGCTGGAGGTGATTCCGGAATTTATGGATTGCCCCAACGTGCTGGGCATCGGCGAGATTGGGCTGAACAAAAACAGTCGCAACGAAGTGAAGGTACTGGAAATGCACGTGGATCTCGCCGCGTCGCACGATCAACTCATCCTCGTTCACACACCGCATCTTGAGGACAAACACAAAGGCACGCGGCTGATTTTGGATGTGCTGAAAAACGACAGTCGCATCAATCCCGAACGCGTGATGATCGATCACGTGGAAGAACACACCATCGGCATGGTGCTCGATGCCGGCCATTGGGGTGGGATGACGTTGTACCCCGAAAGCAAATGCTCCCCCGCGCGCGCCATTGATATGATCGAGCGTTTCGGCAGCGAGCGATTGTGGTGGGACGCCGCGTGCGATTGGGGCCCGAGCGTGCCGCTCGCCGTGCCGCGTACTGCGGTAGAAATGCGCCGCCGCGGCCACGAGGAGGCGTTGATTGAGAAAGTGATTTTTGAAAATCCGAAGACGTTTTTGAGCCAAAGTGAGCGGTTCGTTATTTAATGACCAAATCGCAATGACCAAATCCCAAGGAAATCACAAATCCCAAGCTCCAAGTTGAACTGCTGACTTGGGATTTGTTCATTGGTCATTCTCTGGTAATTGGTCATTGGTAATTGGGAATTTTTTCCCCACCCTTCCCGCGTGAGGCTCAACCACAATCTCAATCTCGCTTACTGCACGAACATCCATCGTGGAGAAAATTGGGCGCAGACGTTCGAGTCGTTGCAAACGCACACGTTGGCGGTGCGCGATGCGGTGGCGGCGGGCGAGCCGTTTGCAATCGGGCTGCGGCTCAGTGAAGTGGCGTCGCGGGAATTGAGCGATCCGACCACACTGGAAAATTTCCAGCAATGGCTTGCGGATGAACATTGTTATGTATTCACCATCAACGGTTTTCCGTTTGGCAATTTCCACGGCACGCGGGTGAAGGAGCAGGTTTATGTGCCGGATTGGACTTCGCCCGAGCGCCTGGAATACACGAACCGCCTTTTCGATTTGATTGCTGCGCTCGTGCCTGAAGGCGTGGAGGGAAGCGTGAGCACGTTGCCGGGGTCGTTCAAGGAATTCATCACCGATGCCGCGCAGGAAAAAGCCATCCGCGATAATCTATGGAAATGCGTGGAGCACATCGCGAGCTTAAGCGAGCGCACGGGCAAAGCGCTGCACCTCGGTTTGGAACCGGAGCCGTTGGGCTATTTTGAAACCAGCGCGGAGACGATTGCATTTTTTGAACAACTGCGCGCCGAGCATCCTGATGATGCGCGGCTCGCTGCGCATCTCGGCGTCAATTACGACACTTGTCATCTCGCTGTGGAATACGAAGAAGCGGCCGATGCGCTTGGTGCATTTCGCGCGGCGGGCATTCGCATCAGCAAACTGCATCTCAGTGCCGCGCTCAAGGTCACGCCCGATGCCGACACCCGCGCGCGGCTCAAGCCCTTTGAGGAGGATGTCTATTTGCATCAAGTCATCGAGCGCCAACCCGACGGCACCCTCACGCGCCATCGCGATTTGGATGTGGCACTTGCGGCTGAAACTAACGCTGACGAATGGCGGATTCATTTTCACATTCCGCTGCATTGTCCCGATGGCGAATGGTTTGCCAGCACACGCGATCACATTGATGGCGTGCTTGATATGTTGCAAACCGATCCGAGCCTTTGCTCGCATTTGGAAATGGAAACTTACACGTGGGAAGTGTTGCCTGCGGAAATGAAAAACCTCACCGTCGTCGAGCAACTCGTCAATGAATACGACTGGACGCTCGCCCAACTGCGCGCGCGCAAACTCGCATGAACACGCTACGCGCATTATTAGTCCTCGGTCGCGTGAGCAACCTGCCCACCATTTGGAGCAACTGCCTTTGCGGCTGGCTCATCGGCGTGGGGTTCAGCGATTCGTTTCGGATGGATTGGGCAATGTTCGCGTGGCTCGCCAGCGGGGCCACCGCGATGTATCTCGGCGGGATGGTGCTCAACGATGCGTGCGACGTGGCCTTCGATCGCGAGCATCGCCCCGAGCGGCCCATTCCCAGCGGGGCGATTGCAGAAAAAACAGTTTGGTATTTAGGCATCGGATTGTTGGCGGCGGGCACGGGGTTGCTCGCCATTCCCGGCGGGGCCACGGCGTTGTTGGCATTGGCGTTGTTCAACTGTATTTTGCTTTATAACTTCATCCACAAACAAACCGAATGGTCGCCCGGGCTCATTGCGGTGTGTCGGCTGTTACTCATCGTGTTGGCGGCGTGTTTTGCATTTGGAACCACTGGGAATGAAGCCACTTTCTTTGCGCATATCCAAAGCGGCGCGGCGGTGTGGACGGCGTTGGTTTTATTTGCGTACGTCACCGGCTTGAGTTGTTTGGCAAAAGTGGAAAGCGCGGAAGGGCCCGTGCGGTATTGGCCGTGCGCGTTGCTGGCGTTGCCCGTGGGTTTGGCGTTAATGGTGAACGTGGGCGACGCCCGAAAAGATGCGCTGTTGGTGGGAGCGATTTTGGTGCTGTGGGTGGTTCGCAGTTTGCGCGCCACCTTTTGGGCTAAGCAACGCGACATCGGTCGCACCGTGGGCGGGCTGCTCGCGGGGATTGTTTTGGTGGATCTTCTCGCCGTGGCCCACGCGCCCACGGAATTGGCGGCGGTTTTTTTAGGCCTGTTCGTGCTGGCGCTGGCGGCGCAAAAGTGGGTGCCGGCGACTTAGTTTTCCGATGAATGCAGCGTTCGGCCTTTGAAGGTGAGTTCGGCGATGCCGGATTTGTCGAGGTGGCCAAGGCCGAGTCCGGTCATTTTTTCGTATTGCTTGTAGGCGGCTTTGGCGAGGGGGAGTTTTAGTTTTTCTTCGTCGGCAAGTTTGAGGGCGATGCCGCTGTCTTTGGCGGCGTGGGCGGCGCTGAAGTAGCATTCGTGATCTTTGATGACCATATCTTCACCATCGGTTTCCAGCACGCGACTGTTAGCGCCGGTTTGGCTGAAGACTTCGCGGACGACATCCAGATCGAGATTCATTGCGTCGGCAAGGCCCAATCCTTCGGCGAGTCCGGCGGTGTTGATGTTCATCACCATATTGAGCAACGCCTTGAGCTTGGCGGCGGCACCGGCGGGGCCGATGTATTTGTTGGTGATGGACAGGGCACCGAGCACGGGCTCGGCACGGGCAAAGGCTTCTTCGGCTCCGGCGCACATTAGATAAAGCGTGCCGTTGCGGGCTTGGGTGATGGAGCTGGCCATGCAGGCTTCGAGCGTTTGGGCTTCGTGTTTGGCGGCCCATTCTTCGACCTTGATGTGGGTGGCGGGGCTGATGGTGGCGCAGTTAATAAAGAGGCGTCCTTTGGAACGGGCGAGCAGTGAGCCGCTGCCGTTGAAAATACTTTTCATCGCTTTGTCGTCGGTGACGACAGTGATGATGATGTCGGAGTATTTGGTAACCTCCGGCAGTTTGGTGCAATGGCGTGCGCCGATTTCTTCTGCCAACGATTGGGCGGCGGGGGTGTTGACGTCAAAGACGGCGGTGACGTTGAAATTTTGTTCCTTGAGGCGGCGGGCCATGTTGGCGCCCATACGGCCTACGCCGACGAATCCAATTTTTTCTGACATAGCTTGAGGAGGGTGGGTTAGGGTGTTGAGTTGGTTGGGTTGGTTATGTTTACGCGTGGGTTGGGCCCGCGCAATTATCTGGTACGGAAGAAACCCTAAAGGGCCGCCGCCACTGTGGCAACGGATTTTTGCGCCAAATTTGCGGGTAAAACAAGTGTGGGGCAGGGGGCGGTTTGCTCGGTGAGATGCACCTGTATGTGGTCGGCACCGAGCGCGGCGAGTTTGCCGGTGATTTCGGTGCGGACCAGTTCGGGTGTGTTGCAGTCGCTGCTGAGGTGGGCGCAGAAAACATGCTGCAAGTTGGGGTGCAAAATTTGCTCGAGAAAATCAGCGGCGCCTTCGTTGGAAAGATGGCCGTGTCGGCTGGTGATGCGTTGCTTGAGATGCGGCGGGCGGAGGAGATCGTTGCGCAGGAGGTCGAGGTCGTGATTGGTTTCGAGCAGGAGCACTTCGCATTCGCGCACGCGATCGGCAATGAGGCGCGTGCCGTGGCCGAGATCGGTGAGCCAGCCAATGCGCGCGGCGGGGGTGTGAATCACAAAGCCCACCGGCTCAATAGCGTCGTGCGGCACGGGGAAGGTTTCGACGGTGAGGTCGCCCAGTTCAAAGGGTTGGCCGGTTTCGAAAATGCGAAACTCAAAATCGCATTTGTGGATGCGTCGGATTTCATCCGCGGTGGGGCGGTTGCAATAAATCGGAATGCCGAGCTTGGCGTTGAGCACGCGCAAGCCTTGGATGTGGTCGGTGTGTTCGTGCGTGATGAGAATGCCGTCGAGCCGTTCGGGGGTGCGATCCAGCGCGAGCAAGGCATTGCGAATGCGGCGGGCGCTGAAGCCGCAATCGACGAGCACGCGCGCGCCGGGCGTTTCTAAATACGCGGCGTTGCCTCCGCTGCCGCTGCCGAAAATGGTGAACCGAACCTCCTCCACGCGCGGAGTGTACGGGGCGTGGGTCGGCGGCACAAATTAATTTCATTCACACGTTGCGCATTGGCCAAATGCGGTTATATTTGCAGAACCCTTTTTGGCGGATCAAAAGTGCTAGCAGTTTGCGTGCCATTGGCCTTGCCTTTGTCGGCCAAAAACGGTAACAACAGACAGCCGCCCGACCTATGGCTTTTGAACCGAGAATGCAATTAGGACAAAGACTTGCGCAAATGCAGGTCATGTCCCCGCAGATGCAGCAGTCGCTGGCCTTCCTCCAAGCGCCGATGCTGGATTTGCGTTCGATGATTAACAAGGAGCTTCAGGAAAACCCAGTACTCGAGGAGCTCTCGCCCGATGAAGCCGCCCCTGCCGAAAACGGCGAGGCCACGGCGGAGGCGAATGGTGAAGCCCCGGAAATCCAACCACCCGAGGGCACGAAAGTCGATCCCACTGAGGAAAGCAACGGCGAGCCGGTGGATGATTTTAGCAAGGAACTCGAGCGCCTCGCGGAGATGAGCGAGGAATGGCGCGATCATTTCAATGCATCTCAAGTCGCCCCCACCACTCGCCCGAGCGAGGATGATGATGAGCGGCGGCAATTTATGATGGAGTCCATCACCAGCGGCACGTCGTTGCAGGATTTGTTGATGGAACAATCCAAGATGAGCGATCTGGATTTGGAAGAGATGAACGTCGCCGAGGAAATCATCGGCAACATTGATGACAATGGATTTCTGCAAATGAGCGTGGTGGAATTGGTGGAGGCCACTGAGTGCGACCGCGAAGTGGTGGAGGAAACGCTGTCGGTCATTCGCTCCTTCGAACCGGCCGGCGTGGGCGCGAACGATTTGCGCGAGTGCCTGTTATTACAACTGGAACGTCAGGGCAAGATTGACACCGACGAATACAAATTGGTGGAGCATCACATGGATGCGCTGGGTCGCCGGCGGTTTCCTGAAATCGCCAAGGCGCTGGGCGTGGAAATTGATGAGGTGCAGGACATCGCCGAAAATATTTCCCACCTCGACCCGCGCCCGGGCAGTGCGTTCAAAAATGAACCGGAGCAGTACGTGTTGCCCGAGGTGTTTGTGGGCTGGAAGGATGATCAATGGGAGGTCACCTCCAATCGCGAGGAAGTGCCGCAATTACGCATCAGCAATTCGTACAAGGATTTGCTGGCGGAAGCGCGCGACTCGAAGGACGTCCGCGAATACATTCGCGCCAAAATTCGCGATGGCAATTTTTTGATCAAGAGCATCCATCAACGGCAGGATACCATCCTCAATATCGCCCGCGAAATTGTGGCGCGGCAGGGGGCGTTTATGGAAGAGGGCGTGTCGGCGCTCAAACCCATGACGATGTCCGAGATTGCCGAGAAAGTGGAAGTGCACGAAACCACCGTGAGCCGCGCGGTGAGCGGCAAGTACATGAAAACGCCGCAGGGGCTTTTCGAGATGCGGTTCTTTTTCACCGGCGCCATCGCCACCGCCAGCGGGAAAGGCGTGAGCAACACCAGCGTGAAACAAATGATCGCCGACCTCGTGGGCGACGAAGATAAAGCCAAACCGCTTTCGGATGAACAACTGGTAAAACTGCTTGCTGAAAATGAAATCAAAATCGCCCGCCGCACAGTGGCGAAATATCGAGGCGAACTGGGTTTGCTCAGTTCGAGTATGCGGAGAGTGTATTAGATTTACGATTTCAGATTGATGAAATTGGATCGAAACCAATCGTCAATCGTAATTTGTCATTCCGTAGTTTTGGTTAATTTCAATTGCCCGTAGGGCATTTCCATTTTAGCCGAGGGCAACGCCCACGGGAAAAATCAACGGAACCACGGTGCCCTGTAAGGGCACTCTAAATATGAGGAGGATTGGAGTGCCCATTCAGGGCACAAGTCGGTGGAGGTCAAATTTCCGGGGGCGTTGCCCCCGGCTAAAATGGGTCTGCCTTTCAGGCAGGTTCGAGGCAAATTCGAATTGCGGTTTCAATTTCACCAATGATTTTCGATCGACGTTCGAAACCAATCGTCAATCGTAATTCTAAAATCGTCATTCCAAAGCTGCTTTCGTTTCTTTTTGCAGAAACTCCAAGTCCTCGCGCAGCTCGTCGGTTTTTGATGCGCGATCCATTCGGTCGATAAACAAAATGCCGTGAAGATGATCGGTCTCGTGTTGCACGCAGCGCGCGAGTAATCCGCCACAGACAAATTCAATTGGTTCACCGCGGGCGCCTTCGGCTTTGACGCTGACTTTTTCCGGGCGCGTGACGTCGCCATAAATTTCCGGAAAACTCAGGCACCCTTCCGCGCCGCTGATGGGGTCGTTGAGCGGTGTCACTTTGGGATTGATCAGCACCAGCGGCATTAGCGAATTGGGGTCGGCCGTTTCACCATCGATTTCCAACGTACTGGGGCGATTCTCAGCAGCGCGAATATCAATCACCGTAAGTTGAATCGCGCGTCCCACTTGCTGTGCCGCGAGGCCGATGCCGCGATATTCCTCCATCGTCTCGAACATATTGCCGATGAAATCCTCCAGCTCCGGCGTCACGCTTTCCACTGGCGCGCCCTTCTCGCGCAGCACGGGGTTGCCATAAAAGGTCAGCGGCAAAACCATTACTTCGTCTCCACCCCCAACAAGCCGAGGATGCGCTCGAGGTCGTCATCCGAAAAATATTTGATGGTGATCGCGCCTTTGCCATTGCGATGGCGCAAACCCACCTGCGTGCCGAGTGCTTGTTTGAGGCGGTTTTCTAAATCCGAAATGTGCACATCGGCTTTCGATCCACTCGTTTTTTTGGTTTTAGGAGAAGCCCCATTTTGCAAACTACCCACCAACGCCTCCGTGTCGCGCACGCTGAGGGTGTCGCGGATGACGCGATCGGCGGCGAGCTTTTGTTGCGCGGTATCGTCCAGCCCGAGGATGACCTTCGCGTGTCCCGTGGCCAAGCGGCCTTGGCGCACGTGGGTTTGCACGTCTTCATCGAGCTTGAGTAACCGCAGCGCGTTGGCCACGGCGGCGCGGCTTTTGCCCACACGCGTGGCGGCTTCTTCCTGCGTTAATTGAAAGGCATCGATCAGCAAGCCGTAGCCTTGCGCTTCCTCAATGGGATTCAAATCCTCGCGCTGCAAATTTTCCACCAACGCCATCTCGAGCACCTCGGTATCCGTCGCCTCGCGCACCACGGCGGGCACGGTTTCTAATCCCGCAATCTGCGTGGCGCGCCAGCGGCGTTCGCCCGCGATGAGTTCGTACTCCTCGCCAACCCTCCGCACGACGAGCGGCTGAATGATGCCATTGGCTTTGATGGATTCCGCCAAGCCTTCCAGTGCCTCGCGGTTAAATTCCTTGCGCGGCTGCAACGGACACGGCTTCAGTTTTTTCCAATGCAACCGCAACACACGCTCGCCTTCCGCCACGGGGACCGCGGGCGCGTCGTCGGGTGGGGCAGGCGCGCTGGCGGGAGTTTCCTTTTGGGTTCCCAACAACGCGCTCAATCCTCGGCCTAATCCGGTCTTCGCCATGCGTGTTTGTGGGGCAGTCACATTGGGATGTCAAAGGCGCGTTTTTCACAATACCCTCGGCGCGTGACGCATAAGAGTGGATGGATCGCCGACCGCGTGGCGCATTTGGCCGAAAACGAACACGGCCACGATGCCCGTTACCTCGGCTACGTTGAGTGCTTCAACGCCGGTGAATTTTACGAAGCCCACGATGTGCTCGAGGATTTGTGGCTCGAAACACGCGGCACCCCCGATGCCAATTTTTACAAAGCCCTCATCCAACTCGCCGGCGGATTTGTGCATCTCACAATGCACGAAAACCCCAAGTGGCCCGCCGCCGGCCATCGCCTTCGCCCCGCTCATCGCCTGCTCGGCAAGGCGCGGGGCTATTTGGAAAACTACCCCACAGACCACCACGGCCTCGATGTGACCACCGCCCTCGCCCTCATCGACCAATGGCGATCGCGGCTGGATGCGAGTGATTTTAAGGCAAATCCTTTGCATCAGCATCCATCGCCAACCCTCGCCGCGCCTCGGTAGGGACACGCTGCGCGTGTCCACGGACGCCCACAGCCCATCCCTACCAACAACTGAAGCTTGCCCGCGCTTGCCGCCGCCACTACGCTCGTCAACCATGAGCGAGCAACAGGTTGACGAGCGCATTGCGGCATTAGGCCGGGACGTATTGGCGGGCGAACAAATCGAGAAGGACGACGCGATGTTCCTTTTCGAGCTGGAAAAATCTGCCGACATTCACACGCTGATTTCGTGGGCCAACCGCATCCGCGAACATTTCAAGGGCAACAAAATTCACCTTTGCTCCATCGTCAACGCCAAGGCGGGCGCGTGCTCGGAGAATTGTTCGTTCTGTTCGCAATCCGCCGCGTATCAAACCGATACCCCGCGCTATGGGTTTGTGGATCCCGAGCCGGTGGCCGAAGCAGGCGCGGAAGCGAACCGCAATGGCGTCACCGCCGTGGGACTCGTGGCCGCGTGGCGCGGCTTGAAGGAAGGGCCGATGCTCGATGAGGTTTGCGATCGCATTGCGGAAATGAAAGCGCAAGGCCAAACGCGTCCGGACGCCTCGCTGGGCCTCATCGAAAATCAGGAGGTCGCCAATCGTCTCAAGGAAGCCGGCCTCGAATGTTACGGCCACAATCTTGAAAGCTCCCAAAACTTTTTCCCGGAACACTGCACCACGCATTCTTTTGAAGACCGATTGCGCACGATTGAGTTTTTGAAAAACGCCGGCATCAAAATTTGCAGTGGCGGCATTATCGGAATGGGCGAAAGCCGCGAGGATCGCTGCGATCTCGCCCTCACCTTGCGCAAAGTGGGCGCAAGCGTGGTGCCGGTGAACATCCTGAATCCCATCCCCGGCACGCCGCTCGAACATCAGCCGTCCCTCGCGCCGCTGGAAATTCTCAAGACCATCGCCTGTTTCCGTTTCATTATGCCGACCAAAGAAATCATGGTTGCCGGCGGCCGCACCGTGAATCTGCGCGATCTCCAATGTATGGTTTTCCAAGCCGGCGCCAGCGCGCTGATGGTTGGCAACTACCTCACCACGCTCAATCAATCGGTGGAGAAAGATTTGCAAATGCTCCGCGACCTCGGGCTGGATCCCGATTGGGAAGAAGAACCCAGCGGCAAGAGCGGTTGTGGGGAGAAAAAGTGCGCGCCGGTGGGGGCTGGGTAATGCCCAATGACCAAAACCCAATGGCCAAGGAATAACCAAGCCCCAATGCTCAATTGAGATTTTGGGGTTTGATCATTGGGGTTTCCTTGGGGACTTGGTCATTGGAAATTGGTCATTTAATAATGATTCCCTCGGGTCAAAACCAAAACGGTTACCACGGCGAGACAATCGACATCGCTGCCGTGCTTCGCGACTGCGCATCCGCTGCTGAATCTCACGGCTGGGAAATCGATTGGCTCGAAACTGAAAACGATCTCCGCCTTCTCATCCTGCATCGCGCACCGGAAACTGTGCACCGAAAAATTTATTTGTCTTCTGGAATCCACGGTGACGAACCCGCCGCGCCTTTGGCGATGTTGCGGTTGCTAACGGAAAATAATTGGCCGGACGATGCGGAGCTTTGGCTTTGTCCGTGCCTGAATCCCAGCGGGTTCCCGCGCAACACGCGCGAGAATGCGGCGGGCGTGGATTTGAATCGCGATTACAAATCTCGGCACACGCCGGAAATTCGCGCGCACGTTGAATGGCTGCAAACGCTCCCGGACTTTGATTTCTCAATCCAACTCCACGAAGACTGGGAGGCGAAGGGGTTTTATTGTTATGAATTGAAAATGGACGGCACGCCGACTGAACCGCGGCGCGTGCTCGAAGCGGTTGAGGCGGTTTGCCCCATCGACCATTCGCCGGAAATTGATGGGCGCAAAAATGATCGCGGTCTCATTTGTCCTGAGCTGGATCCATCCGTGCGCGAGCTTTGGCCGGAGGCATTTTGGTTGGTGATGAATAAGACTCGCCTCAGTTATACCTGCGAAGCGCCGTCGGATTTCGCGATGGAAGTAAGAGTGGAGGCGTTGGTGACGGCGGTGGAAACATTATTTTTCAACACATTTTTTAACACAGATAGGCAGGATATACAGGATAAATAAATCCTGAATATCTTGAATATCCCTGTTCAAATATTCTCTTCAAATAACCTGTTCAATTCACCACATTCACCGGCGTGCCATTGAGGAATGCGTTTAGGTTTCCGGTCGCCGTTTTCATTAATCGCTCTCGCGCGGCGCGTGTGTGGCCCAGCCGATGTGGGGGGTGATGATCAGGTTCTTTGCGCCGAACAACGGGTTGTCCGTGCGTGGGGGTTCAGCCGAAAGCACATCAGTCGCGGCGCCAGCGATTTGTTCGTTGTTAAGCGCGGCTGCCAAGGCCGTTTCGTTTACGAGTGGGCCGCGGGCGGTGTTGATGAAAAATGCCGTCGGCTTCATCGTCGCCAATAGCTCGGCATTTACGAAGCCTTCATTTTCATTCGTGAGTGGGCAGTGCAAACTTACCACATCCGCTTCGCGGAACAGCGTGGCGCGATCGACAAACTCAATTCCATCCGCCTCGCGTGGCGTGCGTGTGTGAATCATCACTTTCATCCCGAACGCTTGCGCGCGCTTCGCGACTGCTTGGGCAATCGCGCCGAACCCCACGAGGCCCATTGTGAGGCCGTTCAATTCGACGAGTGGTTTTTTCCAGTAACAAAAATCTGGGCACGCGGTCCAGTCACCCTCGGCCACGCTGGCGGAATGTAGTGCGGGTTGCGAGGCGAGCTCGAGCAACAGCGCGAGCGTCATTTGCGCCACGGCGGCGGTGCCGTAGTTGGGGGTGTTGGTGACCGGGATTTCCCGCGTGCGGGCGGCGGCGGTGTCTACCACGTTGTAGCCGGTGGCGAGCACGCCGATGTAACGCAGCGCCGGCAGGGCGGCGAGGGTCTCGGCGGTGATGGGGGTTTTGTTGGTGAATACTATTTCCGCAGCGGCGGCGCGGTTTATGATTTCCGCGGGCGGGGTGCGGGCGTGCACGGTCAAGTCGCCCAGTTCGCCGAGGGCGTCCCACGAGAGGTCGCCGGGATTGAGGGTGTGTCCGTCGAGGATTACGATTTTTCGCTTCGACATCGAAGGAGCGTAGGGGGCAAAGGCCCAATGACCAATGACCAAAACCCAAGGAATTTCCAATGCCCAATTCTCAATGGGGATCACGTGTTTTTTGTGCTTGGGTTTTGGGTCATTCCTTGGTCATTGAAAATTGGGCCTTGGTAATTTCCGGCAATTCATTCCAATTTCCCTTTGCCAAACAAGCCTCTTCCCGCTACCTTTCGCCGATGACGACCCAATCCGCACGCCCCATCAAATACGCTCAGCTCGAGTGGCGCAATGAACAGGAGGAGTCCTTCGACCAATGGCAGGAAGGCTGCCGCGCTTTTCAAAAGGGCGGCGACGGGCCGTTCACCGGGCGTGCGGTGGATTTGTACGACAACGGCGGGGTGTCGCTGGAGGGCGAGTTTCGCGAGGGATTGGCGCACGGAGAGGAGATTTGGTTTTTTGAAAACGGCAATCGCAATTCGCTGGTGACCTACAATGACGGTCAGCGCAACGGGCCGCATCAGGTTTGGTACGAGACGGGCGAACTGCAGATTGACGTCCACTACACGCAAGGTCGGCGCGACGGGGTGCACACGGTTTTTTATGAGAGCGGCCAGAAACGGTCCGAAGCGGATTTCCAAAACGATCAACTTAACGGCGCGTACACCACTTGGTTTGAGGACGGCAGCACGCGCAGCGAACGCATTTTCGAAGCCGGCACCGAACTGAAGCGCCGCGAGTGGAACGCCAAGGGCGATCAGAAACCGCTCAAGACGTGGAACGCGGATGGTTCGCCACGATAGAAGTTTGGTCATGAACATATCAATTATGAAAACACTTTTGATTTCCACTTTGTTGATTGCCCTAAATGCCGGGGCTCAAAATAAACCTGCGCCACCCGCAAAGCCCGCACCGGTGAACCCCGCCATTGCCGCGGCGAAGGCGAAATTTGAATCCGTCAAAGCCGCTGCCGCTCAAGGCGATGTCGCCACGTTGCACGAGTTGGGCGATCTCTATTATACCGGCAAAGGCACGGGCCGTAATTATGCCGAGGCGTACAAGGCGTATCTCGCTGCGGCGGAAAAGGGCCACGTGATTTCGGAATCCACCGTGGGCTGGATGTGCCGCAACGGGCAAGGCACCGCGCGCGATTATAAAAAGTCGATGGAGTGGTACACCAAAGCTGCCGAGAAAGGCCACGTGGAATCGCAGTTGGGTTTGGCCGAGCTGTATTATAATCAAGTGGGCCTCCCCGCGCGCGATTATCCTGCCGCCTATAAATGGTATCTCATCGCCGATGGCTTGGGCAGCAAAGTTGCCAAGGCATTCCTCCCACGCATGCAGCAAACGGTACTCAAAGAGCCCAAGGTAACCGCCGCAGAAAAAGCCAGTGCCGAGAAAGCTGCGGCCGATTGGCTGGCCGCATATTCCAAAAAATAATCAGGGCCCATTCAACTTCATTGGAATTTTCTTCTCGGAAACGGGTGGCTCGCGATTGTGGATAACCTGTGGAGAGAGGAAAATAACTTTTACTTTGCGTTTCTAACTTTCGTGGTATTTTTAATTCGTCGGCAGAACTTCCAGGGTAACTTGGAAAGGAAGCTGGCCGAGTCAGAGGTTCGGAAGGGCTGTTTTTACGAGTGGGCCTTCAGCTGGGACAAATCTTTCGGGGTGAATTCTGGTGAAACTCAGGCTTGTCGCCTCCACCCGAGGCATCCTTGGCGAGACGGCTTCGGCTCCGGCTGATGTCAACTCAACAGGGCTTGACCGTCTGGGAAGTGAATTTCGGTTCACCGCCCGGGCGGTCTTTTTTATAATTCATTTAACACAGATATTCAGGATGGACAGGATATTATTTAATCCTGAATATCGTGAATATCTGTGTTCAAATCTGGTTTTTGTGTTGGAGGTCAGCACGCAAAGTGCTATGTTCGGTTTAGCAGGAATCGATGACCCAACATGGTTGATTTGGCGAACAACTCAAATGCTTCCGATGATTTCGAATCTGCCGCAGTCAAGGCGGTGGATGAATTGGTGGGACGCGCGGAGCGGGCGGGGGCAAGCGATGTGCATTTGCAAATGTGTGGCTCAGGCGAAATGGGCGAGGCGCGCGCGCAAGTGTCCTTCCGGCTCGATGGCTTGATGGCGCCGGTGGATGAATTTTCAGCCGCCGTGGCGGGTCGCGTGTTTGGCCGCATCAAATATCTGGCGCGCCTGAAAACCTATCAAGATTCCCTTCCGCAGGATGGCCGCATTGCGCGCGAAAAAATCAATGCCGCCCACGATGTGCGCGTGGCGACGTATCCCACCGTCACGGGCGAGAAAATTGTGCTGCGCTTTTTCCCGGAAGCCGCGCAGTCGCTTGATGAATTGGGTTATCAATCCGAGCCACGCGCGGTGTTGGAAACTTTTTTGAAATCGCAATCCGGTTTGCTGCTCCTCACCGGTCCGGCGGGGAGCGGCAAGACCACCACCATTTATTCCTGCCTCCGTCATTTAACCCAAAGCGGCGGACGCCACATCATCACCGTGGAAGATCCCGTGGAGCAAGTGCTGCCGGGCATTATGCAAACCGAAGTGAACGAGGCGCGCGGGTTGACCTTCGCCACCGCCGCGCGGCACTTGATGCGGCAGGATCCGCAAGTGCTGGCGATTGGCGAAATCCGCGATGAAGAAACCGCCCGCATCGCCGTGCGCGCGGCGCTCACCGGCCATCTTGTGATTTCCACGCTGCACGCAGGCTCGTGCTCCGGCGTGCTCGAACGTCTGCTGGCGATGTGCCCGGATCGCTACGCCGTCGCGGCCGCGTTGGCGTTGGTGTTTAATCAGCGACTTGTCCGCCGTTTGTGCGCTGCGTGCGCGGGCGAAGGTTGCGGGGATTGTTTGGAGACGGGTTATAAAAATCGCTTGCCCGTTTCTGAGTGGGCGCGGATGGATGACGCATTGCGGGCGCAGGTGCGCGAGCACGGGGCATCCGTTTTTCAACCGGCGGAGCCATTAGCTGAATCCGGAAAAGTTTTGCTCAAAGAAAACCTCACCAACGCAGCCGAGCTCGAGCGTGTTTTGGGTTCATAAAATAGTTTGTAAAATGCCGATCAAATCCGACGAACTCGCCTTTGCCAACGAACAACTCTCGGGGATGCTGAAGAGCGGTCTGCCGCTGGAAGGCAGCTTGCGCGAGTTGGCCGGTTCGATGGAGCGCGGCCCATTGCGCGCGGAATTGGAGGTGCTGGAAAATGACCTCGCCTCCGGCACATCGCTGGCCGATGCACTGGAACGCCGCGACCTGCCGCGCCTTTACAAAAAAATGCTGCAAGTCGGCGCCGAAGCCAACAACCTGCCCGCCGTGCTGCAGTGGTTGGCCGATCACTACGCGCGCGCCCACACCTCTTGGCTGCGGCTGAAGGGGCTGATGGTTTACCCGCTATTGGTGTTGCTCACCGCCACGGCGTTGTCGTTCGGCGTGGCGTGGTGTATGGCGGAAGTGTTGACGGTGGTGCCGCTGGAAGATTTTTATGGGAGAGGCGAAGAACCTGCAATGTATCGCTTTTATCAGTGGGCGCCGCCGGTGGCTTTGATGTCGTTGACTTTAGTTGTGTTGGGATTGCTGGCATCGCCCGGGATGCGGCGGAAAATGGTTTGGCGACTGCCGGCTTTTCGCGAAGCGGGCTTGGCGCGCGTGGCGGGTGCGATGGCGATGCTGCTCCGCAGCGGCTGTTCGCTGGGCGAATCGCTGGCGTTAGTGCGTGAATTGGAAAGCGACAACGCAGCGGGCGCGGAATTGGCCGAATGGAACGAACGCCTCGAACGCGGCGAAGGCAAGCCCGAGGAATTTGCTCAACCGGGAAAAGTATTTCCGCCGCTGTTCACGTGGGTGCTGCGCAGCGGCGGCGAAGACTTGGCGGCCGGCTTTGAGCGCGCGGCGGATTTGTATCACGCCCGGCAAACGCATCGGACGGATGCCTTTCTTTTTGCCGCGCTCCCAATGGCCGTTCTCGCGTTGGGGCTTTTGATTATGATTCAGGTGATTCCGCTGATGATGGCCATCACAAGCATGATGGATTGGTTGGGTATGTAAATTCACACGATGAATGACGAACAATTCATCCAGTTGCTCGTGATCGTTGGCTTGGTGCTGTTGATGTTTCCAATGCTGCGGTTGGGTGGATATATGCTGGGGCTGCCGTTGCGGCGCCGGGAAAACTCGCGGTTGTTTCTTAACCTGCTCGAGATGGGCCTGCGCGAAGGTCGGCGTGCAGAGGAAATTTTTCTGTCCTGCGCGCGCGCGGGGGATCGCTCGGTGGAATTTCTGGCCACCCCGCGCACGCCGTTTGTGCTTGGGATAGTACACATTTTAATTGGCGCGGTTGGCTTGGCTTTCACGTTGATTTATTTGGCAACGATTTTGCGCAGCTACCCCACAGACGGACTCGGCGGATCGGGCGGCTTGGGATGGAGCGATCTTGCGGCAATGCACATTTTTCTGTGGGCCTTCATTTGGGATGCGTTTCATATTTGGGCAGGCGTGCAGTTAGTACGCTATCGGGCGTGGGGTCGTTGGCTCGGCATCGGTTTAGCGTTGGTAAACATTTTATTGGCGAGCGCCAGCGCCGCCTCATTGGTATTTGGCGGTCAATTTGCCGGAGCGATTCTGACCTATGGCGGAGTTATTATTCCGGTCGTGTTTATTTATTTGCTCACCAAACCCGAGGTGGTGACGGTGTGCGGGCGCAAGGGAAAACAGGAGTCGCTGTTGGTGACGCGCCTGCGCGAAATGGAATTAGTGGCCGCCCTGCGCCAAGCGCCCGGGCTGATTGAGCCGCGGATCGTTTCACTGCTGGCGGTGGGGCGCGAGCTGGGCGACCTGCAAAAAGTGCTGCCCGCTTGTCGCGCGGTGTTGGGTGAAGCCACCGGCAAAGCCCGCACGGCGCAGAATCATTTCGTGCTTCTCGCACTGGTTGTGATGCCGATGAGCCTGGTGATTTTGCCGATGTTGGGCGTCTATATTTTGCCAAGATTCCAAGACATCATTTCCGACATGGGCGAGCTCGGAACATCGGCGGGGGTCTTTGATTGGCTAATGGTAAATCTCTGGTGGGTGGTTGGCGTTCACGCGCTGGTGTTGTTTGCTATGTGGGTTTTCACGCTGGCGTTTTTGGCAGGGCCGCGATTGGAACAGTGTTTTGCCCGCATCATGCCGGGGCTGAGCGCGCGGATGGCACTCGCATTGCCGTGGCGACGCAAACGGGTGCAGCGCGATTTTTCTGTGTCGCTGGCGCTGTTGCTCGATGCCGGCTTGCCGGAAGCGCGCGCGGTGGAGTTGGCTGCCGAAAGCACGGGCAATTGGATTTATCAAAACCGCGCGGTGCGAGTGGGCACAGATTTGGCAAACGGAATGCCCTTGCCCGAAGCCGTGGGTCGCATTGACGGCTCGGGCGAATTCCAATGGCGCCTCACCACTGCGGCGCGCGCGGGACAGGGATTTCTGCCGGCCTTGCGCACGTGGCACGAAGCGCTTGATACCCGCGCGTCGCAGCAGGAACAATCCGCCGCGCAAATGGCGACCACCGGTTTGGTGTTTTATAATGGCGCCGTCGTGGGCCTTGTGATGTTGGGAGTGTTTCAGTTTCTCATCAGCGTATTGGAAGCCACCTCATTATGGTAACGCACCATCCATCAAACGTTAAGAAACGCCAACGCGGCTCGTTGACGGCGGAGGTGATGGCGGCGCTTGCCATCCTCACGGCGGTGATGATCCCGCTGGTGGCCTCGTCATTGCAGGATCAAAAACACACGCGCGAGCTGTACCTGCGCGCGGTGGCGATGGAAATTGTGGACGGCGAAATGGAAGTGCTCGCCGCCGGTGCGGGCAACGGTTTTGAGCCGGGGCAACACACGTATGCCGTCACCGCCCAAGCCGCCGCCAATTTGCCGCCCGGAAAATTTATTTTAACCCGCACTCAAGAAACCATCCGCCTCGAGTGGCAGCCGGACGATCCGGCCACACATCGGCACATTCGCGTGGCTCGGGAGGCGCGCCTGCAATGAACACGTTGAGCCCCACTCCCCCAATGCGCAGGCGCGGCGTTCTCCTTGTGGAATTGTTGATGTACTTGGCACTGCTGTTGATGTTCAGCACGTTGGCCTTTCAAACTTTTCACCGCGCCAGACAACAGTCCGCGGATATCCAGCGGCAATCGCGCGAAATTTCGCTCGCCCTGCGCGCGGGCGAACGTTGGCGGGCGGATGTGCGCCAAGCCACCCTCGCGCCCGAGTGGATTCCCAGCGCGTGGCGCAAGGCAACCGTTTTGCGTCTGACCACGCCGACGGGCCACATTGATTATTTTTTTGAAGGCAGCCGCGTCTGGCGCAAGGTCGGCGACGCGCCCAAGGAAAAGATTTTGTTCAATGTGAAATCCTCCAAAATGATCGATGAC
Organism: Verrucomicrobiia bacterium; assembly: GCA_014239365.1. Lineage (GTDB taxonomy): Bacteria > Verrucomicrobiota > Verrucomicrobiia > Limisphaerales > UBA1100 > JACNJL01. The sequence continues at coordinate 92,682 of JAAZZB010000049.1, read as the reverse complement.
TCCCGAGGCAGCGTTCCCGCATTGCGCTGGGAATTGGAAATCAAAACTCAAAGCGGTCGCCGGGCGCAGACGCAACCGCTGTTCACCTTTTTAGCCGTGCCCAATTCGCAATCGATTCAATGAAAATTGTTCGTTCATCCATTCGAGCACGCCAACGCGGCGGTGCGATGATCATCGTGATGTTGATGCTTGCCTTGATGGCCCTGTTCGCTTCGGCCAACAAACGAACGAACTTTGGCCTGAACGACGAACTCAACCGCATTGAGGCGGAGCAGATCGAACGGCTCAAGGCCAGTGGGGAATGACCCATGCCCAAGACTCAATGAAGATTCTTTGGGCCTTCATCGGCCTTTGACTTTCACCCTTTGCCTGATACTTTCCTCCCGTGAGTTCCCACGACGCCATTCTTGAAGCCAAGCTGAAGGTCATCGACGACACCCACCGTTTTTTGCCGGGCAAAACCGCGCTGCTCGTCATTGATATGCAGCACGGGTTTATCGACGAAGGCGCATCGTTGGAAGTCGCCGCTGCGCGCGACATCATTCCCAATCTTGCGAGCCTTATCGATGCCTTCCGCGCCGCAGAAGCGCCGGTGATTTTCACCGAGTTTGTTTATGCCCAAAACGTGCCGTGCTTGCGCGGCGATCCTTTTGGCATCGAGCATTTGCCCACCGAAGGAGGGGAAGGCGCGCCCGGTTTTGGAAGTCAATCGAGCAACTGCCTCATCGGTCACAACGCCGGCACCGGCGCGGAATCGGCTGACACCATTCCCGCGCTGCAACCGCGCCCCGAGGAACTCATCATCCGCGGCCACACGTACGATAAATTTTACGGCACGCCGCTGGACCTCGCATTGCGCAGCCAACATATTTCTCATTTGTTTATGGTCGGCATCACCACCGACGTGTGCGTGAACGCCACCCTCATCGCCGCCACTCAACGCAACTACCGCGTGACAGCCATCACCGACGGCTGCGCCTCGCCGTGGCCCGACTTGCACGAGGCGTGTTTCAAAATCTGGCAGCCCAAATTCGCGCGCCTGAAAACCACGGCGGATGTGTTGGGGGAAATCAATAAATGAAACTCTGTCGATTTGAACAAAACGGCCAAGCACACGCTGGTTTTTTTGATGACGAAACGGTGATTCCATTAGACGCCGCCGCCAGCGCGGCAGGCGAATCATTGGCGGTCACTGAAGATTTGCTGGCGTTTTTGCCAAATGGCGAGGGACGGCAAGCGGCCTTGCGAGTGGAAGCTTGGCTGCGATCAAACCCCGGTGCGGTGGCGGGTTTGGCAGTGGTGGATGCGGAAATTCTCACGCCGATTCCGCGCCCCAACAAGTTGCTGCTGCTCGCGGGGAATTACGCCAAACACATCGAGGAAAGCGGCGGCATCGCCGTGGAGCGCGCGCGGACGTTTCCATATGTCTTTATGAAACCGCCGTCGACCACGCTGAATCGACACGGTGGCGACATTCCCATTCCGGCTGTGTCGCCGGACAACATTGATTGGGAATGCGAGCTGGGCATCGTCATTGGTAAACGCGCCAAGGGGGTGAGCGAGGCTGAAGCGTTGGAGTTTGTGGCGGGTTACACGGTGGTGAATGATATTTCCGACCGCGGCTTTCGGCCGAACCCGAATCGTGAAGAACGCGAGCGCGATCAGTTTTTCGATTGGCAACACGGCAAATGGCACGACGGCAGTTGTCCCGTCGGCCCGTGCATTGCGTGTCCGGAAACTGTCCCCGATCCACAGGCGTTGCCGCTTAAACTTACGGTCAACGGCGAAGTGCATCAGGACGCCAGCACGGCGATGCAGATTTTTCCGGTGGCAGCGGTGATCGAGTTTGTGTCCGCCTTCGTGACGTTGGAGCCGGGCGACATCATTTCCACGGGCACCGCCGCCGGCGTCGGCCACGCCAAAGGTGTGTACCTAAAGCCCGGCGACGTGGTCGAGGCGAGCATCGATGGGATTGGTACATTGATGAATACGATGGTGAAGGAAGACAATTGAACAAAGATATTCACGATGGACAGGATTTAGGGAATTGGTTTTTGGCCCGGAGGGCCATCCGAAAATAGCCCAGTGCTTTAGCACTGGGTTTGGGGCGCGAGTAGATTTTTAGTCCCGGAGGGACGGTTGAAAGGTTGTGCAGATTCAGTCGTCCCTCCGGGACTTTTCCATTTCGAGTGTCGTTATCCCAGCGTTGAAACGCCGGGCTATTTTCGGCCGTCCCTCCGGCACTGAAACCAACGACCCCGAAAAACAAAAACCAAATCCTGTCCATCGTGAATATCTGTGTTCATTCAAATTGATTGAAAAAAGACGTGGAGGTGCGGTATCTTTCGCCCGTGGAAACGTCAACCGAGGCCCCAACCCAATCCGCCATCTGTCCCAATTGCGGGGATGGAATTTCCAACCCGCGTTATTTCTGCCCGCACTGCACGCGGCCGATTCGGGACACGGTTTCGTGCGAGGGCTGTCGTGAGCCGATTGCGGCTCAAGCCAAAAAATGTCCGCACTGCAACACGGCCAACGCGGCGTTGTTGGCGGCGCAAGCGGGGCAATTGCAAATCACCGTGCAGGCGAGCCCGTTTGGTGCGTTCTTTTCTACTTGGAATTTTACAAGCCTGTTCCGGCCACCGGTGATTGAGGTGAGAGGCGGCAAAATCAACACAACAGTTTGGACGTTTTTAACCCTTCGCGAGCATAAATCAGAAATTGAAATGACGCGCTTGGCGAGTGTGCGTCACACCAAAGGCGTGATTTGGAGCAGTCTCGTGTTCGAAACCTTCGGCGGCGCGGCGGAAGATATGGGCCAACACGGCCTGCGCCACGACGACGCCATCAACGTAGCCGCGCGCATCAAAGAAGTCATCGGGCGCTGATTGAAGTGAATTGAACACAGATGTTCACGATATTCAGGATGGTTTTTCATCCTGTGCATCCTGCGCATCCGTGTTCATTAAAACAAAATCACCTGCCGCGCGACTTCGCCTTTGTGTAGGCGGTCGAAGCCTTCGTTGATTTTTTCTAATGGTATGGTGTCGGTAAGCAATTGGTCCACGGGAAGTTTTCCGGCGCGGAACATTTCGATGAAGCGCGGGATGTCGCGGCCGGGAATGCAACTGCCTTGGTACGAACCTTTCACCGTTTTCTCCATCGCGCTAAGCGACACGGCGGCAATGCTAAATTGATGTTCCGGATGCGGCAGGCTGATGGCAATGGTCGTTCCCCCGCGGGCGGTGGATTCGTAAGCTTGCGCGAGCACCTTTGCGTGGCCGGCGCTTTCGAGGGCGATTTCCACGCCGCCGTGGGTGAGGTCGCGGATGGCCTCGACGGGATCGCATTCGCTGGCATTGATCGTGTGCGTGGCGCCAAGGTTGCGGGCCATTTCGAGTTTGGATTCCAATAAATCGACAGCGATGATCGTTCCGGCATCGCATGCTTTCGCGCCCATCAACGCGGCAAGTCCCACGCCTCCCAGCCCAAAAATTGCAATCGACTGGCCGGGGCGAATATCGGCAGTGTTCATTACCGCGCCGGTACCGGTCATCACCGCGCAGCCAAAAAGTGTGGCGTGTTCGAAAGGCAAGTCGTCATCAATCTTCACCAACGAACTGGGCAGGGCGATGGTGAATTGCGAGTAACCGGAAACGCCGCAGTGGTGAAAATACGATTTGCCGTTGCGACTGAATCGTTGCGCGCCGTTCATTAGCGTGCCGGCGTTGTTGGCGTCCGCGCCCGGTTCGCAGAGGGAAGGGCGGCCTTCGGCGCAGTAGCGGCACGCGCCGCAGCTGGGGATGAATGTAAAAATCACGTGGTCATCCGGCGCAAATTCGCGAACGCCTTTGCCCACTTCGCGCACGATACCGCTGGCTTCGTGGCCGAGCACCATCGGCATCGGACGCGGACGCGCGCCTTGGATGACCGATAAATCCGAGTGGCATAGCCCCGCGCCTTTGACCTCCACCAACACTTCGCCTTCGCCGGGGCCGTCGAGGTTGAGTTCCTCGATGACCATCGGTTGCGAGTCGGCGTACGGCAGTGGCCGTTCTGTTTTGTGCAGCACCGCGGCGGTGGTTTTCATCGGCGGGAGGATTGGGCAAATCGCTGCGGATTGCAATTGCGCAACATTTAAGGCACGGTGCGTGCATGCAGTTGGCGGCAAACAAGCGCGCGTTCACGCTGGTGGAGTTGTTGGTGGTGATTGCCATTATCAGTATGCTGGCTAGTTTGCTGCTGCCCACGCTGGCTAAGGGCAAGGCGAAAGCGAACCGCATCAAGTGCGTTAATAACCTTCGCCAAGTGAACGCGGCGCTGCGTGGGTTTTCGATGACGTACGACTCGCGCTACCCGTGGCTGCTCACGCAGCAGCAAGGCGACGCGATGTTCAAACGAATGTATGGGCAGGCGCACTCGGGCTGGATTCATTTGTGGGATATTCGGTTTATGTTTTTGAGCGAACCGGCGCGGCGCGAGTTGGTGACTGCACGCGTGCTTGCTTCGCCGTGCGATCCGTCGGTGACGGTTTACAATGAAGAGGAAGCCACCAACGGAAAATGGGAAGGCTTCGGTGCGGGCTTCGATGGCATTCATATTCACATGGATCGCCGTTCGATGAGCTACGGCGTGCACCTCGGCGCGGATGAGCAACGCCCCGCGAGCATCCTTGCCTTCACGCGCAATCTCATTGGCGAGCCGGCTTATGAATTTGATTATCCCGCCGGCAAAGCGCTGCCGGACATCGCGGAGTTTCTCGGCGGATCGCTGCAATTTTCAAAACAAAATTCGTTGCTGCAAAAATTTATCGGCAACGACCACGCCGATTCTGTGATGCTCCAACGCCACGCGATGGCCGGATTAAGCGCAAGCCAAGGCCAAATCACGCTTGCCGATGGCAGCGTGCAGCAGACGACTGATGCGGGCCTCGCCAAAGCCATCAAGGCCCACGCGAATAGCCACGGCGGCGCGTACTTAGGCGTGAACGAAAATTTTACGCGCCCCACTCAGCGACCCGATCCCGACGGGGTGATGAAAATTCGCTAGCGGTTGGATTCTATTTTACAAGAAAAGGTTGAGCCTCTCCCCAGTTCGCTCCACACTTTGCCCGGATGATACGCATGGGGCTCATTGGGTTGTCGCACGATCACGTGTGGGATTTGCTGCCGGATATGGCGGCCAACGAACACGTGGAATTGGTCGCCGCCGCCAGCACGAAGCCGCCTTTGCTCGAGCGCATTGGTAAGGAGTTCGGCGTAGCCACGTATACCGATTCCGCCGAGATGGCCGCGGGCGATCCGATCGATGCCGTTTGCCTGTTTGGCGATAACCGCGCCGGCGCGGAGGAAGGCGTGAAAGCTCTCGAACGCGCCTGGCACGTACTCATCGAAAAACCCCTCGCCGCCGATCTTGCCGGGGCCGATCAACTTCTGCAAACCGCCGATACCACCGGCAAGCGGTTGATGGTCAACTGGCCCATCGCGTGGTGGCCCGGCGTGCAACACGCGCTCGATCTCGCGCAGTCCGGCGAAATCGGCGAGGTCTGGCAAGTCCGCTACCGCGCCGCGCATCAAGGCCCGAAGGAAATGGGCGCGAGCGAATATTTTTGCGATTGGCTCTACGACCCCAACCGCAACGGCGGCGGCGCGTTGATGGATTATTGCTGCTACGGCGCCGTGCTTTCCCGTGTGCTGCTCGGTCGCCCGCACAGCGTCACCGCCGTCACCGGCAATCTGGTGAAGACCGATCTTGATGCGGAAGACAACGCCGTGTTGCTGATGCAATACCCCAAAGCCATCAGCATTGCCGAAGCGAGTTGGACGCAAATCGATAAAGCCACCAACTACCACACGCAAATCTATGGAACCGAAGGCACCCTCCTCGCCGAACCCGGCAACGGTCGCCTCCTCCTCGCCACTCCCAAAAATCCTGAAGGCAAAGAAGTGGACGTGCCCGAGTCGCCAACACATTTACAAACCCCCATCGCCCATTTCCTGCATTGCCTCGACAACGACACCGCCTTCCAACCCCTCTGCCGCCCCGGCCACTGCCGCGACGCCCAGGAAATTCTAGAAGCCGGAATCCAATCCGCCATCGCCGGAACCAAGATGGATCTCCCCCAACTCACGGGGATGGACTAACGGGATGGATTGGTTTTGGTAGGGACACGCTGCGCGAGTCCACGGACGCGCACAGCGCGTCCCTACCGAATTAGCATTTCACTAATCCTTGGGTGCGGTGGTTTCTTCTTCGTCCTCAGTGGGGATGGGTTTTGGGTCATCGTCATTTTCGCTTTCGTGATCGCTGTATTGGGGGTCGGGGAGTTTGCCGGCGATGAACCAGCCGAGGGCGAAGACGAAAAATCCAATCGCAGCAGTGGTGTACGCTACGCGCATTGCAAAGCCATCCGGGCCGTGGAGGGACTCAGGGAAGATGCCCTGCCAGCGTTGATCAGTGACGGTGAAAACCAGGAAGGCAAAGCTGGTGCCGATGAGGCGGCCGCCGATGTTGGCGGCGAAGCTTTCGCCCGTGCCGCGTAAGTGCACGGGGAAATAGCGCGGCAGCATATTGCCCCAAAATGTGAATTGCCCGATGACAAGCAGTCCGGCAATGAAGACGCCGATGTACGCGGTGGAAAGGCTGTTGGCAATGAGAAAGCCAAAGATGAGGGGCATTAAGAATATCCCAGGCAATTGGACAGCGCGCAGGACGGATCGGCACGGAGCGTCTTTGAGATAATTCGTGAGTCGGGTGGTGAGCCACCAAACGGGGATGCCGAGGATGCCGCCGAACAGAATGCCTTTGCCGAGGCACATCAAATGCGCGGTGAGCACGCTGGCATTCGGATTGGAGGGGTCGGAGAATTTCAGGCCAAAGCCCATCAACGATTCGTAGATTAAAAATACCGCCAAAACGGTCCAACCCACAAAGGGCAAAATATTGGCCGTGCCGCGCGCTACGACGACCACCATCACCATCGCCATCAACGCCCGTCCAAAGAGCCCGCCGATTTCCTGCACTTTGGTGACGTGCGCCACGTGCACGCCTTCGGCTGCTTTGAACGCTTGTTTGCCGGCGATGGTGGTTTCCTTTTTATTCTTATTCCCGGCCTTGGCGGCAGCCACAGCTTTTTCTTTGGCGGCATTGGAATCGGCAGCCACCTCGGGTGCTTTGGGCAGGATGAGTCGCATATGTTGCAATGCGCCAAACGCCCCGCCATAGGCCAGAGCAAATAGCAGTGTGATGATGATGGTAACCCGTTTGAATTGCGGCGCGAACAATTCGCCCAGGCTCGGGCGCTTGAGTTTACCGGCGTCCTTTTTCTTTTGCCATTGGGGCGATTCCGGCAGGAATGGGCGGATGATAATGAGCGGGATGGCGGGGATCAATCCGCTCATCAACGTGTAACGCCAAACGGCGGTGTCGCTATCGCCGGAAATATTACCAAGCACGCCGGCAAACCAATCCGGCATCACCGGTAACCCGCCGCCGGTGCTGGCGATTTGCGAAAGGTAGCCATACACGATGGCCACCGTGAGGCCGCCCACCGAGGAGAAGGCTTGGGTGTAGCCCAATACTTTTTCGCGTTGGACGCGGTCCGGAAATAATTCCGACAACCAAGCCACCGCCGCGACAAATTCCACGCACACGCCGATGAACACGAGGCACCGAAAAAAGAGCAGTTGATACATCGTGGTAGAAAACCCCGCGCAAAATGCCGCCACCGCATAAAGTAAAATACTGTAAGTCAGCACGCGGCGTCGGCCAAACAGGTCGGTCAAATAACCGCCGAGCAAACCAAAAATACCGCCGCAAATGGCCGGCACAAAAAAGATGATTCGAAACCAATGCGTGAACTCCGGTGTGCCCGGCCGCACGTTCGCCAAATCCATCAGCGCATCTTTGCCGATCAGCGGCAGCATCAGGAGTTCGTAAATATCGAACAGAAACCCCAGAGTCGCGATGAAGCAAATCAGCCATTGCGTGCGTGTGAGTTTCAGTTTGGGTTCGGAACCAGAAGCAGAGTCGGCACTCATGGCCGCGATTTATGACAATTACAGTTGCTAAAAACAAGCTCAATTGTACGTGAGCGTACGGTCGGGTGCGAAAGGGTTGCGTTGCGCGCGGGGGTTTGTTTTGCTCCCGCGCATGCAGCGTTACGCCACCATCACTGTCATTGGCCGGGACAAGACCGGTGTGATTGCGCGGGTCACAAATTTTCTTTTTGAACAAAAGGCGAATATCGAGGCCTTGGAAGAGGCGGTCACGCGCGGGCAATTCAGCATGGTCATCCAAGCCTCGTGGCGCGATGGGCAATTGAAACCCGCCGCCCTCAAGCGCGGCCTCAAAGCGCTTGGCAAAGAATTGGGAATGGAAATGCGCCTGCGCCTCACTGAGCCGGGCCGCAAACAACGGATGGCGCTGATGGTCACGCGCGAGTCGGCGTGTCCGGAGGCGTTGCTTGGAGCGTTCCAAAAAGGCCAGCTCAACCAAGCCGAGCCGGTGGTGATGCTCGGCAATCGCCCCGAGCTCAAGACGTTGGCGCATCAACACAAACTACCTTTCGTGCACATCCCGTGGAACGATCGCGCGCGTGCTGAGAAAAAAGCGCTGCGTGTTTTGGAAACGCACGAAGTGGATTTCGTGGTGCTCGCGCGGTTCATGAAAATTTTGTCACCCGATTTCGTGTGGCGTTACAAAAATAAAATCATCAACATCCATCCCTCATTGCTGCCGAGTTTCCCCGGCCCGCAGGCGTATCGGCAGGCGTACGAGCACGGCGTGAAAATCGCCGGCGTCACCGCGCATTTCGTGAGCATGCAGCTCGATGAAGGCCCAGTCATCGCGCAGGAAAGTTTCCCCATCAAATCCGGCATGACCCTCAAACAAATCGTTGCCGCCGGTCAACAATGCGAAGCCAAGACGTTGGTGAAAGCCGTGAAAATTTATCTCACCAAACGCCTCGACGTGCATTGGGGCGTGGTGAAAGAAGTCTAGTGAAAATCCTCTCGTGGAACGTCAACGGCCTGCGCGCCGCGCAGAAAAAAGGCTTCGCCGATTGGCTCCGCAAAGCCCGGCCGGATATCCTTTGCGTTCAGGAAAGCCGCGCGCTGCCCGAACAAGTAGATCCCGATTGGCCAAAAGCGTATGAGCCGCATTGGAATCCTGCCGAGAAAAAAGGCTATTCCGGCGTAATCACCTTCACCAAAACGCCGCCCAACAACATCACGCGCGGCATCGGCATTGCCGAACACGATCACGAAGGCCGCGTGTTGACCACCGAGCACGACGATTTCTTTTTGGTAAACGTCTACGTCCCCAACGCGCAGCGCACCCTCGCGCGGCTGCCGTACCGCCAGCAATGGGATCGCGATTTTCTCGCATACTTAAAAAAACTCGAACGCCGCAAGCCGGTGATTTTTTGTGGCGACCTCAATGTGTCGCATAAAGAAATCGATTTGAAAAATTTCAAGGCCAACAAAAAGAACGCCGGTTTCACGGAGGAAGAACGCGGCGGGTTTGACGCGTTTGTGGCAGCGGGTTTCATTGATACCTTTCGCGAATTCGAATCCGGCGGCGGCCATTACACGTGGTGGAGCAACCGCCTTAACGCTCGCGGCCGAAACATTGGTTGGCGGATTGATTATTTTTTAATTTCAAAAAGCCTGCGACCGCGATTGAAAAAGGCATTTATTTTGCCCGAGGTGATGGGTTCGGATCATTGTCCGGTGGGGGTGGAGTTAAAATAAAGACACGGATTTCACTGATTTTCACGGATTAAAAAATCTGTGTGAATCCGTGAAATCCGTGTCTAAAAAACCGCCCTTTTCCAAATCGGCACTTTCGCTTTCATTTCATCAATCAAAAACTGGCAAGCCGCGAAGGCCTCGGCTCGGTGGGGGGCGATGACTTCCACTTGCAGCGATGCTTCATTTACCATCACCTCGCCGACGCGATGGATGAGGCGGATGGATTCCACCGGCCATTGGTTTTCGATGGCTGCAAAAATTAATTCAAACTGATGGCGCGCCATCGCCTCGTTCGCTTCGTAGTCGATGGCGCGGATAGGTTCGCCATCTTCCGTACCGCGCACCACGCCGTGGAACGTCACCACCGCGCCCATGCCATCGGTCGTCGATGGTGGAGTTTCGGGGATAGGGTTGGGGGTGAGGGTGAGTTGGGTTTTCATTTTCCACCTTGGTCGGGTAGGGCGGTTTCTCCGAAACCGCCTTGGCGCGCTCGGAGAGCACGCCCTACCTATTGGGTCGCGTTGAAATTTTTCATCCGCCTTGCACCGGAGGGAACAGCGAAACTTCATCGCCATCGCTCAACACAAATTCATCCGTTTGATAATCCACACCCACGGCTTTGAGCGTGCTGTTCTTCATTTCGGCGAGCTTGGGAAATTTTTCCATCACCGCCGCGTGCACATTACCGAGTGTTTCATCTTTGTTAACTTCGAGTGAAGTTTCATCGCACTCAGTTAAGTTACGAAAGTACGACCAGAATTTAACAGTTACTCTCATCGTGAGCGGTGAGCAGTGAGCGGTGAGCAGAATTTGGAATCGGAAATCATTTTTGTTTTTGGACACTTTTCTTGAGGCCAAAAGTGAGGGCGAGGCATTCGTCGATTTGTTTTTGGGCGGTGTCTTGGTCAGCGTCGGATAAAAGTCCCACGCGATGAGAAATTTCAACTAAAGTGGATAGCTCGTTTAGTGAGCCAATTGCGATTCCAAGATAATTTGTAAATTGACCAGTTGAACGATCCGCAGCTCCTTCGCTAATATTTGCGGGAACGGAAACTGCCGCCCGCCGAATCTGAGAAGTTAAACCAAACCGCTCCTCCTTTGGAAAAGAGGCGGTCAATCGATACAGCAAAACCACCAAATCCATCCCCTTCTGCCAGCACAACAAATTTTTATGAGGTTTCGATTGCATAACAACTGCTCACTGCTCACCGCTTACTGCTGACTCCTTAAGTACGCCGATAAACGGCAGGTTGCGATACCGCTCGGCGTAGTCGAGGCCGTAGCCGATGACGAATTCGTCGGGGACTTCGAATCCGATGTAATCGGCGGGGATGGCTTCGGTGCGTCGGGATTTTTTTTCGAGCAACACGCAGGTTTTGAGGCTGCGCGGTTGGAGGGCGTTAAGTTTGTCGATGACGGCGCGGAGGGTTTTTCCGGTGTCGAGGATGTCATCGACGAGTAGCACATCGCGGTCGCGCGCTTCGAGCCGGAGTTCTTTGGTGAAGACCAATTCGCCCGGCGCGGTGCTGCTGCCGTAGCTGGAGACGCCCATAAAATCCAGCCGCATGGGCAGCGCGATGTGGCGGATGAGGTCGGCGAGAAAGGGGACGGTGCCAGTGAGCAACGCGACGACGAGCAAATCTTTGCCGGCAAAGTCGCGCTCAATGTCGGCGGCAAGTTCACGTACGCGCGCGGCGATTTCGGCTTCGCCGATGAGCACGCTTTCCACTTCATCGCGCAAATGCTCCGGTGGCGGTGTGGCGGCCATATTAATTGAGATTAAATGTGCTTTGAATCGTCGTGATCTTTTTCCGTGTAGCCGCTGTCTTGGCGTTGGAAATTGACCTCGTTCTTTTTCAGGTACGCTTCGTAAACATCATCGGCGCTCATCCCGAGCACTTGGGCGAGGCTGATGAGAAAGTGAAACAGATCCACCACTTCCACGCGTGCGTTTTGTTCGTCGAGCTTTTGGTATTTGGCCCACCATTTCCACGGCACGCTGTCGGTGAGTTCGGCAAGTTCCTGTCCCATCGCGCGGCAATAGTTGAGGGTCCATTCGGTTTTCTGCTCATCGGTCATGCCATCGGTTTGCACGCCGATGCGTTCGTTGAGAGATTTCTGCATGCGAAACAGTTCGCGGAGTTGATCTGGCTGGTCCATGCGTGAGGATGGCGCGGAGCGGGCGTTGGCGGCAAGGCGAAGTTATTGGCGTGACCTCGGGCGGGGGGTTGATTTACAAACAGCTATGTTTGCTGTGACTTTGCTACAGGGAGGCTCGATGGTTTGGGTGTTGCTGGCCGCCAGCGCGCTGGGCGTGGTGGTGTTTGTGGAGCGCCGCCTCACGTACCATCGCGTGCAGATCAACACCACCGCGCTCCTCGGTGGCCTGAAAAATGTACTGCGCCAGAAAAATTTGGTGGAGGCGATTGACATTTGCGACGCCACCCCCAGCCCCGCCGCGCGTTTGGTGAAGACCGTGCTCACTCAACACAACCGCCCGCGCGAGGAGGTGAAGGAAGCGCTCCAACAATCCGGCAGCATGGAAACCGCGCGGCTCGAGCAACGCCTCGGCGTGCTGGCTACGCTCGGGCAAGTGGCGCCGTTGCTCGGGCTGCTCGGCTCGGTGCTCGGATTTATGAAAACCGGCGAGGCGGTGATCACCGATCATCACGCGCATTTTGCGCAATCGCTAATGCCGTTGGCGCTCGGGTTGGCGGTAGGCGTGCCGTGTTATGTAGGCTACAATCACCTTGTCACGGTGGTGAGTGATATTGTTCTCGATATGGAAAAAACCTCGCTCGACGCCTTGCGAATGGTCAGCGAAATGGAAAAACCGGGTCGTCGCAAAAAGAAAACCGAAGAGACTCCTGCTGCTTCTACTACATCAACTGAGGGCGCCGATTTATTTGAACAGCCGTGAAATTTCGTCGCCAACATCAACTCCGTTGTGAACTGCCCGGCGCGGTGCCGATTGCGGCGATGATGTTTTTGCTTCTGTTTTATCTCATCCAAAACAAGGCGCTGCTGCTCACGCCCGGCGTGCCGGTGGAGTTACCCAAAGTGGCTGGCGCACTGCCGGAAGGCTACTCGGGCTCGCTCGTGGTGGCGTTGGATCGAAAGGGCAATTTATTTTTTCGCAATGTGACCGTGACGTTGGACGATTTGCCGGGCGAGTTGCAGCGGGCGGCGGCGGGTCGCACCAATTTATTACTCGTGCTGCAGGCCGACCGCCGCGCCAGTCAGGAATCCATCACCCGTGTGGCCGCCATCGCGCGCGCGGCGGGCATTCACAAAACGTGGCTGGCCACGCAGCCGGGGTTGCTTGAAAAACCCGATGAAGCCCGAAAGGTCAACAAGGCTAAATCGCAATGACCACTCCCACCGGCAGCACGCTTTCTGCAGGGCGGTTTCGTTGGGGCTGGTGGGTGGCGGTGATTTTCGCACTGCAAGGCACCGGCTTGTGGTGGCTATCGCGCAAGGCTAGCGCGCCCCAACCGTCGGCCAATCCCGCGCCCCTTTTGCTGGCGAACACCAACAGTGCCGGATTGCTCGAGGCATTGGCTTTGGAGGATCCGACTGCGTTTGCGCGGCCGAATCCGAGAGGGTTTTCCGGCCCATCATTGCGGCCGGGAATGATGCCGCATCAGCCGTATCGTTGGCAGCCGCCGGAGATTGAAATTCCGTATCCCACCAATCTGCTCACCGGCCCGATCGACAGTATTCTGAAAACGAACCTCGGCGACAGCGCGAATGCGTTTATCAAACCGAACCCGGAAATAATGGTTTTGAATGTGCCGCCACTGGATCTACCAAAGGCAAGTCGGCTGGAAGTGGCGGGCGATTTGGCCGGACGCAATTTGATCGCGCCGCCCAAATTAAAAACTTGGAACCACACTTCACTGCTGCGGCCCACGCGGGTGCAGGTGATGGTGAATCCGAGCGGGCGGGTGTTCAGCGTGGTGCGCTTGGGTGGCTCCGGCCACGCGCCGGCGGATGCGCTGGCGCTCGCGTTGGCGCGGCGAGCGATTCAGTTTGTAAAAACGACGAACGCACCTGCTGCGCCGCTGGATCTATCCAGCTTCGCCACGGGCGATTTGATTTTTCATTGGCACACCAATCCATTGACCGTCACCAATCTTGTGGAGGAACCGCGCCGCGAATGAGTGCATCCGATTCCATTTTCCTGTTCCTGTTTGTGCTGCTCGGCGGTTGGGCGGCAGTTGCATTTTATGCCCGCCAGCGGGGATTGGATTTCGTGCCGGATCCGAATCGCGACAACGTGTTCAGCTGCGAAGATTGCGAGTACGTTTATACCGATGACGATGATGTGGAACGCTCGCGGTGCCCGGAGTGCGGCGTGATGAACGGGCCGGTGGTTTTTTAATGCCCAAGAACCAATGACCCAATTCCAAGGAAGCTCCAAATCCCAAATCCCAATTGGGCATTGGGGGTTTGGTCATTGGTCATTTTCCCTCAGTGTCCCGCCTTCACTTCAATCACATCGTGCGGCTTGGACTCGTGTTGACTGGCGGCGCTGATTCTTAGGTAGCGCGCTTTGTCGTGTAGCTCGGCGAGGTTGGCGGCGCCGAGGTAGCCGAGGCCGCTTTGGATTCCGCCGGTGAGTTGGGTGAGCACGGAATCGACTGAACCGGAAACTTCCTTTAACGCCTCCACGCCTTCGGCGGCGATTTTGCGGGTGGTGTCTTTGGTGCTGTGGCCGTAGCGGGCGGCGCTGCCGGCTTTCATCGCGGCGAGGCTGCCCATCCCGCGATATTGTTTGTAGCGTTTGCCGCTGATCTCCACGATGTCGCCGGGCGATTCCTGACAGCCCGCGAGCAACCCGCCGCAGATCACCGCGTCCGAAAGCGTGAGCGCTTTGACAATGTCACCGCTCTTGGTCACGCCGCCATCGGCGATGACGGTGACGCCTTTGGCCCTCGCGCCTTGCGCTGCCACATAAAGCGCCGTGAGCTGCGGGATGCCCACGCCGGCGACGATGCGCGTGGTGCAAATGGAGCCGGGCCCTTGGCCGACCTTGATAGAATTGGCACCGCAGTCGGCAAGGTATTCCACGCCCGCCGCGCTGGTGACGTTGCCGGCGATAATGGGTAATGCCGGAAACGCATCGCGAATGAGCTTCACCGAATCGCCGACCCCTTGCGTGTGGCCGTGCGCGGTGGAGACGGCGACGGCATCCACACCGCGTTCGAGCAACCCGCCCACGTGAGCCGTGATGCGGTCGCGATCGAGTTCGCCCGCTTTGGTGCGCGTGGCGGAAACGGCTGCGCCGCAGAGCAAACGAAATTCCCCATCGCGCGCCGGTTTGAATTGCGCGCTTTTTTCAAGCGCGATGCGTTCCACATCACTGAGGGTGAAGAGCCCTTTCAAATGATCATCATTATCCACCACCAATAATTTATTGATGCCCGGATGATCGGTGAAAAACTGGTCGGCCACGTGGATGGGATCGGGCTCGAGTTCTTTTTCCGTGAGCGCGTGCACGCTCTCGCGCGGGATGGCCGCATCGCCCACGCGGCGGTCGGCGTAGCGCGGCTTCACCACACTGCCGGAAAGCAAACCGGTGAGGTTGCCCGCATCATCCACCACCGGAAAGGTGCTAAACGTGTAGCGCTGTTCCTCGATCAGCTCCAGCACATCGCCCACCGAAAGATCGGCCGTCACGGTGATCGGTTCCTGAATCAACCCGTGCACGTGATTCTTCACGCGGCTCACTTCCTTGAGCTGCTGTTTCTCGGGCATATTATAATGCACAAGCCCCAACCCGCCCTTGAGCGCCATCGCGATGGCCATCGCGTGCTCGGTCACCGTATCCATATCGGCAGAAATAATCGGCAAATGCAGCTCCAGATTTTCCGCCAACCGCGTGTCCAGAACCGTATCGCGCGGGAGGATTTGTGAAAACTGCGTGGCCAGCGTGACGTCGTCAAACGTAAGGCCCGTATTGGCGTGGCGCGGGAAGAAGGTATCCGCGTTTAAATAAAACTGCGAATCCGTGTCATCAGAATTGGACTTGGCTGCCATAGGCGACCTTGCCCGAGAGAGGCGGCACGTGGCAAGCCGGAAATAGATCGGCGAAGCAAGGCGGGCACAGTGGCACGTCCTTCCGGCCTGTTGGCACCTTGCGCCAATGACGGTGCTGGGGTTGCCAACCCTAGGGCATCTGTTCCCCGCCACTGGGCGGCCTTTGCCAAGGAGTTGGCGAGGCCCGCCAACCAGTTGGCACCGCCCGCCAAGTAGTTGGCAAAGGCCGCCCAGTGGCGGGACCCCCCTGTTTTTCAGGGATTTTTTGCACGCAGAAAAAAATAAAAAAAAGTTGAGAAAAATTAGAATTCCACGTGCCGGATTCCTATTATGGTACGTAATGAAAATTAATTCATTGAAAACAGAATTGGAAGTACTGGCCTCTGGCTGGGAAAAATACGCCCTCGACCACAAATTCAGCGGATACACGCTGGAACAACTCAAGGCGCTCATTGCCTCGCTCAAGGAATTGTTGGCGGCGATGGATGCTCTCAAGCTGGAGTATCGTGGCAAAATTGCCGCACGCCAGTCTGTGGGATTGGAATTACGGGATATCCGCTTGCGCATCGTTCACTGCATCCGTGGGCATGAGGATTTTGGGGAAGACTCGGAATTTTACCGATTCCTTGGCTTTAAGACCAAGTCCGAACGCAAGAGCGGGCTTATCCGTAAAACCAGTGTACCCACTGAGACACCCGCGCCCGATGAAGATGGTGCGGAATACGGTGTGGATTTGGACGATGCGGCCTAGCCTCATGCCCATTCCAAACCATAACCCGAGCCGCAGGGGCCAACCACTTCTGCGCGCTCCGCCTTGGTGGAGAGGGATTGTGGATCAACCCTCCAAAATGCGTTTGGCGATTTGGGTGCTGGATTTGCCGGGGAGGTGGCCGATGACGAGGATGTCGCCGCCTTGGGCTCGGATGATGGCGAGTTCTTCGGCGGGGAGTTGGTCGATGGTGTAATCGCCGCCTTTGATGTAGACATCGGGGTGGGTGATGTGCAGGAAGTTTGTGGCGCGGAGGTCGTCGAAGATATAAACGGCGTCAACGGATTCGAGTGCGGCGATGACGGCGGCGCGGTCGGCCTCGGTGTGGATGGGGCGGTCGGGGCCTTTGAGCTCGGTGATGGAGCGATCGCTGTTGAGGCCCACGATGAGGGCATCGGCTTCGTTGCGGGCGGATTGAAGGTAGTTGACGTGGCCGGCGTGCAAAATATCGAAGCAGCCGTTGGTGGCGGCAAGGGTGCGGCCTTCGGCACGGAGGGCTTCGCGCCAGGCGGGTAGCGTGTCGGCGGTTAGTATTTTTTTATAAAAATCCAAGGGCCGAATCCTGCCGCAGACGGCAAGGGCTTGTCAATCGGGCTCGCGGGGCGTAGGTTGGGGCCGTGAACGCGGACGTCATTTTGGTACAGATTCGTGGGATTCTTCCCGCCAATAGCGGGGCTGCGATTTTTTTGGGGAATGAGGAGAAGGTTTTTATTATCCAAGTGGAAACCAATATGGCGGCGGTGATTGGAAATTTCCTGCGGGATGCGCCGAAGGAACGGCCGTTGACGCACGATTTGCTGAGTAATGTGTTTCAAGGGTTCGGCATTGCGGTGGAGCGAGTGGTGATTACGGAGCTGAAGCATTCGACGTATTTCGCGCGGGCGATTTTGAAAATGGAAAATGAACTGGGCTCCAAGATTGTGGAGCTGGACGCCCGTCCGAGTGATTGCCTTGCGATTGCGACGGCGCAGAAAATTCCGGTGTACGTGTCGGCCAGTCTGTTTGAAGAGGTGGAGGATATGAGCGAATTTCTTGAGCAAATAAACGAAGGTGCCAGCGAAGAATCAGAAGACGAATAAGGCGCCCTCGCTTCCGGAGGTGCCGTTGGTGTTGGTGCACGGCGATGATGACTTCGCGGTGAGCCAGCGCGCGCGCCAGATTTTCCAAGGCTGGTGCGCGGACGTCGGCGGTGAGGATCACGAAATCGTCGAGGCCCACGCGGCCAGTGGCGGCGAGGCTTCCAAAATTCTGGGCCGCCTGCGGTTGGCGCTGGATACGCTTCCGTTTTTTGGTGGCGAAAAAGTGGTGTGGTTTAAGGACTGTAATTTTCTGGGCGACGATCGCACGTCCAAAACCAAAGACGTCACCAGCGGCATTGCCGATCTCACGGCGTGGTTGAAGGCATTCGATTGGCAAGGCGTGCGCCTACTCATCAGCGCCAGCAAATGCGACAAGCGAAAAGTGTTTTACAAAGCCATCGCCAAGCAGGGCCACGATGAGGAATTCAAGGCGCTCTCCACCGACGACCGCGAGTGGCAAGCCAAAGCCGAGCAACTCGTCACCGCCAAGCTCCGAAAGCTCGGCGTGAAGGCGGACTACGGCGCGGCCACGGAGCTCGTGCAAATGGTCGGCCCGAACAGCCGCGCGTTAATGAGCGAATGCGAAAAAGCGGCGCTCTATGTGGGCGAGCGCGCGGAGGTAAACCGCGACGACGTGCGTGCCATTGTCACGCCGGGCAAGCACGCGAAGGCCTTTGCGCTGGGCGACGCGTTGGGCGATCGCAATCTGCCGCGCCTCTTAAAACGATTAGACGAGGATTTGTGGGCGGCAAAAACCGATCGCAAAAAATCCACCATCGGCCTGTGCTCCGGGCTCATTAGCAAAGTGCGCTCGCTGCTCTTCGCGCGGGAATTGCTCGATGCGAATATGATTCGCCCCGCCAACGCGTACCCGCAATTTAAGTCGCAGCTCGATGACTTGCCCGCGGGCGAGTTCCCCGATGACCGCCGCATCAGCCCGCTTGGGCTTCATCCCTATGTATTATTTAGCGCCACCAAACAGGCGCGCAATTATACCAGCGCCGAACTCGTCCACGCGCTCGATCTTTTAATGCAAGCCAACCTCAAACTCGTTTCCAGTTCGCTGGACGACTCATTTATTTTGCAATCCACCCTCACCCAAATCGCCGCGCGCCCTGAAGCCGCCGCCGCCTAATGAGCGCCCGCCTCCAAGTCGCCGTCACCGAAGGCATCGCCTGCATCAAAGTCGGCGGCCCCGCCAATTTTGCCGCCGGTGTGGATTTCAAAACCGTGGTCAATCAATCCTGCGAACAAGGCGGCCGCGTGCTGTTGCTCGATCTCACCGAGTGCGTGAATATGGACAGCACCTTCCTCGGCATCCTAATGAGTATGACCAATCGCCTCGACCGCATCGAACTGCTCAACCCCAGCGAACGCATCATCGATCTTCTCGACAGCCTCGGCGTGATGGAACTCCTCACCGTCGGCACCGGCGAAAACCCATTCGAAATGAGCGGCGCCAAACTCGAAGAAACCGAATCCACCAACGCCGATAAACGCGCCCTCACCGAAGCCAGCCTCGAAGCGCATAAATTGCTAATGGAAATTAATCCAGAAAACGTTCCGAAGTTTAAGGATGTTGCAAAGTTTTTGGAGGAAGACCTTAATAAATGACCAAGGCCCAATGACCAAATTCCAAGGAATACCCAAGCCCCAATAAGGGCAAGTTTGGTTTATTGGGATTTGGTGATTGGGATTTCCTTGGGCATTGAAACTTGGTCATTGGTCATTTCCCCCCTGTGACTAACTTCCGATTGGCTTGGGCGACACTCTTCGCTTAACTCCCTCCCCCAATGTCAGACCTTTCCGGCCTTAATCCTGAACAACGCAAAGCTGCCGCGACCCTTCGCGGGCCGGTGTTGATCTTGGCGGGGGCGGGCACGGGGAAGACGCGGACGCTCACGCATCGCGTGGCGCATATGGTGGGCAAAGGGATTTCGCCGGAGCGTATTTTGGCGGTGACGTTTACCAATAAGGCCGCGCGCGAGATGCAGCAGCGGGTGACGAAGCAACTCAAGCGGCTTGGAGGGACGAGCTCGCGAGTCCGTGATGACTCCGGACTCGCAAGCTCGTCCCTCCAAAAAGATGGCAAGCCGTTGAAGCCAACGATTTGTACGTTCCACTCGTTGTGCGTGCGCATTCTGCGGCGGCATATTGAGAAGCTTGGGTACAAACGCAACTTCGTGATTTATAGCGCCAGCGAGCAACTCGGGGTGGTGAAAAAAGTGTTGAGCGCGATCGCCGGTAAAGATGTGAAGGCCGATGCGCGCGAGTTGCAGGGGTTGCTCAGTCGGCTGAAAAACGCGGGGCCGAACGGGAATATACCGGGCAATGAAGATAGCCTCGCGATGGCGGGGCATATTCGGCGGCGTTACGATTCCGCTTTGCGCGCGGCCAATGCGGTGGACTTCGATGATTTGTTGGTGCTCACCTTGCGGATTTTTAATGAGTTCCCGGAGGCGTTGGAGGAATGCCGTGCGCGGTATCAATACGTGATGGTGGACGAATATCAGGACACCAACGCGGCGCAGTTTGAGCTGATGCATTTGCTGTCTAAAGAACATCGTAACGTGTGCGTGGTGGGCGATGATGATCAAAGCATCTACGGCTGGCGCGGCGCGGAGATTTCGAACATCCTCGATATGGAAAAACATTTTCCCGAGGTGAAGGTCATCAAGCTCGAGCAAAATTATCGATCCACCCGCGTGATCCTCGATGCCGCCAATGCGGTCATCAAAAATAATCCGCGTCGTCGCCCCAAACAATTATGGAGCGCCAAGGGCGAGGGCGAGTTAGTGCAATTACAGGCGTTCGCCAATGAAGAGGAAGAGGCCACCACGATTGTGGACGAGATTGAGTTTCATCGGATGGCCAAGCGCATTCCGTGGAAAGATCACGCGATTTTGTTCCGCACCAACGTGCAGGCGCGTCCGCTGGAAACCGCTCTGCGCAAAGCGGAGGTGCGCTATCATTTGATCGGCGGTCAAAGCTTTTTTGACCGGCGCGAGATTCGGGATTTTCTCGCGTTCATGAAAACCTTCATCAACCCCAACGACGACGCCAGCCTGCTGCGCATCGCGAACATCCCCGCGCGCGGGTTGAGCGATGTGACGATGGAACGTCTGCTCGGCGCGAGCCAAGAGCGCAGTTGTTCCGTGTGGAAAGCGATGAAGAACGATCTCGTCATCCACGAATTTCAGCCGCGCACGCGGAAATCCATCGAGGCCTTTGTGGCGTTGGTTGAAGACTTCCGCGCACCGCTCAACGAAACGGAATTGTCGCTGGCGAGTTGGGCGGATAAATTTCTTGATGAAATCAATTATATCGCCGAGCTGCGCAAAGGCGAAAAGGATCCGGAGAATGCCGAGAATCGAATGCGTAATTTGCGCGATATAATTTTCACAATGGATGACCGCGGCGAATCGCTGTTGCCCGCCAATCGCCTCGGCAAGTTTCTGGACGACATCACGCTGGACGCCGACCGCGAAGCGGACAAAGAAGACGTCGGCGACGCCGTCACCCTCATCACCACGCACAGCTGCAAAGGCTTGGAATTCCCGCACGTGTTTCTCGTGGGCGTGGAAGAAGGATTGCTGCCGCACTCGCGCTCCGCTGTGGAAGGCACGCTCGACGAAGAGCGCCGCCTCTTCTACGTCGCCATCACCCGCGCCATGAAAACGCTAACCATTTCCCATTGCCTCAACCGCAAAAAATACGGCCAAAATTTCCTGTGTCACCCGAGTAGTTTTCTCAAAGAACTGCCCGAAGAACTCTGCGAGGATATGGATTCGAACAAAGAACCGGTGACGGTGGAAGATGGAAAAAGTATGTTCGCAGCGATGCGAGAAGGGTTGGGGTAATGCTGGGTAATGCCCAAATTCCCAATGCCCAAATTCCAAGGAATACCCAATCCCCAAAAACTAAAAGCCCAATTTCGATGACGTTCCCCTTTGGGAATTGGTCATTGGGATTTCCTTGGGGGTTTGGTTCTTGGGCCTTGGGAATTTCAGCGCTACTCGCTCACATCAAAGACAAACAAGCTATCCTGATCGCGCAGGTATAATTTCCCATCGAGCACCACCGGATGCGCCCAGGCTTTGGCTCGGGTGCGTTCCGGTTGGTTGAAGCGGCTGACTTCTTCGTAGGCTTTGGGGGTGAGCTTCACGAGCGACACGGGGCCGCGTTCGGTGCGGAGGATGATTTTATTATCGGCCACCACGATCGCGCCTTTGCCGGCGCTGCGTTCGTTCCACATCACTTTGCCGGTGGCCAGTTCAATGCAGGACATTGAGCCGCCGTTGGAGCCGTACACATAATCGCCCACGCGAATGGCGCCGCCGTGGTGGTTGGCCATTCCCACGCCGCCGGCGTGTTTATAAATTTCTTTCGTGTTAAACTTATTGTCTTTGTATTCCACGGTGAACCCGTTGCAGCCCACGTTGTACGCGCTGGTGACAAACAGCGTGCCTTTATGAAACACCGGCGTGCTAACCACCGCGGTGCGTCCTTTGCGTGGAGCGCTCCACAACAGTTTGCCGTTGCTCGCGTCGATGCCCGCCACGCTGTTGCCG
The DNA here is from genome assembly GCA_014239365.1 of Verrucomicrobiia bacterium. Classification (GTDB taxonomy): domain Bacteria; phylum Verrucomicrobiota; class Verrucomicrobiia; order Limisphaerales; family UBA1100; genus JACNJL01. The sequence continues at coordinate 70,469 of JAAZZB010000049.1, read as the reverse complement.
GTGAGCTGGAGGTATTGTTTGATGCCGCCAATCTCGCGGATGATGAGTGAGGAATAACCGGCGGAGTCCTGCCAATCTTCGCAGCGCCACGCTTGTTTGCCGGTCTTGGCGTTGAGGGCAATCACGGCACCATCGCGTCCGCCGGGGGTGACGATCACGTTGCCGTCATCGACCAATGGCGATTCGCTCCAGCGCCAGCCGCTCATCATTTTGCCGCCGAAATCATTTTGCAAATTCACGCGCCACACTTCTTTGCCGGCAGTGCTGATGCAAACCAGATCGGCGTGTTGGCCGAGGCAATAGACGAGGCCGTTGGCCACTGTGGGCGTGGAGCGCGGGCCGGGGTAACCACGGTGGCCTTTGGGATCGCCCACGCGGGCTTTCCATTTTTGTTTGCCCTTGAGATCGAGCGCGAAGAGATAGCAGGCATCATCCAAATCGCCGAGCGTGTACACGGTGCCATCGGCGATGACCACGCTGGAAAATCCAACGCCCACGCCGGTGGCTTTGTAGAGTAACTTGGGGCCGGCCTCGGGCCATTGATTGGCGAGGCCTTTTTCGGGGTTTACACCGTCGCGATTGGGGCCGCGCCATTGCGACCAGTTTGCAGCGAAGGATTGGAGCGCGAGGCTCAAGAGGATGAGGGATGTTAGGATACGCATAGGATTAAGGGTGTGTTTAATTTTCAAGTTTCAAATGTTCATTTATCAAAACGCACTTGCTGGACTGTGCCGCCGGCGAGGTTGAACCAAACGGTTCCGTACTTTTTGCCTTGGCGATCGGTGATGTTCAAGCCGGAATAGGCCTTCCACGTGCCTTGGGTTTTGGAGGGTTGGCCGAAGACGGTGGTGACGACGGCCTGCGTTTTGCCTTTATAGATAGCGTCGATGGATTTGTTGTCCACGCTGGCGGTCCACGCGATGGCTTTTCCGGGAGGGCCCGCAGGGGTGGGGGTGACCGCTGCGCCGCCGCCGCTGATTTGGTGGCAGTAAAGGTGTTCTTGATCGCGCAGATATAGTTTGCCGTTGGCCACCACGGGATGGCTCCAGATTTTGCCGCGACTACTGCGGATGCGCGATTGCGGTGCGAGGCGGAAGCGACCGCTCTCACGCCAGCCGCGCGGGTTGGCCGCCGCAAGCACGATGTCGCCGCGGCTTTCGTCCACGCAATACATCATCCCATCGGCGATGGTGAGGCAGCCTTTGCCGAGCGCGCGTTTTTCGCTCCACACTTCGCGGCCGCTGGCGAAATCCTGGCACACCCAACCCGCGCCATCGCTGTAGCCGTACAAATGTTGGCCGAACAAAATCACCCCGCCGTGATGATTTTTCATCACCTTGTTTGACCACACATCACTGGCGCGATTGCCCGCTCCGACGTTGACTAATTTGCTGCCCGCGCCGTAGCCGCTGGCGATGTACACTTTGCCGTTGCTAAAAATCGGCGTGGGGATCACCGCCGTTTTGCCGCCCCACCCGGATTTCCAGAGGACATTGCCCGTGCGCGCGTCGAGGCCCACCAAACTTTTTTGCGTGAGCTGAATGTATTGGCGGCCGCCGTTGTGCGTCACCGGCAACACCGAGGCGTACTGCGCGCCATCGGTGAATTGTTTGCTTTGCCAAACCACTTGGCCGGAAAGTTTGTTGAACGCAACCACCGCGCCTTGTCCTCCGCCCGGCGTGGCCAGTGCGAGGTTGCCATCCACGGTGATGCTTTCGGTGTAGCCCCATTGCGGCACGCCGCCGCCGAGGCGTGCCATACTCGCTTGCCATTGGATTTTACCGGCGAGATCGGTGCACACCAAATTGCCTTTGCCGCTCATCGCGTAGATGCGATTGCCATCAACGGTGGGCGTGCCGCGCGGGCCGCCGCCCCAGCTATTGGATAATTCGGGGCCAAGATTGGCCGCCCATTGTTCGCGCCCAGAGTTTGCATCGAGGCAAATCAATTGCTCCGTTCCGCGCCGCGAGCCGAGGGTGTAAAGTTTGCCTTTGGCAATGGCGAAGCTGGAATAGCCGTTGCCCATTTGGCTGTTGATCCACAGGCGTTTGGGGCCGCCTTGGGGCCATTGTTTGAGGAGGCCCTTCTCGGCGCTGATGCCGGTGCGGTTTGGGCCGCGCCATTGCGGCCAATCGAGTGCGAGGGCGGACTGCCAGCCGAAGGCCAGCACAAGGAGGGTAAAGGTCGTGCGCATTGGTAGTTGGATACTGCGGATGGGCTAGAGATTCAACTTATTTGATGGGGGAACAAGTAAATCGGAAAGACGCCAAAGTTTTCGAATGCAAGCTTATTGGAAGCAGCGTTGGAATTGTAGCCCGGGCCGGTGGCCCGGGGCCCGGACCACCGGTCCGGGCTACAACCCAACCATTCTTCAATCGAAAACCAAAAATCTACTCAATCCAACTTTTTCAAATACACATTCCGGAACCACACATTCTGCCCGTGATCCTGGAAACCGATGTGGCCGGTGCGGGGGAGATCCTTGAGGGCGGTTTTGAATTTGTTGCGGCTGCCGTCGGGGTTTTTGTTGCCGGTCTTCCAGTCATCGAGGTTGGCGTTCACGACTTGTTTGCCATTGATGCTCACCGTGATCTTCGGGCCTTTGCAGGTGATGATAAAGCGATCCCATTCGCCGGCCGGTTTGGCGGGGTTGGCGCTCGGAGCGAGGGCATCGTACAACGCGCCGTGATCGTGCTTGCCGAGCTTCGTTTTTCCCGTGGTATCGAACACCTGAATTTCAAATCCACCTTGCACCGCGTTTTTCGGGTCCGTGCGAAAAAAGATGCCGCTATTGCACCGACGCGAAACCTTCACCTCCACATCCAAAACAAAATCGCCATAACTCTCCTTCGTCCAAATGTATCCACTCCTCGGCATACGCGTGAGCACGCCATCGACCACCGTCCATCCATTTGGTTTGGCATTCCAGCCATCGAGATTTTTTCCATTGAACAAAGCCACAAACCCCTTCGGCGGCCCCGCCTGCAACGAGTCAAAAGTGGAAAGGCTAAACAACGTGATGAGAAAAACAAAGGTGTGCTTCATGCGCGAAAGAGTACGCGATGGGGAGGCGGTGTAAATGAGTTTTTGAATTGCGATTGAAGATTTACGATTGGTTGGGTTGTAGCCCGGACCGGTGGTCCGGGCCCCGGGCCACCGGCCCGGGCTACATTGGGGTGTCGGTGGTCGATAATGGGAATGAATTCCAATAAGTTGTGGGCAGGCAGTTTTTTTCATAAATATTGACAAGCAGAGAACCGAGGTGCTGAATTGAGCCTCTTATGAAAATGAAGCAAATAATCTCAAGAGCATTCCTGACAGTTCTGTTTCTGTTTCCCTCATTCACTAATGCTGCTGACGAAGGCGGCGATAGTTTATTTGAGGGCGTTTTGGAGGAGGTGCGCTTAGAGATTTGGGATGGCATTATGGGAGATTTGGGTTTGCCACGCTGGACGGACGCTGTGGCAATGGAAGCTATCCACGCATATTGGCAGCGCCACGGAGGGCCACCAAAGGATGGAAGGGTCGCAATTCCCGAAGGAGATTGGGTGCCAGATTTGAGCGATCCGGATTGGGTGCTGTTGCCCATTGGGCATTTTGTGGATTGGGCCTACAAAGAAAATTCGGCAGACATTGCCTTAATGATTGATAAAGCGATCGGGTGCTGGACTGAGGCGGAATGGATTCGGGCCGGAGGAGGATTAGCCGATGAAAGCGACTTTTGGGATTGGGAAGAATGTCAGGAAGCTGCCCGGGCGAATGAACTTCTAATCAACAGGCTCATCTACGCGAGCAATCGGGAGTTGCTTTCCGAGTTGTTCCAGTATTCTAGCAGAGGATGGGATGATTTGAGCAATAGAACGGATTCGCCCACCTTGGGCGGATTGGCTGCGGCAGGCGCGAGCCTCAATGAATCGATGGCGGGAATGGCTTCTCCACGACATTTAGCCGCAGGCTTGGCACGATTTGGGAGAAATATTGATACCATATATAATGAAGATGGTTTTGTGGATGCTGGGAGCTACGCACTCACAAGCTGGAATGTAGGGGAGGTTTGGTCCGGAGCCAGTAATATCGATTTAATGACCGGTGAGCCAGTGGGGAATTGGTACCAACGTGGTGCCCGAATAGGAGGCGGTGTGGCGGCTACGGCAGGAGTCGCCGCTGGCGGGTGGAGCGCACTAACCAGATACGGAGTCATTCCGCCAACCCCACCGCCAGTGATCGGGCCACCCGTCATTGGAACAGCAAGAGCAGGAGGGGCCGCCAATACCCCGGTGAACACATTGGCTGAAGTGGGGTTAAAGCAAAGGATTAGAGCTGTCGGCCGATCTAGCTTGCGCGAAGTTGGTGAATTTTTCGGGTGGAAACCAAGGCGAGTTTCGAAGACCCCAGAGAGTTTTTCGCAGGAAGCTCTTTTGGAAAGAGGCTGGACACGCGAGGAATTGCTCGATGTGGCCAGAGCGTACGAAGATGTTGCCCGAATTACCCCGCAAAACCCAAGTGCCGCAGGTCGGGCGGCCCAATTGCGAGCAATTGCCTTGAATGTGTTTAAATAAAAGAACTAGAAATGACTGCTCAAAATGTTTTCAATATCAAAAACGGAATGCAAATTCCGCTTGAAATACATATTGAGCCGGAAGCTGTGATAATAACTCTTCAGGAGAATGAAAGCGTTGCTGTGTATGATGCATTCACTATGGAGCCGGCGACAGTGAGTGTAGAAAAGGAATCAAAATCTCATTTGGTGCTGAGTGTTTGGCCAGGTGACGGGAATGTCTCGGTTCGGAAAAATGGGGTGGATGTTTTTGAGAACTGAAGTGGCGGGGCTAGGGTCCCCCGTGTTTCGAAGAGAAAAAGCAAAGGCTGAGGTTGAGGGGTTAACTCAGAAGGAGTTCAATGATAGAATGAATAATCCCGATCTTTATCAGCTAGAAGATCCAAGTTCAAACCGGAGCCATCGGTTCGAGATGAAAGATTAACTGTTGGATTTAATTGAGTTAGTTTTTAAAGGGAAATCCGATCAGCTTCGATTGGCACTTGAAGAGCCTTCTACGGATGTTGACGCAGTTGATGGTGATAATCGAACTGCATTATTTCATTCAATCATCGATGGGCGGAAGGAAATGGCATTGATCCTTTTGAAAGGAGGGGCTGATCCCAATTTATTAGACAATCATCACTGTGCTCCGCTTCATTACGCGTCTGCGGGATTCGAAACCGATTTGGCTAAATTACTTCTGGAAAATGGTGCGAATATTGATCCGCAGGATGACGACGGAAACACACCTTTATCAAATGCCGTATTCAACTCAGATGGGCACGGGGAATTAATCACATTGTTACTTACTTCAGGAGCAGACAGAAATCTTAAAAATGCTTATGAAGTATCCCCGAAGGATTTAGCTGAAAGCATTGGGAGTTTCGACGTGTTGAAATTTATGTGAAGCTGTGAAAACTAAGAATCCAACTGGAACTGAAATGGGGCGATGAGTTATACGAAAAAAGAATTCGCACGGCGATTAAGGCGACAATTGGGAGGGGGATACGATCCAGCCAAGCTGGCGCGTTGGGCATTTACAGAATATTCCGATTTGGGTTGCGGTTATGATATTGATGATTCGGATTTACAAAAACAAATGATGAAGGTGATCGTTATGGAAGAAGGCTTTGAATTTGAAATGACAATTGAACAATTGAGGCAATTCCCAAAGAAATCTTAAAAGACCTTCAATCCACCTTGGAAGGAAAATGATTTGAGAGACCTCTCTTCAATTGAATTTATCGAGGGGCTTCTGAATCAGGTGCCGGAACTTAAGCAACGATATGATGAACATATCAGTGCTAACGATGAAATTCTGCCGCACATATTCCTTGGTGACGTGACACGATTTGTTATTGAAGCATCCGGCGAAGGGGCGATTGGCTCCGAGGATTCTGTGTGTCGCATTCTAAACTATTTTGAGCATTCGATGTGCAATTCCGATGAATGTGTGCGCGAACTTATTTCAGTGTCATTTATTGAAAACTTGACGGGGCATAAGAATGTGGTGGGTCAATTGATTCCATTGATGGGGCCAAGCCTGAAAAATGAGTTGGAATCATAAACGGTTCAGTTCTCATTTTTGACAACTTCATAGGCAAAAGGATGCCCGCAGCGGCGCGGGTGTAAATGAATTTTTGAATGATGATTGAAGATTTATGATTGGTTGGATTGTAGCCCGGACCGGTGGTCCGGGCCCCGGGCCACCGGCCCGGGCTACAGCAACTTACTTGCCGAAGCCTTTTAGTCCTCCTGCATCAGACCGTCTGATTAATCGGCTATTGGTCCATCGACTAATGTAGACCGGCTCCAACTGCCAATACGGTTTCCCCCGATGTTCCACTTTGATGAATGTAACTGATTTGAATTCCATTTGTCCGCCATATTGGACAACCAATTTTCCTTTGGCGTTCAAGAAAAGTTTATTAGCGATGATGGCATTTTTCGGCACAAGGTGCTCGAAATCTTTTGTTGGGCGAAGGTGGACTTTGGCAAGATACTTCCAAACTTCATCCGCGTTTGGACGCCCATTGTCGCCGGTCGAGCCCTCTAGAATGACCACATCTCCAAGTGAAACTTCAATGCGAACTAGTCGAGAGGCAAACGATGTTTGACAAAACCCAATCATCGCAATGAGAAAAACAAAGGTTTGTTTCATAGGTGAAAGAGTACGCGCTGAGGCGCGGGTGTAAATGAATTTTTGAATTGCGATTGAAAAATTACGATTGGTTGGGTTGTAGCCCGGACCGGTGGTCCGGGCCCCGGGCCACCGGCCCGGGCTACATTGGAGGGCACTTTCATTTGGGTTTGCGAATGGAAACCCATTCGTCAATCCCCAATCGTCATTCGTAAATTCAAAACCCCAATCGCACGGCGCGGTCGGTCAGCTGTTCCTGCCATTTTTGGAGGTAGCTGTATTGGTGGTAGAGGGGTTCGAGGGTTTCGGGGGTCCAGTTTTTGTTTAGGGAAAGGAGTTGGGTGTCGTGGGTTTGGAGGGTTTGGGTGAGGGTGTTTTGGAGGGTGTTGACTTGGTCGAGCCAGTCGAGGGCTTGGGGGTAGGTTTGGGCTTTGAGGAGGGGGGAGGTTTCGGCTTCGCGTTGGGCGAGGAAGGGGTCGATGTCGCGGAGGAGTTGGCCGACTTGTTGGAAGAGCTCGGCGGTGGCGGGGAGGATGTCGTGGACTTCGTCGGGCTTGCGGCCGCGTTCGAGGGTAAGGAGGTGTTGGAGGCGGCGCTTGGAGTTGCGCAGGGTTTCGTGGGCGGTGTTGAGTTCGGCGAAGCGGGTTTGGGCGGCGGACTTTTCGGTGGGGTCGGTGAATTTATCCGGATGCGTGGTGGCTGAGCGAGCGAGGAATTTTTCCTTGAGCGCGGCGGGATCCAGCCACGGTTGGCGCGGTTCATCGAGCAGCGCGAAGGCGTCAGTCATCTTTATTTTCCCGTTGCCAAAGCCAAATGCCGAGGCCGATGGCTCCGGCGATGACGCCAAGGGCGATGACTCCAATCGCAATGAGAATGAGCAGTGCAACACTCACGCGCTGAAGCTTTCGCCGCAGGAACAGGTGGTGGCGGCATTGGGGTTGTTGACTTTGAAGCCGGAATCTTCGAAGCCGGTTTTGTAGTCCAGCTCGCTGCCTGTGACGTACAGTGCGCTTTTGGGATCGACCACGACGCGGATGCCGCAGCTTTCCACAAGGATATCACGGTTGGCGGGGGTGTCCTGCAAATCCATTTTGTACTGCAAGCCGCTGCAGCCGCCGCCAGTGACGGCCACGCGCAACACGCCCTGCGGACGGCCTTGGCGTTGGAGGAGTCCGGAGACTTTCTCTGCGGCGGCGTCGGTGAGCTTCACCAGGCGTTCATCGCCGGTGCGATAGTTGACTTCGCTTCCGGCGGTGGCCGATTCAGATTTGCGTTTGCTCGCGAGCATTGCGGGGAGTGTATGACAAGCTGGCGCGCGAATAAAGCATTTCAATGGGGCGTCTTTTTTGAGAGGCTTTTTTCAGGATGAGGCGGTTGTTTTCCATTTTATTGATATTAAGCGCGGGCATTGCATCGGCGCAGGATTTTGATTTCGGTGCCAAAACAAAAGTCACCCTGCTGGTAAACCCCGCCGTGGCCAAAGCGGGCAGCGCCATTGAGGTGGGGATGCGGCTGGAAATGCCCGACGGTTGGCACACGTACTGGCGCAACGCCGGCGAGAACGGCACGCCCACGACGATCAAGTGGACTCTCCCCAAAGGCATCACCGCCGGCGAAATCCAATGGCCCGTGCCGGAGAAAGTCGAGTGGTTGGAAATGTTCACTTACGCCTACCACGGCGAAGTACTCTTGATCGTGCCACTCACGTTGGCGGCGGATTTGCCCGCGGGCGAGCATCTGCTAAAAGCAAAAGTCGATTGGCTGGAGTGCGAGGAAACGTGCATCCCCGGCGAAGCCGAAGTGAGCGCAAAGTTGATAGTCGGTGCGGAACCCAAGCCCGGCCCACACGCGAATTTCTTTCAAGAAGCTCGCGCTCAATGGCCGGCAAAAAATGAGTTGCCCCAACTCCCCTCCCATTGGGTCGGGACGGCGAATGCCGATGGCGAGCGCATTTTGAAACTGATCGTGCCGGTGGGTAGCAAAGATACCATCGTGCAATTTCTGCCCTTCAGCACATCGGGCAAGAAATGGGAAATCGCCCACGCCACCTCGCTGGCCAAAAGCGAAAGCGAATTCATCCTCACCAAAAAAATCACCAGCAAAACCGGCCAATGGCCCGACGAAGTGCGCGGCGTGGTTCGGTTTGAGGAAAACGGCAAAGTCACCAGTCACGAAACGGCATTTCAAATTGGCGCAAAGGAAGAGGAGGAACCGTTTGGTTCGGGCAGCTTTGGCGGCGGTTTGTTTGGCGACGCCCAGTGCCAAGTGAGTGCGCGGCTGGATCATGTTCAAGCCGTGCCCGGCGGTGAGGTGTTGGCGGGCGTGTCGTTCAGCATTCCGAAGCATTGGCATATTTTTTGGAAAGAACCGGGCGCGCCGGGCGAACCGCCGAAGTTTGAATGGACGTTGCCCGAGGGCATCACTGCGGGCGAAATCAAATGGCCGCAACACACGCAACTGGAATTATTTGGCGAGACGGCCAACGTGTACGAACACCAAGTGATGTTGCTCGCGCCGCTGACGGTGGCGAAGGGCGTGGCGGCGGGCGATTATGAAATTGGCCTGAACGTTTTGTGGCAGGAATGCGATGACAAAACTTGCGTGCCTCAGGAGAAGGAAATTCAACTCACATTAAAAATCGGCAGCGAGGCTAAGCTGGCAAATGCACCGATGGAATTCAAAGCGTGGCTGGCCAAGGTGCCGGGGGAAAGTGGCAAAAACGGTGGCGAGGGTGGCGGCGGCTTGGCGGATGATGCCCCCAAATCCATTTGGTATATTTTGAGCTTCGCGTTTTTGGGGGGATTGATTCTCAACGTGATGCCGTGCGTGTTGCCGGTGATTTCGATGAAGATTTTGGGCTTCGTTCAGCAGAGTCAGGAGGCGCCGGGGCGTTTGCGGAATCTTGGGCTTACTTATGGGATGGGAGTTTTCTTTTCGTTTATGGTGCTGGCGGGGGTGATGATTGGGGCCAAGCAAGCCACCGGAATGGCGTCGTGGGGGATGCAAATGCAAAGCCCGAATTTCAATTTAGTTTTGATGTTGGTGGTCACTTTGGTGGCGTTGAATTTGTTCGGCGTGTTCGAAGTATCGCTGGGCGGCGGCAGCGCGATGACGAAGGCCAACGCGTTGGCGAGTCGCGAAGGGTATCTTGGCGCATTCTTTAATGGCATCCTCGCCACGGCATTGGCCACGCCTTGCACGGCACCGTTTTTGGCGAGCGGAATGGGCGCGGCGCTTTCGCAATCCAACGGCGTGATCATCGCGGCGATGGGCGCGGTGGCGGCGGGGTTGGCGTTTCCATATATTTTGCTGAGCTTCAATCCGGCGTGGCTGAAATTTTTGCCGAAGCCGGGAAGCTGGATGGTGCAGTTCAAACAAATAATGGGCTTCCCGATGCTGGCGGCGGCGGTGTGGGTGCTGTCGTTCACCGGGCCGATGTTTGGCGAAAGCGGCGTGATGTGGCTGGGCGTGTTGCTGGTGTTTGTGGGCTTAACGGCTTGGGTGTTTGGCGAATTTATGCAGCGCACGGTGGCCAAAAGTTCCAAGCCGTTAGTGGCTTGCGCATTATTGTTGGCGGCGGGTTATGCGATGGCGTTGGAATGGGGGCTGGACTGGCGACATCCGGAAAACCGGACGACCGTGGGCGGCGGCATCGAAGTGAAAGCGGACGGCGTGCAGTGGCGGAAATGGAACCCCGAAGCCGTGGCCGAAGCCCGCGCGGCGGGGCATCCGGTGCTAGTGGATTTCACGGCGGATTGGTGCATGACCTGCAAATACACCAAAGGCCGCGCGATTGAGGTGGATTCAGTGATCGAAAAATTGGCCGAGCTGGATGGGGTGGCTTTCATCGCGGATTGGACTAACAAGGATGAAGTCATCACCAAAGTGCTGCACCAACACAAACGCGCGGGGGTGCCGTTGGTTTTGGTGTATCCGCCGGAAGGGGAGGCGATTATTTTGCCGCCGGTGATGAACGGGCCGGAAAAGGTCTTGGATGCATTGGACAAAGCTGGTAACGCTTCGCCCTGAATTTGTCAGGGACGGCAAACTTGTTTTAACCAATGAAAAATCTAAAAACCGTTTTCGCGGCGACTGTGTTGTGTGCCGCCGTGGGCTGCCAAACGATTGGGCCGCGCACGCTGCAATCGACGCATCCGCAATATAACCACGCCATCTCGCGCACACTGGACGAGCAGTTTTTGCTGAACCTCGTGCGGCTCAAGTATCGCGACAACCCGTTTTTCCTGGAGGTAAGCAGCGTGACGACGCAGCAAACGGTGGAAAGCGAAATGAGCGCGAGCGTGAAATTCCTGCGCGGCGGCGACACGCTCACGCCTTCGGCGGGGATGACTTATAAAGAGACGCCCACTATTTCATACGCGCCGTTGCGTGGTGATCAGTTTTTGAAACAAATCCTTTCGCCGGTGCCATTGGAGGCGGTGCTGATTCTTACGCAAAGCGGTTGGAGCGTGGAACGGGTGGTAAGCATTTGCGTGGAGCGCGTGAATGGATTGGACAACGCGAGCAACGCCTCGGGGCCGACGCCATCGCGTGAGCCGCGGTTTGAGAAATTTCAGGAAATGGTCGGCATCCTGCGCGAGCTGCAGCTGGCGGATGCGCTGGATTTGGGCGCTGCGCCGGGCGTGCCGGATGCGGACGGAAAGATGCAGGCGGGAAATGGTTTGGTGCTGCGCGTGCGTTCGGAGGGCGCACTGGCGCCGCGGGTGACGCGATTGAAAGCATTGCTGGGCGTGCCCAATGCGGGAAACGAATTGCGGTTGACGAATAATTTTTTCAATCGGCCGGAAAACGGATTGGCCGTCCGCACGCGGTCGATGATGGGGATTTTGTTTTACCTGTCGCACAACGCTGAAGTGCCCGCGGCGCATCACGAGGCGGGATTGGTGACCCGCACCAAGGCGGCGGATGGCACGGCGTTTGATTGGAACAAAGTGACCGGCGGCCTCTTCCGCGTGAAATCCGCCGACGCGCGTCCGGCCAATGCGTTTGTGAGCGTGGCCTATCGCGGTAAATGGTTTTACCTCGCGGACAATGATTTGGAGAGCAAAAGCACGTTTATGTTGCTCACGCAGTTGTTCAATTTACAGGCGGGCCAGATCAAGACCGTGGCGCCGGCGTTGACGATTGGGGTCGGTGGATAAGTTGAGGGTTGAGCGTTGCCGGTTGAGGGAGTAGGTTGCCGCGCTTTATGAGCGAGAATTCAAAACATTCAAAACCATTGGTAGGCGTCATCATGGGCAGTCATTCTGACTGGTCGGTGATGGAGAATTGTGCGAAGCAACTCAAAGACCTTGGGGTGCCATTCGAGGCGAAAGTGATTTCGGCGCATCGGACGCCGGAGTTGTTGCAGCGTTGGGTGACCGCTTCCACGGAGAACGGGATGGAAGTCATCATCGCAGCGGCCGGTGGCGCGGCGCATTTGGCGGGGGTGACGGCGGCGATCACGTCGGTGCCGGTGCTGGGCGTGCCGATGAAGGCTTGGAGTACGGAGGGGATGGATTCATTGCTCTCGATGGTGCAAATGCCCGGCGGCGTGCCGGTGGGCACTTTGGCGGTCGGTAAGCCGGGCGCGAAGAACGCGGCGTTGCTGGCCACGGCTATTCTCGGGAACAAGTATCCGGAGTACAAAAAGGCGTACGAAGGCTTCCGCGCGCAGCAGACGGCCGATGGCGAGGCGAAGCAGGATTTGCCTTCGGTTTGAGTTCAACCTAATTTTTTTCTGTCATCTTGTTTTTTTGCTCGCCGCGCAGGGGTGGGGTGGGTAGATACGGGCGCACTCTTTTGGCATAAGCGCAGTTCCCTATATAATACAGTGAAAATATTTTCCGGCAGATCCAACCGTCCACTCGCCGAGGCGATTGCGGACAGCATCAATATGCCAATCGGCAAGGCAATCATCCGCGATTTCCCCAATGGCGAGACGTTCGTGAAGATTGAGGAAAATGTGCGGGGCGAGGATGCGTATGTCATCCAAAGCACGTGCCCGCCGGCGAACCAAAATTTGATGGAGCTGTTCATTATGATTGATGCGCTTCGTCGGGCGAGTGCCAATCGCATTACCGCCGTGCTGCCCTTTTATGGCTATGCGCGGCAGGATCGCAAAGATCAACCGCGTGTGCCCATTAGCGCGAAGTTGGTGGCGAACTTGTTGGTGGCTTCGGGCGTGAACCGCGTGCTCACGTGCGATTTGCACGCGCAGCAGATTCAAGGATTTTTCGATATTCCGGTGGATCATTTGTATGCGGCGCCGGTGATTTTTGAATACCTCAAAACCCTCGATTTGGGCGATGAACTGGCGGTGGTGAGTCCGGACACCGGCGGCATCAAAATGGCCCACGCGTACTCGCAAATGCTGCACGCGAGCCTCGCGATCGTGGCCAAGCGGCGGGTTTCGGATACGGAAACCGAGACCGTTTCGGTCATCGGCAAAGTGCGCGGGAAGACCGTTTTACTGGTGGATGACCTCACAGAAACGGCTGGAACGCTGGTTTCGGCGGCGCGCTTACTGCGGCGGCGTGGGGCGAAAAAGATTATTGCGGCGGTTTCCCACTGTGTTTTGAATGATTTGGGCGCAAAAAGAATGCGAAAATCAAACATTGACGAACTTATCTCGACTGATACTGTTCCCCGCCCCGAAATCAAGGGCTTAAAGCTGACCACTTTGTCGGTGGCCGGCTTGCTCGGCGAGGCGATTAAACGGATTCACACGAATTCATCGGTCACCTCGCTGTTTGAATTTGATGGAGTGAGGATAGGATAATTTAGACGATGAAAGCAATTGAACTAGCCGCCAACGCGCGCACCGCAAAGAAACGCAACCAAGTCAGAGCCCTCCGGCATACCGGCAGCTTGCCTGCCGTCATTTATGGCAGCGGCAACGGCGCGGAACAACTGGAATTGGACAAGAAAACTTTCCAGCGGATGATGGCTTCCACCTCCGCCACGGCGGTTTTGGTGGATCTCAACCTCGACGGCAACAGCCGGTTGGCATTGATTCAGGAAGTGCAGCACCACCCGCTGAGCCGTCAGCCGTTGCACGTGGATTTCCGCGAAGTGCGCAAGGACCAGCAAGTGCACGTCACCGTGCCGGTCGTGCCCGTTGGCGAAGCGGTTGGCGTGAAAGTCAGCGGCGGCAACTTGGAGCACGTGATGCGTCAAGTGCACGTGAGCGGCACCCCCGATGCTTTGCCCGAAATGATTGAGGTGGATATCACCGAGCTGGACATTGGCCACACCCTGCACATCAGCGACATTGAAAAGCCCGAGGGCGTTGAATTTTTGGAAAACGCCGGCAACCCGGTCTTCTCCGTATCGCGTCCGCGCGTGGAAGTGGAAGTCACTCCCGAAGAAGGCGAAGGCGAAGAAGGCGCCGAAGGCGAAGAGGGCGAAGCGGCCGAAGGCGAAGCCAAACCCGAGGAAGGCGGGGGCGACAAAAAGTAACCCGCCGCGAGCGGTGCGCCTACGCCAATGGAGGCAGCACACCTCATCGTGGGGCTCGGCAATCCGGGCGCGAAGTACGAACGCACGCGCCACAACGCCGGCTTCCAAGCGGTGGAACATTTGGCCGCCCAATGGGGTGCCGGATGGACCGACGAAGAGAAAAAATTTTCCGCGCGGCTGGCCCGGGCGGAAGTGGCCGGGCGCACCGTGCTACTGTGCGAGCCGTTGACGTTTATGAACCTCAGCGGCGAGGCAGTGGGAGCGATTTGCGATTTTTTTAAAATCGACGAAGCCATCCGCGTGCTGGCGATTGTGGATGATGCCAACATTGAGTTTGGCGAAATCCGGCTGCGCAAAGGCGGCAGCGCCGGAGGCCACAACGGGCTGCGCTCGATTGAGCAGCACTTGGCCACGCCGGACTATCCGCGCCTGCGCATCGGCGTGGGACGACCCGCCGATGACCGGCAGGAACTGGCCAGCCACGTGTTGGGCAAGTTTGGCGAAAGCGAAGCGGAAGCACTGAAACCGGTGCTGGAAAAAGTGGCCGCACAAGTGGATTGCTGGCTGGCCCACGGGCCGTCGCGGGCAATGAATGAATTTAACGGGAAGGTGTTTCCTCCCAAGGCAGACGTAAAAGACGACAACAACAGCGACAAGAAAGAAGAAACAGAATCGTGAAACGCTACGACGGATTATTCATTATCGACACCACCGGCCAGTCCGACAGTGTGGACGAACATATCACCAAGCTCAACGGCCTCATCAGCGACGCCGGCGGCAAGGTGACTAACGAACAAAAAATCGGCCGACGCGGCTTTGTCCGTATCGCCAACAAACGCCATAAAGGCGGCTTTTATGTAAACCTCCAGTTCGAGTTGGAAGGCGGCGCTCTTGAAGGGCTGCGCAAGGAACTGGACAAACGCCCGGAATTTTTCCGCGCCCAAATCACCCACTCCACCGGCGCCACGCTCGAGCTGGCCGCCAGTTAACCCAACCCCGAACTTCTCCCGCTATGCCGAATTACAACAAAGTTATTTTGATGGGCAACCTCACCCGCGATCCCGAGGTGAAATACACCTCCGGCGGAACCGCCATCGCCAAGCTCTCGATGGCGGTCAACCGTAACTGGACGAATAAAGAAGGCCAGAAGCAGGAGGAAACGACGTTCGTGGATGTGGATGCTTTCGGCCGCCAAGCGGAGGTCATCGGTCAGTATCTCAAAAAAGGTCGTCCGGTGATGGTTGAAGGTCGCTTGAAGCTCGACCAATGGGACGACAAACAAACCGGCGCAAAGCGCAGCAAGCTCGGCGTGACGCTGGAAGGATTTCAATTTCTCGATTCCGGCGGCGGCGGCGGTGGTGGCGGCCAAGCCCAAAGCAACGCTCCGGCGGCTTCCGGCGCTTCCAGTGCACCCGCGGCAAGTTTGCCTGAAGACGACGATGTGCCGTTTTAATGTTTAACCATTTTTAAACCGAAAAGATTATGTCCAAAAAAGAAATCGAAATCATCCTCACCGAAAACGTGGTGAGTCTGCGTGCCGCCGAGGGCGATGTGGTGAAGGTGAAGCCCGGCTACGCGCGTAATTTTCTGTTGCCGCACGGCAAGGCGATCCCCGCATCTGCCGGCAACCAGCGGTACATCGAATCGCTGCAATCCCGCCGCGCCGAGCGCGAAGCCACCGAGCGCCAGCATATGGAGGAACTGCGCGACAGCCTCAAGAGCCTGCGTTTGCACGTGAAAGTGAAGACTGGCGAAGGCGGCAAAATGTTCGGCTCCGTTACCGCCGGCACCATTTGTGATGAATTGCACAATCAGTTTGATCTCGAGCTGGACCGCAAAAAAGTGGCGCTCGCCAAACCTCTGCGCGAGCTGGGCGAGTTTGATGTGAAGCTCAAGCTGCACACCGATTTGGAAGGCGAACTGAAAGTGTTCGTGGAAAGCGAAAATCCGCTGCCCACCCCGCAGTCCGTGGCTGACGAAGAAGCCGCCAAAAAAGCGGCTGCGGAAAAAGCCGCCGAATAATCGGATATTTTTCCATCGCCGTCCCGCATCAAACCGGGGCGGATTTTTTATGCCCAGCCCGCTGTGAACAAGCAGGGGTGTAACGCCAGCAACTTCGCGTTGCCTTTGCAGGGAGCAATCGTGTTTCCTTGGCGCGCATGATTGACACGCCCGAAGGGCCCATTCCGGAACCGCCGATGGAGGATTTGGTGAACGCGCCGCGCCGCGCCCCCAATTCTCCTGAAGCCAAATCCACGCCCGCGGGCCGCACGCCGCCGCATTCCATCGAGGCGGAGCAGGGCATCCTCGGTTGCTTGATGCTCGATGCCGCCTCCGGATTAGACTTCTGCCTCGAACGCATTCGCGAGCCGCGACAGCTCAGTGATCCTCCCTCCGATAAAGGCCCGCGCGGCAAACGCCGTCCGCCGGGCGACACGTTTTTTTATGAGCTGAAACATCAGCTGCTTTTTGAGTCGATGATCGATATTGTGGAGTCGCGGCAGGCGGTGGATATCATCACCGTGAAGCAATTCCTCTCCGATCGCAAACAGCTCGAAGCGGTCGGCGGCGTGGCGTACCTCAACACGCTGATGGACAGCGTGCCTTCGGCGGCCAATCTTGAATATTATTTCAACATTGTTTGGGATAAATATCTACTGCGCAAAACCGTGCGCACTTGCACCGAGATCGTCACCCAAGCCTACGAGCACGAGGGCGAAGTGAATCGCCTGCTCGATGAGGTGGAAACCCGCATCCACGGCATCAACGACGAACGTGCCGGCGACGTCAGCACGGACATGAAAAAACTCGTGCACGCCGCCATCGATCGCATCGAAGAATATCACGAGCGTAAGGGGAAAATTTCCGGGGTGCCTTCCGGCTACAAAGTGCTTGATCGGTTGACCGATGGCATGCACGCCGGCGAGATGATCGTGATCGCCGCACGGCCTTCGATGGGTAAAACCAGTTTGGCGATGAACATTGTGGAGAACATCACACTGGACGAAAAAATTCCCGTGGGGGTGTTTAGCCTGGAAATGACCGCTGAGGCATTGGTCACCCGAATGATTTTCTCCAACGCCCGCTTAAATTCCAGCAAACTGCGCGAAGGGAAAATGAATGACCGCGACTTTCCGCGCATCAACGCCGCGGCCGGTAAACTCCACAACGCACCGCTGTACATCGACGACACCCCCGGCCTCTCCATCCTGCAGCTGCGCGCCAAGGCCCGCCGCATGCACACGCAGCATGGCATAAAACTCATTGTCATTGACTATCTCCAGCTGCTTCACTCTACTTCGCGACGGGCGATGGACAATCGGCAACAGGAGGTTTCGGAAATCTCCAGCGGCATCAAGGCGTTGGCCAAAGAATTGAAGGTGCCGGTGATTGTGCTTTGCCAGTTGAACCGTGAAATGGAGCGGGATAAAAACCGCAAGCCGCGCTTGTCGGATCTCCGTGAATCCGGTGCGATCGAGCAGGACGCCGACTTGGTGGGACTGCTTTACAAAGTCGCGCAGGACGAGGACGCCGAAGGCGGGGATGAAAGCGAAGGGTTGCCAGTAAACTTATTAATCGCCAAGCAACGCAACGGACCCACCGGGGACGTGCCCTTCACGTTCCTCAAGCCCTACACGCGCTTTGAGCCCGCCGCGGGAATTAGTGACAACGATGTGCCGCATGAAGACTAACATTTTGAAGACCACCGCTCTGGCCCTGCTGTTGGCCACGCCCCTGCTCATTGCCCAGCCGGCTGCCGGCCCTCCCAAGGTGGGCGAAATCAAAGTTACGCTGACAAGCTTCGGCAGTGGCGATCCTGATATCACCGAAGCGTATGTGCGCAATCACATCCGAATTCGCCCCGGTGATGAATTTCGCCCCGGGATGACCAATCCCGACGTGCACGCGTTGATGAAAACCGGTCGGTTCTATGATGTGCGCGTGGAGGCATCGCAGGAAGAAGGCAAACTCACGCTCGAATTTATCGCCGTGGTTTATCCCAAAGTGTCCGCGGTGGATTTGCTGTTGCGTAGGCCCGATGGCACCACCCTCACGGCGGCGTCATTGCAGGTTAAAGAAAAAGATCTGCTAAAAAAAATCACCCTTCGCCGGGGCATTCGCTACAGCGACATCCAACGCCAAGCCGATGCCAAAGCGTTGCGGGAACATTATGAGGATAAAGGATATTATCGGGTCAGCGTAACCAGCGAGGTGGGTATGGTGGATGGCAAGATGACGGGCAACGTGAAATACCTCATCACCGAAGGCGAGCAGTTTCAAATTGAAACGATGCGTTTCGAAGGCAATGAAAATTTTGATACCGATGATCTGATGGATTACGTGAAAGCCCGCGAGCGGCGGCGTTGGTACAATCCCATCAGTTGGTTCACCAACGACGGCCGCATTCGTCCGTTGGAATTACAGGCGGACATCGAGCGCCTCGAAACCTATTATCGCAATCGCGGTTATCTCGATGCCAAGGCGGAAGTGGTTCACACCGCCGACGCCGTGCTCACCGGCGATGCTTATCAGCAACGCGTAAATACCCTCAACAAAGCGCGCGCCGATTTGGAGGTTTTGGAAACTTCCCTGGCTGATGAAGAAGATAAAGGCGATGCCGCCGATGAAGACCGCCTGGATTTGTTGGAAGACCAAGTGGACGATCAGGAAGACGTGGTGGAAGATGCCGAGGATGAACTGGAAGATTTCCTCGATGACGCCTCGTACGTGGACCTCACTTTCAAGATTACCGAGGGCCGCCTGTATCACGTGGGCACGGTGGATTTCGAGTACTACTGGCAAAATGTTCGCGATGGCGAAACCACGCGGCTCGATGCCGATCTCGAAGGTAAAGCCAATCCGGATTTCAAACCAGTGATCCCCAAGCTCACGCTGATGTCGCTCATCCAAATGCGCGAAGGCGAAATTTACGCCCCGGAACGGCTGCTCCGCGGCGGCCCAAAATCTGATTTGCGCGCTATCCAAAATTATTACGGCCGCAAATCGCACATCAACGCCCGTGTGCTGCGCGTGGTTCGCAAGCCGGTGACCGGCACCGATAAAATCAATCTCGTCTTCCGAATCTTCGAAGGCAATCCGTTTAACCTCGATCTGGTGCAAATCGAGGGCAACGAAAAAACCAAAGACTTCGTCATCCGCCGTGAGCTCGCCATTGCCTCGGGCGAGCGTTTTGATATGGGCCGTGTGGAACGCAGCCGCCGGCGCATCGAAGGGATGCGCATCTTCGAAAGCGTGCGTGCGTTTGCCCGGCGCGGCCCCGATGCCCGTCAGGGCGCAAACCCGGGCGAGACGCTCAACGACGATCTCGTAGTCGCCGTGCGCGAAAAGAACACCGGCACCTTTATGGTCGGCGGCGGGTTCAGCACCGATTCGGGCGCATTCGCAAACGTGGTGATGGGGCAGGAAAATTTTGACATCAAACGCTGGCGTCGCCCCCATCTCCTGCAAGGCGCCGGCCAAAAAATCCGCCTCAAAGCTGTGGCCGGGGGTAAGTACGATAATTACCGTTTGGACTTCGAAGAGCCGTGGCTGCTCGATCGGAAGCTGAAGCTGACCACTTCCTTCTATATCGAGGAAATGTCCTATTACAGTACCAAGTTTGATGTGGATCAAACCGGCTTCACCGTTGGGCTGGAACGCACCCTGTTGGGCAACGACTTTTTGCGCGGCAAAATTTATTTCACGCTGGAAGAAGTCGGCCTCACCGATATGAAAACCACGACCTCCACTGAATTGAAAAATGAAGCCGGGACTGACTTTGTTGGACTGTTGGGGGGTCGTCTCGCTTACGATACCCGCGGCGGCGGCGACCTTCCCACGCACGGCCAAATCACCTCCTTCGACCTCCTGATTTCTCCCAGCGTGATCGGCAGCGATAAGCCATTTTACGGCTACCACCTCAAAAGCTCCTGGTATTTCAAAGGCCTGCGCGAAGGGCACGTCCTCGAATTACGCGCGCAGAACGCCGTGGTCGATAGCTTTGAAAGCGGCAAAAAAGTGCCTTACTTATACCGCCATCACCTCGGCGGCTCACGCAATCTGCGCGGCTTCGACTTCAATGAAGTAGGCCCGCGCGGCGACCAAAACGATTATCTCCGAGGCGAAACAATGGCCCACGCTTCAATCGAATATAGCGTGCCCACTCCGTGGGAAATCCTTCGGGTGGCGACATTTTACGACATCGGCTCGGTGAACAAGGGCGCGTATGATTTTGACTTTGGCAATTACAACGATGACTGGGGCATCGGCCTTCGTTTGCAAATTCCATTCCTCGGCCCACTGCGCCTCGACTATGCCTTCCCCATCACCAACGATGGCTACAACGGCAGCGGCGGCAACATCAATGTGAATTTTGGGTACACCACCCGATTCTAATATATTCCGATTTATTCTAATAAAAAAAACAACTTAGTATTATGAAACAAACACTCATCGCACTTTTACTGGCCACCGCAATCCTCTCGCCCGCCCGCGCCTCCGCCGCCGTGGAGCAAAAAATGGCAACCGTCAACGTCGAGAAAATCTTCAAAGGCTACTGGCGCACCACCGTGGAAGACAAGCGCCTGAAGGAAGCCGTGAACGATGTGAAAAAACGCGTGGCCGCTCAGGAGAAAAAACAGACGGATTTGTTAACTGAATTGCAAAATATGCAAAAGGTTTTGCAGAACCCCAATCTGAATCAGGCCGCACTGGCGCGCCATCGGCAGCAATTCGAGGCCAAAAGAAAGGTGTTCGAACAAAGCGGGAAAACGCTGAAAATGTGGAAAGCTTCGCAGGAAAAAGATCTGATGGAGAAAGATCGCATAGCTACTTCTAAAATCCGCGAAGAAATTTTGGCGGTCATCTCTGCTCAAGCCAAGAAGGGTGGCTTTACTGTGGTGGTCGATTCCAAGGCCCTTTTATTTTCCGACGCCGATCTGGATATCACCAACCAAGTGCTGGCGCAATTGAACGTTAACGACCCGGGCAAGGTCGCTCCCAAGAAAAAGTAGCGCGGCCTTTTTAGGGCAACACTTCCACTGCGGTCACCACGGTATTCACCACCGTGAATTGCACCGTGTGCCGGATCATCCGCGCTTTCATATCCCGAATCCGCAGCTTGTTATAAATCCAAAGATTGCCGGTCTTTCGATCCGGATCGCCAAACACCGTGATCAATACCCGCGCCGGTTGGCTGCGATAACTCGTGATCTGTTTGCTGGCATCCGTGCCGCCCACTTGCCAGGGGAATGTTCGGCCAACCAGCGGCTTGCCGTTCGGATCAAAGGCCGCCCGCCGCAGCACCGTGCCAAGCTTCTTGGGCGAGTACACCACCACCGTATTGGTCATTCCATTCGGGTGATATGTGAACCACGGGCCGGCGCGAAAATTATTGGTGTAATAGGCACGGCTTCGGCGCTTGCCCGTTTCATACAAACCCAGCGCCCAACCGTTTTTCAACCCCTTCGAATAGTTTACCCGGAATTTTGTTTTTCCGGATGGATAAGTGAACCGGCAAAGCCCATCCCGCAAACCGTTTTTCATTGAGAGAAAGGATTGGGCGCCGTTGGTCGAGTGCATCACTGTGGGGCCGGTGAATCCTTCTTTTTTTTGAAAGTGCGCTTTATCCTTAAAAAAAACCAGTACCACGTTGGTGGCCACAAAGGTGGCTTCGGAAGTCACGACGGTGGTGGTATTAGTGCGTCGCACAAATTTCAGTGTGCTGAGATCCGTTGGGGCGTTGGTGACCGTTTGGGTCACGTTCGTTTGAGTGACGGCAGGGCCTCCTTTGCCTTTGCCAAATTTGGTGGTGCTGATATCCGAATCCCCGTCGTCCCCGCCACAGCCAATTAGCAGCAACGAGGACAGGCAAAGTGCAATTCCGGAAATTTTCATATCGGCAAAACTACCCAAACCGTTTCTAAATTCAACCATTTTTAGCCTATATTTATTCTGATTCGCTTTGTCGTTTCTGCTCCGCATCGTGCAACAGCGCGTGAGTTTCGGCGAGTATGCCGGGGATGCGATCGGCAAAGGGGCTTTTTTGGATGGCCTCGGTCAGTCCGTTTTTGTTTAGTTTTCCAACGTGTTCGCCCGGAAACCAATGGTCGGCTTGGCCCAGCAGATTGTAGCGCATTTTGCCCCAATCGACTAAATCCAGCCCTTTGGCGTACGTCCACAGGCGAAGAATTTCCGTGAGGTTTACCTCGCCCGGCACGTCTACATAATGCGGCAAGCCTTCGGGCCAACGGGCGCACCAGTCTGCGCCGTGGGCTTCTTCCAGTGCCGCGCGCAGTTTGGTTTCAATGGGATCGATTGCGGATTCCATTGCGTCATAATGTTCCAACGCGGCGAGATGGCAGTTGAAATCCGAAGGCTTGGCCGCGCCGCAGCTTAAAGTGTGCACTTCGGGTCGGTTCAAACAATAGAGGTCATTAAACTGCATCGGATGCAATGGCGCGCAGAGTTTAGTGAGCTTGGGCGGCGGGGCGTAGAGTTTGCCGCCTTTGTCGTTGGGGCTGATGATGAAGACGCCCATATCGCGCGCGGCGGCGGCTTCGATGGGGGGCCAGTTGAGGTCGTTTACAAAATACCAATGGAGGTTGATGTAATCGAAGGCATCGCTCTCGATGGCTTTCAAAATCAAATCGGTGGTGGCGTGCGTCGAAAAACCGACGTGCCGCACGCGGCCTTCCTTTTGCAGCCAACGTGCTGCGGCCGCGCAGCCGGTGGGGCCAAGCGACTGATCGAGGATTTCCCGATTGTTGATGCCGTGCAGTGAAAGTAAATCCACGTAATCGAGTTGGAGATAATCCATCGATTGATTGAAGGTATCGAGAAACTCGCGAGGGTTGGCCGAGGGCGCGACTTTGGTTTGGACGATGAGTTGTTCGCGCGGAAATTTTTTGAGCACCGGCCCGAGTTGCATTTCGGATGAGCCATACCCGCGCGCGGTTTCGATGTGGTTAATGCCGACTTCAACCGCGCGATGAATGGTGGCCTCAAGATTTTTCTGTCCGTCCTCCGGCACCTCGCTCCATTCGATGTCGCTCCACTTATGCTGATACCGCATCCCCCCACAGGAGAACACCGGCATCTCCAAATCCGTTTTGCCAAAGCGCCGGTAGTTCATTTTTGGTTTTGGTAGGGACACGCTGTGTGCGTCCCTGCCTTACTCCACGAATTCTAATTCTGGTCGGTGATCGATCAGCCCTGCTTCGTGGGCTTGGGCGAGGAAACGTGTGATGGTGTCGCGGCCTTTGTCGCCGTAATCGAGCGTCCAATGGTTGACGTACATCCCCACGAATTGATCGGCCAATTCCATGCCCATATCGCGGGCGTATTGCAGCGCGTGGGCGACGGCTTCGGGGCGATGGTCGAGGCTGTACTGGATGCTTTCGGTGAGCAGATCGCTGATGACTTTGCGTTCGTCGGCGGGGATGCGTTTGTGAATCACATTGCCGCCGAGCGGCATCGGCAGGCCATCGTTTTCTTCGCCCCACCACACGCCGAAATCCTGGCAGCAAACGAGTCCTTCATTTTCGTAAGTGAGCTGGCCTTCGTGAATGATGAGGCCGACATCGGCGGTGCCGGCTTTGACGGTTTGGAAAATTTCATCAAAGGGCACGACAAGGTAATCAATCTCGGCCTTCGATTTCCCCAGCCACAATTGCAATGCGAGGAAGGCGCTGGTCATCTCGCCGGGGATGGCGACTTTTTTGGTGGCAATCTCATCGCGCGGAATTTTTTCTTTGGCCACCAGCATCGGCCCGTAGCCATCGCCCATACTCGCGCCGCTGGGGAGGAGGGCGTAATCGACGCACACCGAGGGATAGGCGTGGATGCTGATGGCGGTGATGTCCAGCTCGCCGCGCGTGGCGCGTTCGTTGAGCGTTTGGATGTCCTGCAGGATGTGCTCAAACGCGTACCCGCGCGTATCAATGAGCCCTTCCGCGAGGGCGTAAAACATAAAGGCATCGTCCGGATCGGGCGAATGGCCGAGGGTCAACTTCGTCATCGCCGCGAATGTGGCCGAATGCCCGCGCTCTGTCCATCCATTGCTTAGATTTGACTGGCAATCCGGCGCGGCTCTGGCAATCTGGCCGCCCGCACGATCCGGCCTATGCGCGAATATTTCCTCAGACGACTGTTACTGCTTTTCCCCACGTTGTTGGTGATTACGGTGATTGTTTTTTGCATCACCCGCATCGCTCCCGGCGGGCCGTTGGAACAGGCGATGATGGAGATGCAGCAGGTTTCGCTGGAAGGCGGCGGCGGCTCCACCGAGGGCGGGCTGGCGATGAGCGAGGAACAGCTTCAGCAAATGAAGGAGTTGTACGGCTACGACAAACCCATTCTTGAGGCGTACGTGATTTGGCTGGGGCTCAAGCCGCGCGAGTTGAATCGCCGCAATGTGGAATTCAAGGATGGAGAAACGAAGGCCAATGCGCGGATGCGGATTCCGCCCTTTCACGTGGCTGAACTGGATTGGGATGGCGATGGCTATGTGCAACGCGCGGAGGTGCCGGACGGGTTGGCGTCGTACGTGAAGTTCGATCAACTGGATACTAATCGCGACGGGCAAATTGACGGGCTGGAGGCGGACCGTCCCGAAGCGGAAATCGAACGTGCCCGCGAGCGGGTGCATCTGGCGCGCGATGGTGCAGGTGGCGTGCGCATCACCAATCCCGATGCGTTGATGGTGAATTGGAAAGTGCGGATGCGCGAGCCGCCTTCGGATGATCCGGATGCCCTGCCCAAAGCGGAAATTTATCGCACGCGCTACGCGGGCGTGTTGCAGGGCGACCTCGGCAAATCCTTTCGCCACGGCGAGCCGGTGTCCACGGTGATGCTCGAGCGGTTGCCGGTTTCCACTTTCTATGGGCTGCTGACTTTTCTGATTACCTTTTTGGTGTGCGTACCGCTCGGCATCGCCAAGGCGATGCGGCATAACACGTGGTTCGACAACGGCACGTCGGTCTTCATTTTTATGGGCTACGCCATTCCGGGGTATGTGTTGGGGGCGTTGATGATGGTGTTTCTTGCGGCGCGTTGGGAGGTGTTTCCCACGAGTGGATTCACCAGCGAAAATTTTCACGACACGCCGGTGAAACAACTTAACGTGTCGGCCGGCTCCAGCGAATGGCACGCGCCCAATCACGGGCTGAGCAATGGCGAGGAAGTTTGGCTGGAAGGCCAGCTGCCCAAAGCCACGCCGGTGTTGGCGGTGGATACGGCTTATTACGCGGAGGTGGTGGATGCAAATTCGTTTCGCTTGTTGCCTGTTTGGAGCGAAGGCGCGGCGCCTTTTCGGGCAGAGGCGGCGGCCACGGAAATTCGCATGAAACGCCACACGCCGCGCTGGACGCAAGTGAAGGATCTCGCGTGGCACGCGGTGTTGCCGTTGTGTTGTTATTTGGTGGGCAGCTTTGCGTTTGTGACGATGCTGATGAAAAATCATTTGATGGATAATCTCTCGGCCGATTACATGCGCACGGCGATTGCCAAAGGGGTTCCGTTTAGTCAGGCGGTGCGGCGGCACGCGTTGCGCAATTCACTGATTCCGTTGGCCACCAATCTTGGGCACCAAATTACCATCTTCGTGGCGGGCAGTTTTTTGATTGAAACTATTTTTGACATCGATGGGTTTGGGCTGCTCGGGTTCAAGTCCGTGCTGGATCGCGACATCCCTGTGGTGATGGGCATCTTTTTGCTTTCGGCCACGTTGATGCTCATCGGCAATATTATTTCGGATATCCTCGTGGCGTTGGTGGATCCGCGCGTGCGGTTTAATTGATGATGCAACCGGCGACTGACCAACCCGAATCCGCTCAATCGCCCCGCGCGCGCTGGGAGATTGCCGTGTTGTTGTTGGTGGGGCTGGCCTCGGGGTTTGCCGTGGGCGGATTTCTCGGAGGGGTGTTGGGCGCGCCGTTGGGGGGATGGCTGATGGAGTCCGCCGAGCCGGGCGCGGGCGTGATTGCCGGCGTCAAGAAGGGCTTCATGATTTTGGGCGCCCTCGGCGCGGTGGCCGGATTGGTTTGGGGTGCGCGGTCGCGGTTCAATCCGCAGACCCGCCGCAAGCTCAAGCGGTTTTATTCCATCAAGCGCGGGTACATTTCATTTCTGCTGTTGCTCGGGGCGTTTGGCTGTTCGTTGCTCGGCGAGTTGCTGGTCAACAACCGCGCATTGTTGGTGAGCTATGAGGGGAAACTGTATTGCCCCGTCTCGCCCTTTGCGCGAACGCACACGGGCAAGGAATTTGGTTTTCAAAAAGATCGCTCGGGGCAGGATTATACGTTCGAGGTAAACTACCGCGAATTGAAAGAAGACTTTGCCAAACAAAAAAAAGGCAACTGGGTGCTGATGCCGCTCGTGCCTTTCAACGAATACGAAAATGATTTTCGCGAGGGCCTGTTGCATCCGGCCGCGCCCGATGCGGGGATGCAACATTACCTCGGCACCGATCGCACGGGGCGCGATGTGTTGGCGCGGCTGTTTTATGGCTTCCGCATTACGATGATTTTCGCGCTGGTGTTTATGCTGATGGTGTATTTGATCGGCGTGGTGGTCGGATGTCTGATGGGTTACTTCGGGGGTTGGGTGGATCTCGCGGGGCAGCGCGCGGTGGAGGTGTGGCAGAACATTCCGTTTCTTTATATGGTCATCATCGTGGTGGCGGCAGTGAGCGACTTGCCGTTTACGTTGCCGGCGTGGTTCAAAATTCTTGTGCTTCTGGCCATCATGGTGGTGTTTAGCTGGACGAGTATGACCTATTATATGCGCACGGCGGTGTACCGCGAAAAGGCGCGCGACTACGTGGCGGCGGCGCAGTTATTGGGTGCGAGCACGCCGCGCATTTTGTTTAATCACTTGCTGCCCAACACCATTTCCACGATGGTCACCTTTATGCCATTCACCGTGGCCACGGCGATTATATCCATCACTGCGCTGGATTATTTGAACTTCGGTTTGCCCAAGCCCACGCCGAGTTGGGGCGAGCTGCTGCAGCAGGGCGTGGCGAATCTGCACGCGCCGTGGATCGTGCTCTCGGCTTTTGCGGCGATGGTGCTGGTGCTCACGTTGGTCACCTTCATCGGCGAAGGCGTGCGCGAAGCGTTTGATCCCAAGAAATTTACAACCTACGAATAATTATGAAAACACTATCCAAAACACTATTCAAAAGGACCGGCCTATTTTTGGCCGTCGCGCTGCTGGCCCTCACCGGTTGCAACGAGAAAAAACTCAAGCGCCCCGCTGATGCCGGCACCGGCACGCAACCCGCCGCACCCGCTGGCGGGGTGGACAAAGCATTCGCGCGCGAATTGGCCCGGGAGTTTGCCCGCGAATTCGCCCGCGAACTGGCCAAGCAAAACATCACCTTGCCCGCGGGCGGAGGCGGAACTAATCCGGTCAATCCCGCACCGCCAGCCGGCGCGGCGGTGGAGTTGAATAGCGCGGAGGAAGTGCAGGACTTTTACGATGCGAATCCGAAGGCGTTCGTGGTGGCGACTCCGGCGGATTTGCCCGCGAATTTGCAGTGGGAACACGGCAGTGAACTGAAAGAATTCGCCAGTCCCAAGGCCAAGCGCGGCGGCACGTTTCATGAATATATGGCTGATTTCCCGCGCACGTTGCGGTTGGTGGGGCCGGACGCCAGCGGTTCGTTTCGCAGCCGAATGCTGGATTACAATTCGGTTTACCTCGTGATGGCTCATCCCAATGGCGATGGCTATCACCCCGGCTTGGCCAAGGAATGGGCGTACAGCGCGGATCGCAAGACGGTGTATTTCCGGTTGGATCCGGACGCGCGCTATTCGGATGGCGAGCCGGTGCGAGCCACGGATTATTTTTTCTCGCTGTATTTTTTCCGCAGCGAGCACATCAAAGGGCCGTGGTACAACGACTTTTTCAGCAAAGAAAAATTTCCGAACATCACCCTTTACGATGAGCACACGATTTCGATTACTTATTACAAAGCCAAACCGGATGTGATCGAGCGCATCGCCGGGGTGCGGCCTATTCCGGAACATTTTTACAGCGAATTGGACGAGCAGTTTGTGGAGGATTTCCAGTTCAAGTTCGAGCCCAACACCGGCCCATACGAAGTGCGCACGGAAAACGTGGAGAAAGGCAAGTCCATCACGCTCACCCGCGTGCCGGATTGGTGGGCGGATAAAAAGAAATTCTATCGAAATCGTTTCAACCCGGAAGCGGTGAAGGTGAGTGTAGTGCGCGATCCGGCCAAAGTGTTTGAGCTGTTTCTGAAGGGCGAGCTGGACTGGCACGGGCTGGGGTTGCCCGAATTTTGGTACGAGAAACTGCCCAACGACCACAAGCTGGTGACCAATGGCTACGTGCACAAGGTGCAGTTTTACAATGACGTTCCGCGGCCCACGTGGGCGTTGCGGGTTAATTCAAGTCACTCGGTGCTGCGCAATCCCGACGTGCGCGTGGGCCTCAACTACGCGATGAATTTTGACGTGGTGATTGCCAAAGTATTTCGTGGCGATTACGTGCGAATGAATACCGTGGCCGATGGCTACGGCCCGCGCAGTCATCCGACCCTCAAAGCGCGGCCGTTCTCGGTGGAAAAGGCCAAGGAACATTTCGCCAAGGCCGGCTACACCCGCACCGGCGCGGATGGCATTCTGATGAACGCCGGTGGCAAGCGGTTGTCCTTCACTTTCACCACTCCGTACAAGCGGTTGGAGGACGTGATGACGGTGCTGAAGGAGGAAGCCAAAAAAGCTGGCGTGGAGTTGGAGGTGGAAATTATGGAACGCACTGCCGCGTGGAAAAAGATCAGCGAAAAAAACCACGAGATTATGCTCGGCGCACTAAATGTTTCCGTGGAAATCGCCCCGCGCTTTTGGGAGCCGTACCATTCGGACAACGCCTACGAGGAGCCCAAGGAAAAACGCTACGACGCCAACGGCAAGCTCCGCGAAGGTTTGAAGCCCAAGCCGGTGACCAATAACTTTTGTATGCTTGCCGACAAAGATATTGATGATCTCATCGAAAAATATCGCGTGAGCGAGGACTTGGATGAACTCACCGGACAAGCGAAGCGTTTGATGGAAATGATCCACGACCACGGCAGCTTCATTCCCGGCTGGGTGCGGCCGTGGTATCGCGCCGGGCATTGGCGTTGGGTGGAGTGGCCCGAAGGCTATAACGTGAAGGAAAGTCGCGAGCCATACGAGTTTCACATTCATTGGATTGATTCGGATATCAAAGCCAAAACTCTTCAGGATATTTCTGCCGGACGCAAATCCGGCGCGCCGACCATCCAAGTTTTCGACCAATACAAAACCGACTAACGTGGCCGAGCTTGATTCCGACATTCTCCTGCGGGTGAGCGATCTCACCACGGCGTTCGACACCGATGCCGGTCAGCTCACTGCCGTGGATGGCGTGAGCTTTGACGTGCGCAAAGGCCGAACGCTGGGCATCGTGGGTGAGAGCGGCTGCGGCAAGAGCGTCACCGCGATGTCAATTATGCGGCTGCTGCCGCAGCCGATGGGGAAAATTCTGAAGGGCGAGGTGCTCTTTGATGGGCGTAATCTGGCCACGGTTACGGCGGAAGATATGCGCGCCATTCGCGGCAATCGGATCTCGATGATTTTTCAGGAGCCGATGACTGCGCTCAATCCGGTGCATCGCATTGGTAAACAGATTTGCGAAGTGCTCACGCAACATAATGAAATGTCACCGGATGATGCGTGGCAAAAGGCGGTGGAGATGCTCGACAAAGTGGGCATCCCTTCGCCGGAAATTCGCGCCACGGAATATCCGCATCAACTTTCGGGCGGGATGCGCCAGCGGGTGGTCATCGCCATCGCGCTCGCGTGCGGGCCGGAATTGGTCATCGCCGATGAACCAACCACCGCGCTGGACGTCACCATTCAAGCGCAGATTTTGGAGCTCATCAATCATCTCCAGCGCGATCTCGGGATGTCCGTGGTGCTTATCACGCATGACCTCGGCGTCATCGCCGAGACGTGCGACGAGGTGTGCGTGATGTACGCCGGACGCGTGGTGGAGCGCGCGCCGGTGCGGGAGCTTTTCGCCAACCCGCGCCACGCCTACACGCAGGGTTTGCTCAGCTCCATCCCGCGCCTCAACGGCACGCCCAAGAGCGAGCTACAAACTATTGATGGAATGGTGCCCGCGCTGAGCGAATTAAAACCCGGCTGTCGCTTCGCCCCCCGCAGCGGCCGCGAGCACGCACCGGAGTTGTTGGTGGAACGCCAGTCGTTAAAAGAAATCGCTTCGGATCATTGGGTGGAGGCGTGTCCGGTTTGTACACGAGGATGAAAATACCAACGAACATCTGTGGCGTCCACGTGCTGCCGGCATCTTGCCGGCAGATCATTGACTTTCGAACGGTAGGGCAGTTTCCCCAAAACCTCCGCAGCGCGATCGAAGAGCACGCCCTACCTGATTTGGTGTTTTGGAAATCTTTGGCCTGCCGGCAGGATGCCGACAGCACATTACGCGTATGAACAACGGCACGCCCATTTTATCGACGGACGAATTGCGGATGCATTTTCCTGTAAAGGGCGGCGTGTTCCAACGCGCGGTGGCGGCGTGTAAGGCGGTGGATGGGGTGAGCCTCAGCATTGAGCCGGGCGAAACGCTGGGGCTCGTTGGCGAGAGTGGTTGCGGCAAGAGCACGCTCGGCAAGACGATTGCGCGGCTTTACGAACCCACGAGCGGCGGCATCGAATTTGAAGGGAACGAATTGGCGAACCTTTCGCGCGGCCAACTGAAGCCTTTCCGGCGCGAGATCCAAATGATTTTTCAGGATCCGTATGAGAGCCTCAACCCGCGTCACACGGTGGGGGCCATCGTGGAGGAGCCGTTTGTGATTCACAAAATGGGCACGCGCGCGGAGCGGCGGCAGTGGGTGGGTGAGCTGTTGGCCAAGGTGGGCTTGCCGGAATCGGCGGCGGGGCGTTATCCCTTTGAATTTTCCGGCGGGCAACGGCAGCGCATCGGCATCGCGCGCGCGCTGGCGCTGAAGCCGCGCCTGTTGATTTGCGATGAACCGGTGAGCGCGCTGGATGTTTCCATCCAAAGTCAGGTGTTAAACTTGTTGATGGAGTTGCAACGCGAAATGGGTTTGAGCTATTTGTTCATCTCGCACGATTTGGCGGTGGTGAAACACATTAGCGATCGCATCGCGGTGATGTACCTCGGCCGCATCGTGGAGCTGGCGCCGGCTGAGGAAATTTACAACAACCCCGTGCACGCCTACACCAAAGCGCTGATCTCAGCCATTCCCGTGCCGGACCCCACCCACGTGCCCGACCGTGTGATCCTGGAGGGCGATGTGCCCACGCCGATTGACCCGCCGGACGGTTGCCGCTTCGCCCCCCGAAGCGGATCCGAACACCCACCGGAGTTGATCGAAACGCTGTCGCCGTTTAAGGAAATTTCCCCCGGCCATTGGGTGGAAGCGTGCCCGGTTTGCACGAGCCGGTAGTGACGCGCTGCGCGCGGTAACGTATTGCCACAAATTGGCGTCTATGCTACACACCTTCGCAGAGGGGTTATTAAAATGAAAAAAACAAATTCACGCGGTTTCACTTTGGTGGAAATTATGATTGTGGTGGCCATCATCGGTCTGTTGGCTGCGGTGGCGATTCCCAATCTTGTCGAGGCTCGCAAGCAGGGGCAAATCACCGGTTGCAAAACTAATCTCACAAATATTCGCGGAGCGATTGCGATGTTTGCTTTGCGGGAAAATAAAACTGAAGATCACGAGGTGACGATGGAGGATATCGTAAAGTATATGACGCGTGAGCCGAAGTGTCCTGCGGGGGGCACATACGAAGTCAGCACCGTGGGTGAGGATCCGGTTTGCTCCATCAATGCTCACACGTTGAACGAAGACGAGGAAGAAGAGGAGGGGCGATAATCCTTGGCCGCGTCAAACGAAACGCGCGGATTCGGTTTGGCGGAATGGCTGCTGGGGGGAGCCGTGCTGGGGCTGGCTTTGGCGGTGTTTTTCCCGTACACGGTGGGCGATAAACAGGATCGCAGTATTCTGATCTGCGTAAAAAATCTCCGTGAGATTGATACGGCCATGCGCATTTGGCAGCTCGATAATGGTAAGGATACTTTGTCCGCTGTCACGCTGGAGGAAATCATTCCGTATTTAAAAGACGGCAACGCACTCGTGTGCCCGTCTGAGGGAAAGTACATTGTAACTGGCCTCACCAATCCGCCCAATTGCACGATCCCCGGTCATGCATTGGTCAATGAGGAGTAGTCATTTTTTCCAACGCGCCCGCAACGCTTCCGGCGTGTTTCCGTTGGCTCTTAACTCACGCAAACTGAGCGCGTCATTGCGTTTGGCGAGGCGGTTGCCGTGTTCGTCGCACATCAATTCACAGTGGTAAAACGCCGGCGGCGTGAGGCCCAGCGCGCGGTACAGCAAAAGCTGTCGCGCGGTGGAGACGAGCAAATCTGCGCCACGAACCACTTCGGTAATTTCCATTGCGGCGTCATCCACCACCACGGCGAGTTGATAGGAGGGCAGTCCGTTTTTTTGCCAAACGGGGAAGTCACCAAAATCTTTTCCGGCGATGAATTGTTGCGGGCCGAAATGGGCGTCCGTGAATTTGATGGGCTCGTTTTCGGGTACACGGAAACGCCAGTTGTGGTTGGTTGAGGGTTGAGGGTTGAGGGTTGATGGATTGGAACGGCAGATGCCGGGGTAGATGGGTTCGCCGTCTTCACTGTGTGGGGCGGTGGTGGCTTCGCGGATGTCTTTGCGGGAACAGGCGCAGGGGAAGAGTTGGCCGCTGGCGCGGAGTTGTTCAAAGGCGGCGCGGTATTCGGGCATGCGTTTGGATTGGTCGATGGGTTCGCCTTGCCATTCGAGGCCGAGCCAGCGGAGGTCTTCCAGAGTGGTTTCGCGGAATTCGGGTTTGCAGCGCGCGGGGTCGAGGTCTTCGTTGCGATAGAGCAGGGTGCCGTTGTGTGCGCGCGCGCGTTCTTGCGCGGTCCAAAATGTGCGCGCGTGGCCCAAATGCAAATAGCCGGTGGGCGTGGGGGCGATGCGTCCGCGGTAGTTCATCAGTCCAGAAAGCGTTCCGTGATGCCGCCGTAGGCGTCGATGCGGCGGTCGCGCAGGAAAGGCCAGTGTGTACGCGCTTCGTGCACTTGCGCGAGGTTCGCCTGCACGAGCAGCGTTTCGGGTTGATCGGCGGGGGCTTGGGCGATGACTTCGCCACTGGGCGCGGCCACAAAACTTTGCCCCCAAAACTCAATGCCTTCCTCGCTCGTGCCGCCAGCGGGAGCCTCGTGCCCGATGCGATTCACTGCCGCCACAAAACAGCCGTTGGCGATGGCGTGGCTGCGCTGTATGGTTTGCCACGCATCGTGCTGGGCGACGCCTTCGGCGGCTTTCTCGGCGGGATGCCAACCGATGGCGGTGGGGATGAGGATGATTTCCGCGCCTGCCAGTGCCGTCAATCGCGCGGCCTCGGGGTACCATTGGTCCCAGCAAATCAACACGCCGATTTTGCCAAACGCGGTTTCCCATGCGTGGAAGCCATTTTCACAGGCATCGCCGGGCGTGAAGTAAAATTTCTCGTAATACAGTGGGTCGTCCGGAATGTGCATTTTGCGGTAAGTGCCCAGCAGCGCGCCGTCGGCATCGATGATGGCGGCGGTATTGTGGAAGATCCCCGGCGCGCGTTGCTCGAAAAGTGAGGCGATGACCACCACCTTTTCCTCGCGCGCGAGCGTTTGGAACGCCTCGGTGGTTGGCCCCGGAATAGGCTCTGCGAGCCCGAAATTACCGTGGTTTTCGCTCTGGCAAAAGTACTGCGTGGCGAAGAGTTCTTGGGTGCAAATGATCTGCGCGCCATTGCGGGCCGCGGCGCGGGCGGTCTCCAGCGTGGCGGCCAGATTGGCCTTCGGATCAGTGCCACAAGCGTGTTGTAGCAGGCCGAGGGTCACGGTTTTTGGGGTGTTTTTCACAGGGCGCAGACGAGGGCGATGGTGTTGAAACGGGCTGTCAAGTCAAGCTTGTGCTTAGAAAACAGGGATAATTGCGAATATCTTTTCGGCCTCAACGTTGTTTTTCCCTTGCGGAATGGCGCTCGGTGTCCTTTTACTCCCCGCAGTTCGCAGCGCGACAACAACGCGGCAACAACTTAACCTAAGGAGAAATACATATGGCGAAAATTACTAAAACCGCAACCATTGCAGCAGTCGCAGAAGCGGCCGATATCTCAAAAGTTCAGGCCAAGGCGGCCATGGACGCAATTGCCAGCTTGGCGTATGCCAATGCCAACGATGGCTTTGTCATCCCCGGCATCGGCAAAGTGTCTGTCCGGCAAACCAAAGCCCGCACAATGGTGATGGCTTTCGGCCCGAAAAAAGGTGAAACGATCAACGTGGCTGCCAAAACCAAGCTGAAGTTCACCTTCCTCAAGGCGGCTAAAGAGGAAATCCTCGGCTAACCAGCTCCTTTCTAATCAAGGCGCTCCCACGGGGGCGCCTTTTTTATTGGGAAAATTCCAGAGGTTTTTGGAATGAAAATCGGGGTGATCGGCGCGGGCGCGGTGGGCGGCTTTTATGGCGGCAAACTCTGTCGCACGGGCGAGGACGTACACTTTTTGCTGCGCGGCGATTACGAGGCGGTCAAATCCAACGGCCTCCGCATTCAAAGTCCCGAGGGCGATTTCACCGTGAACCCGCCCGCGCACGACACCCCCGAAGCCATCGGCCCATGCGATCTCGTGCTCGTCGCGCTCAAGAGCACTGCCAACGAACACTACGCCAAACTCATCAGCCCACTCGTGGGGAAACGCACCGCCATCCTTTGCCTGCAAAATGGCCTAGGTAATTGTGAACAGCTCGCCGAACTTTTTGGCGCGGAAAAAATCCTCGGTGGACTGTGCTTCGTTTGCCTCAACCGAACCGCGCCCGGTGTGATCCAGCACCTCGCCTTTGGCAAAATCATTATGGGCGAACACACCCGCCCACCCCAAAAACGCACCCGCGCCTTTGCCGCACTCTTCAAGGAATCCGGCGTGCCTTGCGCGGTAGTCGACAATCTCGAACAAGGCCTCTGGGAAAAACTCGTTTGGAACATCCCCTTCAACGGCCTCGGCGTTGCTGCCGCCGCCGGTTTGCCCGCCCTCGAAGGCGCGCCCATTCCCGAATCCCTCGGCTCTGTTTGGCCCACCGACCAATTACTGGCCGATCCAAAATGGGAAAACTGGGTGCGCGCGTTGATGGACGAAATCATCACCGCCGCCAACGCCAAAGGCCTCGCCCTCGATCCCGCGCTGGCGAATGCAATGATCGAACGCACCCGCGCCATGGGCGAGTATCGCGCGTCTACATTGATCGATTTTGAAAACGGCCAGCCCTTAGAAATGGAAACGATGTTCCACGAACCCCTCCGCCAAGCCCAAGCCATCGGCGTGCCCGTTCCGCGGCTTGAGGCACTGGTAAATTTAATAAGCAAAATAACCCACAAAACCTGCACAAAAAACAGAAAACTTGACTCAAACCCGTAAAACCGTAAAAATGGGTCTATGAAAACCACAGTCGAAATGCCCGACGCCCTCTTCCGCCAAGCAAAAGCTAAG
The DNA here is from genome assembly GCA_014239365.1 of Verrucomicrobiia bacterium. GTDB lineage: Bacteria > Verrucomicrobiota > Verrucomicrobiia > Limisphaerales > UBA1100 > JACNJL01. The sequence goes on along the minus strand of JAAZZB010000049.1, from coordinate 34,708 downwards.
GCCGCGCTTCAGGGCAAATCTATGAAGCAGTTTGTCAATGAAGCCGTACAGCAACAGGTTGAAAAGAGTCCGGAGGGTTCGAAAGAGAAGCCGAAATGGATGAAGGGTTTTGGAGTGATGAAAAAGTATCCCGGCGCGCGCGAGGAATTGGATGCTGTTTTTGATGCGCCTGATTTCCGTCCCATTGAAAAGGAGGATTGGGAGTGATCCTTGATACCAACGCACTGTCGGCTTTTGCGGATGGTAATGAGGAGGTGTGCCGCGTGCTTGAAGGCGCGCCAGGTCATCAATTGCCAGTGATTGTTTTGGGTGAATTCAGTTATGGAATTTTGGCCTCACGTCATCGTGAAGCTTATGAGGCGTGGCTGGCTGAACGAATGCAGGAATTTGAAATTCTTTCCATTGACGGCGAAACCGCTCAACATTACGCCGACATCCGCGAGGAACTGCGGCAGGAGGGTCGGCCCATACCACAAAATGATTTATGGATCGCCGCTTTGGCGCGGCAGCATCATCTGCCGGTCGTCAGCCGCGATGTCCATTTTGATAAAGTTAAAAAAGTAAAACGCCATGGCTGGTAAAATTCCATCAACCCTCAACCCAATATCATCAACCAATCAATGAGTACCCGCGTTCGATTCGCCCCCAGTCCCACTGGTCACCTTCACATTGGCGGCGCGCGCACGGCGCTCTTCAACTGGCTTTACGCGCGCCACACCGGCGGCCAGTTTGTGCTGCGCATTGAAGATACTGACGAGGAACGCAACACGCCCGAAGCCATCAATGTCATCCTCGAAGGCCTTCGTTGGCTGGGGCTCGATTGGGACGAAGGCCCCGCGAGCAATACTCCCGGCGGCGAAAGCAAAGGCGATCGCGGGCCGTACTTCCAATCGCAACGTGGCGAAATTTATGCGCGCCACATTGAGGCGCTCAAGGAAAAGGGATTGGCGTACGAGCACGAAGGTGCCATCCGCTTTCGCATGCAGCGCGAGGCGATTACGATTCCGGATTTGGTTTGTGGCGATGTCGTGCGCGAGCTGACTGATCGTGAAGAGGAACAGCCGGACTTCGTCATCGTGCGTTCGGACGGCAAGCCGGTGTTCCATTTGGTCAACGTCATCGACGACCTCGAGATGGGCATCACGCACGTTATTCGCGGCGAGGATCATTTGTCCAATACCGCCAAGCACATCGCGCTCTTCCGCGCGTTGGGCGCGGAGCCGCCCGCCTTCGCGCACATCCCGTTGATCTTAAACAGCGACGGCAGCAAAATGAGCAAGCGCGACGACGGCGCATCGCTCGATGCCTGGCAGCAAACCCATTGCGTGCCCGAGGCGGTGGTCAATTATCTCAGCCTCCTCGGATGGTCGCCCAAGGATGATTCGCAGATGATGCCCGTGGCCGAGCTCATCGAGCGCTTTGACCTCCCGCAAATCAACCGCGCGAATGCCCGCTTCGATGTGGAGAAAATGCAGTGGATGAATTACGAGCACCTGCGCAACTTGCCGATGCCCCGCTACCGCCAACTCGCCACCGAGGCCGGCGTGGACTTTGGCGATGCCGCCGAGGATTACATCGAGGCGGCCTTGCTCACTTGCCAAAACAAAGTGAAACAAGTCGGCGACTTGGCTGAGTATTGCGCATTCTATTTCACTGACACGTTTGAGTACGACGAAGCAATGGCCGCAAAAGCCTTTGCGCCGGAAAATAAAGAGGGCTTTGCCAAACTCCGCGAACTTTTTGCCAACCTCGAATCTTTCGAGCCCGAGCCGATGGAAACCGAGCTCAAAGCATTAGCAGAGAAACTCGACGTAAAAATCCGCGCGCTGGTAATGCCCGCACGCTGCGCTTGCACCGGCGTGAAAATCGGCCCGAGCCTGTACGATCTAATGGCCGTGCTCGGCCGCGATTGCGTGCTGGCGCGGTTCGATCGCGCATTGGCACGGATGGACGAATCAGGTGAATCAATAGAAGGATGACCACCGCCAACAAAGTCACGATTGGCCGCATCATATTGGTGCCGTTTTTTGTGGTGCAAATGCTTTATTACTTTCGCACCGGCGAAGAGTTGCATCGCTACTTTGCGATGATCGCATTTCTGGTGGCCACCATTAGCGACGGCATTGATGGCTACCTCGCGCGCCATCACGGCCAAGCCACGCAGCTCGGTTCGTATCTCGATCCGCTCGCCGACAAGTTACTAATGTTTTCCGGCTTCATTTTGTTGACCATTGATTTTGAAGAAAACCGGTTTGGCCAACGCATCCCGTTGTGGCTTACCGGCACGGTGATTGGGCGCGACCTCATCGTGGTCACCGGCAGCGCGTTGCTTTATGCCGCCATCGGCAATGTGAAAGTGAACCCGCTTTTCCTCAGCAAAGCGGCGTCCGTTTTGCAAATGGTGACCATCGGCTGGGTGCTGTGCAAATTCTCGCCGCTCGGCACTTTCTGGTTGGCGGTGGCAGCAGTGTTCTGCACGGCTGTCACGGGATTGCTTTATGTGCGCGATGGGATCCGGCAATTCAGTGAACATCCCGTGGCTCATCCGAATCAGGCGGAAAGCAACATAGAAAAAGAAACCGACGAGGACGCTTGACCCGCTACGCCTTCGCCGGTCATTCTCCCGCGCATGGCACTCGGCCCCGACATCACACTTGCAGAAGGCGACGCCGCACCGGCGTTCACCGCGGCCACCAATGGCGGCGGCACGGTGGCGCTCAAAAATTTCAAGGGCCGCCACGTGGTGCTTTTCTTTTATCCCAAAGACGACACGCCCGGCTGAACGAAGGAAGCTTGCGCGTTCCGTGATGAACACGCCGCATTTGAAAAAGCCAACGCCGTATTGCTCGGCGTCAGCTGCGATCCCGTGGCCAAGCACGACAAGTTTGTGGCCAAGTACGACTTGCCCTTCACACTGCTCGCCGACGAAGACAAAAAAATCGTGAACGCTTACGGCGTGTGGGGTCGCAAAAAATTTATGGGCCGCGAGTACGACGGCATTTACCGTGTGACCTTCCTCATAAACCCCAAAGGCAAGATTCAAAAAATCTGGCCCAAAGTGAAGCCGGAAGAGCACGCGGCGGAAGTGTTGCTCGAAGTGAGTGGAGGGTAGTGGGTAGGGAATAGGGAGTGGGGAATAGTGCTTTTTGTGGCCCGGAGGGCCAAATGAAAATAGCCCAGTGATTTATCACTGGGGAATGAGCGGCGATTGTTAGATGAGTCCCGGAGGGACGACTGAAAATGAACCATGAAGCAATTCAGTCGTCCCTCCGGGACTTCCGTTTTTTGTGTGAACTCAACCCGGCGTTGAAACGCCGGGCTATTTTCGTTTCGTCCCTGCCGAGACTTTCTGATGTGCACCTCCCACTACTCCCTATTCACCACCCCCCACTCACACCAAAAAACCCCAGCCGAAGGCTGGGGTTTTTTGGTTGCGGGAGACGGATTTGAACCATCGACCTCCAGGTTATGAGCCTGACGAGCTACCGGGCTGCTCTATCCCGCGCGGGGAACATACCGGTCTTTTTCCATCAGGCAAGCGTTTTTTTAATTTTCGTCCGATTCTTTTTTATCTGTGGATTTGTCTTCCCGGAAGAAAACAATGAACAGCACCAACACGATTCCAGCAAAAATAGCAGGCTTGCCCCAAATCGGTTTCCATTCCATAGCACGCAGTTCGCTGGAGCGCCGCGAGGCGATTTGATCGTCAAGGGGATTCAGATTTTCTTGGGCGAATGCTTTTTGAGCATCCCTTGCGGATTTCAATTCATCAACCTTGGCCTTGAGGTTGAAAAATTTTCCGTCGGCATCGACGAGGGCAACCGTGGCCAAGGCTTGCTCATCCAGCCCTTCGAGAATTGCTATTTCGGAATTTAACGCGCTTTGTTCCGCCTTCAGTTCCGGAAGGTCATCAATTTTAGCCAGAGCATTTTCAGCGTCGGAAACAACCTTTTCGAGAGCGATGATTTCTGGCGTTTTGTTTTCGTCTGTTTCGTCTTCACCTTTTTCCGGAGCCTTGTCAGCAAGCGCTTTTTTGGCTTCATCCACAACCTCTTGGGCGGCCATTACTTCGGCGCGTTTCGCCCAATTTGCGACGGTCGCGTTGGCGTCCGCTTCGCCGAAGGCGGCGGTCAATCGCTTGTGTTGATTTTCATCCGTGGCCATGTCGGCCAGCTTTTCAGCATTGGGCGTATGTTGGCCTTCAATTTTGCCGGCGACTTGGGCGCCGATGAACATTCCGAGGCCGAGGGTGAAGAAGACGAGTAAGCCTTGGGCTTGGGCGCGGATGGGTTTGGGGGCGGCTTTGTCGGTGTAGATTTGGCCGGTGACGAAAAAGAAATCGTAACAAATGCCGTGCAGCACAATGCCGGTGATAATCATCCAGCGGACTTCATCGGGCGCGCCGATGGCGAAGAGGGCGTAGCGGGCCACCCACGCGAGCATGCCGATGGCGAGCATCCATTTCACGCCGAGCCGCACGAAGAAGAAGGGCATCACGATCATGAAAAAGATTTCTGACATTTGGCCGTAGCTCATGGTTTGGCCGATGGGTAGTCCGCCCATTTCCACCACGCGACTGGCGATCATATAGTAAAATGAAAGCGGAATGCAGATGAGCGTGGAGGCGAGGATGAAGAGCAGGAACGAGCGGTTCTTCAGGAGCACCAGCGCATCGAGCCCCATAATTTGGCGGGCGGTGACTTTGCCTTCACTTGCGGGCGGGGTGTCCGGCAGGGCAAAGCTGAAGATGCCCAGCGCGGCTGCGGCGCCGGCGGTGAGGTAAAACATATTGATGCCTTTTTCGTAGCCCAACCATGAAACGGCTAACCCGGCGGCGATCCAGCCGATGGTGCCAAGGACGCGGATGCCGGGAAATTCCTTTTCGGGGTTGCTCATATTTTTCATCGCCAGCGTGTTGGTGAGGGCGAGTGTTGGGAAATAGGTGAGCATGTAGCCGAAGAAAATCCAGTTGATCTGAGTGGGCTCGGCGCCGCCGGTCATTTTCTGCGCAGCCAAAAGCATGAGGCCCGCGCCGAAGAGATGCAGCACGCCGAGGACTTTTTGTGCGGAGAAAAATCGGTCGGCCACCATGCCCACGAAGAAGGGGGTGATCATGCCGGCAATGGGGCCGACGGAATAGGTCCAGCCGAAATCCGCGGCACCAAAGCCGAGTGTGCCGAGGTAGTTCGGCGCGGTGACATACCAAGCCCCCCAAATAAAAAATTGGAGGAACATCATGACGGAGAGTTGAAGGCGTACGGTTAGGTTCATACTGGCGCGACCCTAGGCAAGAGGCGGTCCAAAGGCAAGCCCACGGCTCGACTTTTGCATGCGGATAAATACACTGCGCGAGTGAGCGGCGTGCAAATTGCTTTTAAAGAATGGGGTGTGGTGGTGGAGGCGTTGGGGCGCGGCGGGCAGATTGTGATTTTGCGTAAGGGGGGCATTGCCGAAGGGCGCGGTGGGTTTCGGGCGGAGCATGAACATTTTTGGTTGTTCCCAACGCGGTTTCATCAACAAACCGAAGGGGTGCTGGAGGACGCGCGGGCGGGGTTTGAGGATTATGCGTGGCCACCGGAAGATTTGTTGCGGGTTGAATTTTGCGCGGAGGTGGTGGAGGCGCGTCGGTTGGATTCGCTCGTGCAAGCGCAACGGCTGGCGGGGCAACACATTTGGCGCGAGGAGATTATTGCCGAGCGTTTTGATTGGGGGCGTGATGCGGGCATTTACGCGATGGCGGTGCGAGTGCGCCGCTTGGCCGCGCCGGTGGAGTTGCCGATGTTGGAAAGCTACGGCGGTTGCAAATCTTGGGTGGAGTTGGAGCCGCCGATGGAGTTTGAGGGAACGGATCCGGTTTTGGCGGAAGCGGATTTTGAAATGAAACTTGCAAAATTTCAGGAGGCATTTAGTTGAAAATTATTTTGGCTTCGCAATCGCCGCGTCGGCAGGAGTTGCTGCAGCAAATGGGCGTGCGCTTTCGGGTGGTGACCGCGGAGGTGGCGGAGGAACACGGCGCGGGTCGCGCGGCGCGGGCTATTTGCAAACGCAATGCCTTGGCCAAAGCGGCGGCGGTGGCCATTAAGTTCCCTAAGCAAACTGTGCTTGGCGCGGATACGTTGGTGCATTTGGGCGATGATTTGCTCGGCAAACCGGCGAGCCTCGCGGAGGCGCGGCGGATGCTTGGGCGATTGAGCGGGCGGGTGCATCAAGTGACGACGGCTTGCGCGCTGGTGTGTGGCGCGCGACAAAAAGTTTTTTCTGTGACCACGCGTGTGACGTTCCGCGAGTTGTCGCTCAAACAAATCAACGCTTATCTTCGCGCGGTGCCGGTGCTTGATAAAGCCGGCGCGTATGCCGTGCAGGTGAAAGGCGAATGGATTGTGGAGGCGTTGCACGGCTCGTTCACCAATGTGGTGGGGCTGCCGGTGGAGCGGTTGGGCGCGGAGTTGGCAGCGTGGTTTGACACTCCCGCGGGCCGTCCGTAGACTCCGCCGCCAATGCGAGTACTTGTTTGCGATAATGTTTCCCCGAAGGGTGTGGCTTGTCTTGAGGCCGCGCCGGAGCTGGATGTGGTGGTGGTGGACGGTGGCCTTACTGATGAATTGCTGGCGGAAGCCGAGGCGATCATTGTGCGGTCGGCCACCAAAGTGACGCCCGAGGTGATGGCCAAAGCGCCGAAGCTCCGCGTTGTCGGTCGCGCCGGAGTGGGGGTGGATAATGTGGATGTGGATCACGCCACGAGCCAAGGCATCGTGGTGATGAACACGCCAAGCGGCAACACCATCTCAACCGCCGAGCTGACGTTTTCGATGATGATGGCGTTGGCGCGCAAAATTCCGCAGGCGCATATGTCAATGAAAGGCGGCGAATGGAATCGCAAAGCCTTCGCCGGCACGGAGCTCAGCGGCAAGGTGCTGGGCATTTGCGGGATGGGCCGCATCGGTGCGCAAGTGGCGCGGCGGGCGATTGCTTTTGGGATGCGCGTGCTGGCGTATGATCCATTTTTGTCGCTGAGCAAAGCGCGCGAGTTGCAGGTGGAGTTGCTGGAGCAGGAAGAACTTTTCGCGCGGTCGGATTTTATCACTGTCCATATGCCGCTTACGGATCAAACGCGGGACATGATCAACACCGAATCCCTCGCGGGCATGAAGGACGGCGTGTATCTTATCAACTGCGCGCGCGGTGGCATCATCAACGAAGCCGATCTTGTGGCCGCTGTGCAAAGCGGCAAAGTGGCTGGCGCGGCGATGGATGTTTATGAAACCGAACCGTGCCCGGAAGGCTCGCCGTTGCGCGCGTTGCCGGAGATTGTGATGACCCCGCACCTCGGCGCCAGCACGAAGGAAGCGCAGGAAAGCGTGGGCATCGAAGTGGCCGAGGCGATCATTGATTACCTCGTCACCGGCACCATCCGCAACGCGGTGAATATGCCCAGCCTCGATGCGAAAACTTATGAGGCGGTGAAGCCGTATATTTTGCTGGGCGAAAAACTCGGTCGCCTCGTCGCCCAACTTGCGCCGCAACGCAACGATCACGTGAAGATTACTTACGGCGGCAAAGCAGCCGAAGTGCCGGCGGATCCGGTGACGCGCTGCGTGCTCAAAGGCTTTCTCGAACAAGCGGGCGGCGCGGAGGTCAACCAAGTTAACGTGCGCGCGCTGGCCAGTTCGCTGGGCATTCAGGTGGAGGAAGTGAAAGCGCACGAGGGGCCGGACTACGCGGAGTGGATGCATTTCGAGGCGCGCGCGGGCGACACCAAGGTTTCCGCGGGTGGCACATTTTTTGGCAGCCAACCCCGCATCGTGCGGCTTAGCGGGCGCAATGTGGAGTGCGTGCCCGAGGGCGTGCTGTTCATCATGAATAATAAAGACAAACCGGGCATGGTGGGGTATATTGGATCACTGATGGCCGAGCACGAGGTGAACATCGCGAGCATGAGCTTGAACCGCGACGAAGCAGGCGGCGAGGCGTTGACGTTGTTAAACCTCGACCACGCGCCCCCGGCGGCGTTAATGGAAAAAGTAGCGGCGGATCCGGACATCTCAAACGCAAAAGTGGTGATACTATAAAAGGACTATAAAGGAGACATGATGAAACATTGGCACAGAACTATTTTGGCGCTCGGTTTACTGGCCGGGCTGGGCTTGACGGCGGCCGTGCCCACCGGGCGCATCGTAGCCACGGGCGTGGGCGTATCCGTTCACGAGTCGGAATTGGACGCCGCCTATCGGCGCTATGTGATGACGCAAGCCACCCTCGGCGTCAACGTGCCGCCCCTTGCGGAAAAGGCGATTCAAAAGCGGCTGCTAAATGATTTGATTGTGCAACGTCTGCTGGATCGGCGCGCGCAGTCGGGGGATCGCGACAAGGCTAAGATGGAAGCGGCGAAAAAATTCAATGAATTGAAAAGCACGTTTCTCACCGATGACGTCTTTCGCCTTCACTTGGAATCCAATGGAATGAGTTCGGCTGATTTTATCAAGCAATTGCGAGTGGAACTACTGGCCGACACGGTGGCGCGGCGCGAGCTGCACTCGAAGGTGCAGGCCAAAGAAAGCGAGTTGCTCAAGTTTTACAATGACCGCAATGCCAAGGGCCAATGGACTGTGCCCGAACAGGCAAAGGTGGCGGAGGTGTTTATTTCATTGGTGGATCCCGCCACAAATCTTCGGCTGAATCCCGATGCCCGCGCGAAGAAGCAGGCCACCGCCACCAAGGTGTTCGGCAAAGCGTCAGTGGGAATTGAATTCAAGCAATTGGTTAAAGAGTTTTCCGAGAATCCGCTCACCAAGCAAACGGATGGCGAATTTCTGCTGTTGGCGGGGCAGGGCGAGCCGAAAGTGGAGAAAGCGGTATTCGCCCTAAAGGTGAATCAGATTTCCCAACCGTTGGAATCGAAGGTGGGATTTCACATCGTGAAAATGCTCGAGTACAAGTCGGCGCGGAAAAAACCCTTTGCCGAAGTGAAAACTGACATCCGTGAATATCTTCAAGCCAAGGCGTACGGCAAGGAGTTGCCGGATTATTTTAAGCGGTTGAAAAAAGAAAGCGGAGTGCGAATCTTGGCGGCGGATTTGGCCGACTAAGAATACTTTTTCACAAACCGCTTGCGGGCTTCGCTGTCATCTTCCTCTTCGTCGTCGGTATCGGTGTCGGTGTCGGCGGCGGCCTCAGTGGCGGGTGTTGCTTCCGCCTCGGCTTCGGGCGCGGCCTCATCGGTGATCGCTTCCTCGGGCGTCTTGCCCGCAGCGGTCACATATGCCATCCGCAAATCCTGCAGGCTGCGTTTCACCAGTTGCTGTTCTTCGATGCTCAGTTTCTCGGCATTTTTATCCAGCAACTCCAGCTGCTGAATCACCAACTGTACGCGTGCCAAGTCCACCACCGGCTCGCCTGTGGCCGGGGCTTTTACTTTGCCCAGTAAATATGCGGCCGATTGCACGAGGTTCATCAGGCATTCCATAAAAATGGCGGCACCAATTTCGTCGGCGGTTTCAGGCCCGCGCTGTTGTTGAGGGGGGATATCCATACTGTCCATGCGCGCCATCCTGCGCCCAGTGGCCCGCCGCGGCCATCAAAAAATGCAATTCGTCGTCTCAGATGGATGGTAAGACTGTTCACAACTGCGGCATATCCTGTTAACACTTTTTAATGACTCCCACTTGTCACACGGCCAAACCCCTCCCACACTCCGCCCACCATGAAGGACACAAAGACAATCGCCATCGTAGTGCTGGTGGCCATCACCACGGGCCTCGGCATTTTTTCAGCCGTTAACTACAACAACCTAGACGGAAAGCTCGGCGCTCGCGACAAGGAATTCCAGAAGGTGCAGGCCGAGCGCGACACCACGCGCGCGGAGCTCACGCAAACCGCCGAGCAAGTGGTCAACCTCAAGGGCCAGCTCGATACCACTTCGCAGGAGCTGACCACCGTGAAGGCTGAGAAAGATAATTTGGCGATCGCCAAGACCGATTTGGATTCCGCCAAGATCGCGTTGGAAACTGAGAACACAACGCTCAAGCAAGAGCGCGACGGCTTGCAACTCAAGCACAGCACCGAGATCGGTTTGGTGGAGGAAAAATTGCTGACCACGCAAACTCAACTCGACGCCAAGACCACCGAGCTGGCCACCGCCGCCACCGCCTTGGCTGAGGCCAAAACAGCCGCCGAAACTGCCGAGGTGAAGATCGCTGACCTCACCGCTAAGATGGATGATTTCAACGTGCAAAAAGGCGCGCTGCAAACACAGATCTCCGGCTTGAACACCAAGATTACCGAGACCACCACCAAACTCGAAGCCGCCGATGGCGACCGCGTGTTTCTCTTGCGCGAGCTAAACCGGTTGGAAGGCGAAAAAGCAAAGTTGGTGGAACGAATGAACAACGTCGACTTTTTGGCCGAGCAATTGAGCACCATAAAAACTCGCATCGCCGAAGCCCGCCGCAAACGCTGGCGCGAGATGGGCGTGGGCCCCAACGGTGGCAAGCACGCCGCGCGCAGCACTTATGATCCACGCAAAGCCGCCCAGTTGGCTGCTGCCAAAAAGGCCGAGCCCGCCGACACCAAAAAAGTCCATTACGAGCTGACCGATGGAGACCTTTACATCAATGGCAAACTCGTGAAACCGGAGCCGGTGAAACAGCCCGAACCCACCGCGATTACTCCAGAGGCAACACCAGAGGCAACACCGGAGGTTCCAGAAACTCCCGCTACCCCCGAGGCCGCACCGGCAGCGCCCGCACCTGTGGAGCCGGTTGCGCCAGCGCCAGCGCCGGGTGACGAGAACAAGTGAGCGAATCAATTGAATTGGTCGATGGCCTAGGCCGCCACATGCGCGACCTGCGCATTAGCATCACCGACCGCTGCAATTTCCGCTGCCTCTATTGTCTCCCCGAGACTGAAGAGGCAGCGGATTTTTATCTTCGTAAATCCAAATCGCCCGAGGCACCGCAGCCCATTCGCCACGAGTGGAAACCCCGCTCGCACTTTCTTACGTACGAAGAAATCACCCGCATCGCTCGCATCGCCACCGGCTTGGGCGTCACCAAAATTCGCCTTACCGGCGGCGAACCCCTCCTGCGCCGCGCCGTGCCCGAACTCGTGCGCCAACTCTCCGCGCTGGAAGGCATCGACGATCTCGCCCTCACCACCAATGGGTTTCATTTTGATAAACACGCTGATGACTTGCGCGCCGCCGGTTTGCATCGCGTGACCTTCAGCCTTGATTCGCTGGACCGCGATAATTTCAAAAAACTCACCGGCCGCGATGGCCTCGGCGAACTGCTCGCCGCCATTTCCCGCGCGCGGGAATTAGGCTTCGCCCCCGTCAAAATCAACGCCGTCATCATTCGCGACCTCAACGATCACGAAATCGAAGCCCTCGTCCAATTCGCCCGCGACGAGGCATTGGTGATGCGCTTCATCGAATTTATGCCGCTCGATTCCGGTCGCGCCTGGCAACGCGAACACGTCGTCACCGGCCGCGAAATTCTCGAGCGCATCAAAGCCGCCTTCGACCTCCAGCCCGTTGGAATGGAGCACACCGCCGCCACCGCCACCCGCTGGCGGTTCAAAGAAGGGCAGGGCGAGATCGGTCTCATCTCGCCCGTCAGCGAACCGTTCTGTGGCCAATGCAATCGCCTCCGCCTCACCGCCGACGGCAAAATCCGCACCTGCCTTTTCAGCCTCCACGAGCACGATCTCAAACCCCTTCTACGCGGCAACGCCACCGACGCTGACATCGTCGAATGGCTCCAAGCCGTTGTCCTAAAAAAAGAACCCCGCCACCACATCGGCGAAACCGATTTCGAACAACCCGATCGCACCATGAGCGCCATCGGCGGGTAGGCTTGCCGCGCTGCTTGGTTTTCTTCATTATCCCGCCGATGCGTTTTATTCGTGATATTCTCCGTGAGTCTGCGGAGGTGGGTCGGCCTGTTGTCTCTTGTGAGTTTTTTCCTGCGAAAACTCCTGCGGGGGAAGCGACTTTGCTTGGGAAGATTGCGCCGCGGTTGAAGGCGATTGAGCCGGCATTTTTTTCGGTGACTTATGGCGCGGGAGGGAGTACGCGGGATAAGACGCTCGATATTGTGGAGACGCTTCAGCGCGATCAGGGCGTGCCCACGATGGCGCATCTTACTTGCGTGGGATCCACCCGCGATGACATTGGCGGCTTTCTCGATGAGGCGCATCGGCGCGGGGTTCGCAACATTCTTGCGCTGCGCGGTGACCCGCCGCCGGGGCAGGAAAATTTTGTGAAGCCGGAAGGCGGCTTTGAATATTCGCACGAGTTGGTGAGCGACGTGGCCGCGCGAGATCAATTCAGCATCGGCGTGGCGGGGTTTCCCGAGGGACACATTGCGTGCGCGGAAGGGCGCGAGGTGGATTGGCAACGGCTGCAGGCGAAGGTGGATTGCGGCGCGGATTTCATCATCACTCAGCTCTTTTTTGATAACGCGGATTTTTATGCGTTCCGCGATTTCCTGCGCGCGCGCGGAGTGACGCAGCCGATTTTGGCGGGCATCATTCCCATTTTGAGTGGCGGACAAATCCAGCGATTCACCGAAATGTGTGGCTCAAAGCTTACGCCGGAAATCAAGGACACGCTTGCGAAGTTGGGTGATGATGACGCGGCGGTGGCGGAGTTCGGCGTTGATTACGCCACGCGCCAGTGCGCCGATCTCATCGCCAATGGCGTGGAGGGGCTGCATTTTTATACGCTCAATAAATCGCGCGCGACGGTCCAAATTGTTCAAAACCTTAATCTCGCCTCATGAGTACGCGCGTCATCGGCATCACCGGCGGGGTGGGGATGGGCAAATCCACCGCCGCAAAGCTGCTCCAAAAACAGGGTGTGCCGGTGGTGGACTCCGATGATCTCGCGCGCGAAGTGGTGGCGGTCGGCGAACCGGCGTTGGCGGAGATTGCGGAAACGTTCGGTGCGGATTTCCTAAATGCTCAAGGCCAAATGGATCGCGCCAAAATGGCCGCGCATATTTTTGGCAACGACGCCGAGCGCAACAAGCTTGAGGCCATCATTCATCCCCGCGTGCGGGAGCGTTGGCTGTCGCAAATGGAAACGTGGCGCGCGAATAATGTGCCGCTGGGCGTGGTGGTGATTCCGTTGTTATTTGAAGTGGGGGCGGAAGCGGAATTTGATTCGGTGATTTGCGTGGCGTGCACGGGCAATACTCAACGCGAACGCTTGCGCGCGCGGGGTTGGGATGATGCGCAAATCGCTGCGCGCATCGCGGCGCAAATGGATGTGACCGAAAAAATCGAGCGGGCCAATCAGGTTGTGTGGACTGAGGGCGACGTAAGTCTTTTGCGCGAACAACTTCAATCCATTCTATAAGGATGATCATTTCCGAATCTGAATTTGAAGCGATCACGCATGGGCGGCACGCCGCGCCGCACGAGTTGCTGGGGATGCATCAGCTGGAGGGCGGAGGCGTGGTGGTGCGCGCGCTGTTGCCGCTGGCGAAGGGGGTGGTGGCTGTGCCGGTGCATGAGCCATCGAAGCCGGTGATCGCGCTGCGACGCGTAGGCGAGTCGGATTTATTTGAGGGGATGCTGGAGGAGGAGGATGAAATTTACGCGTACGATCTCGCCATCACGTGGGGCAGCGGCGAGCAATGGCGCACGCGCGATGCGTTTTCTTTTTTGCCGACCATCAGCGATGACGATTTGTATTTGTTTAATCAGGGCGATGAGCGGCGCATTTACGATAAGCTCGGCGCGCATCCGCGTTGCATCGATGGCGTGGACGGTACGAGCTTCGCGGTGTGGGCGCCGAACGCGCAGCGCGTGAGTGTGGTGGGCGACTTCAACGGTTGGGATGGCCGGCATCATCCGATGCGGATGCTGGGGCAATCGGGCGTGTGGGAATTGTTCGCGCCGGGTTGCGGGGTGGGGAGCCATTACAAATTTCAAATCTTAACCGCCGATGGCGAGTTGCAGGAGAAGACGGATCCCTTTGGTTTGTTTTTTGAAATTGCACCCAAGACGGCTTCGATTGTTTGGGACAACAGCCGGTTTGCGTGGACTGATTCGGATTGGATCGCGAAACGTGAAAGGGTCGATCCGCTCGTTCGGCCGATGAGTGTTTACGAAATGCACCTTGGTTCATGGCGGAAAAAGGCTGAAGGCGAATCGTACAGCTACCGTGAGTTGGCGCCGCTCTTGGTGGATTACCTCCGCCGGATGGGATTCACGCATGTGGAATTTTTGCCCGTGGCGGAGCACGCGTACTATCCTTCGTGGGGCTATCAAGTCACGGGTTTTTACGCGCCGAGCAGTCGCTATGGCACGCCGGAGGATTTTCAGTTTCTCATCAATACCCTGCACGAAGCGGGCCTCGGCGTGTTTATTGACTGGGTGCCCGCGCATTTTCCGAAGGACGACTGGGCGTTGGCGCAGTTCGACGGCACGCCGCTCTTTGAGCATCCGGATCCCGAACGCGGCGAGCATCCGGACTGGGGCACAGCGGTGTTTAATTTTGGACGACCTGAAGTCAAAAATTTTATCGCCGCTAATGCTCGGTTTTGGTGCGATGTCTTTCACGTGGATGGCTTGCGCGTGGACGCGGTGGCGTCGATGTTGTATCTCGATTACTCGCGCGAGGAAGGCGAGTGGACGCCGAATATCCACGGCGGCAATCAAAACCTCGAGGCCGAGGAATTGCTGCGCCACACCAACCACGTCGTGCACAGTGAATTCCCCGGCGTGGTGACGATGGCGGAAGAATCCACCGCGTGGCCGGGCGTCACACGAGACACCAACGCCGGTGGGCTTGGGTTTACCTTTAAGTGGGACATGGGTTGGATGCACGACACGCTCAAGTTCCTCCAAAAAAAATCCACACAACGTGCCGCGCAACAGGATAAGTTTACCTTCGCCTCGTTGTATCGCGATCAGGAAAGATATTTGCTGCCGCTTTCGCACGACGAAGTGGTGCACGAAAAACGATCGCTCCTCGGCCGCATGCCCGGCGGGGGCACGGAGCCTTTTGCAAATATGCGTTTGCTCTTTGGTTATCAATGGCTATTCCCCGGCAAGCAACTGCTCTTCATGGGCGGCGAAATCGGCCAGCCCACCGAGTGGGACGAAGACGCCGAAGTGACTTGGGAAGTTCTGGAAGAAAACAAACTCCACGCCGGCTTGCAACAATGGGTGGCGGATCTCAATCATCTTTACCGGGACGAACCCGCGCTGTGGGCGGGCGATTATTCCGAGGGAGGTTTCTACTGGATCGACTGCGCCGATCACGCCGCCGGAGTGGTCAGCTTCGTGCGCCAAACTCCTGATGCGTCCCGCCAAGCGTTGGTGTTGCTGAATCTCTCCGCCACGTTGCACGAAACTTATCGCATCGGCCTCCCGCGCGCGGGGCGGTGGGGGGAGGTGCTCAATAGCGATTCAGAATATTACGGCGGCGCAAATCACGGCAACGACGGCGGCGTCCATTCCCAGGAAACGCCGTGGCACGGCCAGCCGTGGTCGGCGGAGTTCACGTTGCCGCCACTGAGTTGCTCAGTTTTTTTGTGCGACTAAACTTGGGAGGGCTTGGGAGGGCGAAGCTCCCGCTGAGCCGAAGGGTGGCGAAGCCGCCCTTAAAAAATGTGCGCACGTTCCGCACGCAACGGCTCAGCGGGAGCTTCGCCCTCCCAGTGCGCGCCGCATCTTCCTCACACCCTGTCGATATCCTCTGTTTGACTCCCGCTGTGCATCGGCCATTTTGGTCGTGTTTGGAGGAATACCCCTAAAAAGTTGACAAAAACTCCGGTTTTTGGTACGAACACGGAACCAAGGAAGTTGCCTTTTCAAGGAGGTAAGGCATGAACACATTACATTTGCTGGCAGCGGCTGGCTCGGCTCCGGCTGAGACCAAGCCTACGTTCCAATATGTTTGGGATCAGTTGGAAGGCCCGGGATTGGCGATCATCGTCGTCCTCGTCCTCTTCTCCACCTGTGCCTGGGCGGTGATGGCCACCAAGGCGTGGCAGCTGCGTCGTGCCCGAAAATATAACCGCTATTTCGACAGCGAATTTCGCGGACAAAAACACGTGCTCGCGATGTTCGAGCGCCGCATTGCGGCGGAGGGTTGTCCACTGTTCAACGTCTATCAGGAAGGCTGTATGGCCTTGGAGGAAAGGTTGCGCGACAAGGAGGGCAACCGGCACCGTTACGTGTCGTTAAAATCAATGGAACACATTAAGGGCTTAATCGAAAGCGCTGTGGCACGGGAATCCGTGGCGCTGGAGTCTGGCCTGATCCTGCTCGCCATCGCCGTGAGCGGCGCGCCTTTTATGGGATTGCTCGGCACGGTGTGGGGCGTGATGGAAGTGTTCAGCCGCGCCGCGCAAGTCGGCAACGCCTCACTCACCACCGTCGCCCCCGGCGTGGCGGCGGCGTTGGCCACCACGGTGGCCGGGCTGCTCGTGGCCATTCCGTCGATGTTTGGCTACAACTGGTTAGTGCATAATTTGCGCGTGGCCACGGTGGAGATGGATAATTTCGCGCAGGAGCTGTCCTCAAAAATCGAGGCTGAGTATTTACAGGAAGTGCCCGTGAATGCCCGCGAACCGCTGAAATCGATGGCGGCCGAGCCGGAAATCAAAGTGACGCCCGCACCTCCGTTGGCCGCGGCGGATGAAACCAAAGTGGAGTTTGATGATCCTGATGATCCTGATGATCCTGATGACGCGCAGCCGGATTTGCTGCCACCGGAAACGGAGGGCCAATCGTGAAGCGCTTTTCCAAACGTAATCCGTTGGTGACCCTCGCCGACTTAAACGTGACGCCGATGTTGGATCTCGCGTTTGTGTTGCTGATTATTTTCGTCATCGCCACCCCGTTGCTCGAACAGGGGATGAAACTCGAGTTGCCCGAAGGCGGTTCGACTGATTTGGCAATCGATCGCAGCGATGTGCGCACTGTGGAGATTAGCCGCAACGGCCAATACTTGTTTGATCGCAAGCCAATGAATCTCGCCCAACTCGAGGCCGCCTTAATTCAGGCGCACACGGATAACCCGAAGACCGTGGTTTACATCCGCGCCGACGAAAAGGGCGTGAACAAAGATACTTATGCAGTGATCGATGCCTGCGTGAAAAACGGGCTCACCCAATTCTCACTGCGAACCAAGGAGGACAACCGATGACTCGATTACTTAAAAAATGTTTTTTCATTTCCGTGGGTCTGCACGTGCTATTGGTGGCCGTGCTGATTTTGGGCGCGGCATTTCTCGTGACCCAACCGGAAAAAGTCCCGCCCGTGCTTAGCATGATTGCCCCCAGCGAATTGGAGAATCTCCTCAACCCATCCACGCCACCGCAAACCAAGCCGAACATCAACAAGCCCTCCGCCACGCGACATCCACAAGTGACCCCGCCGCGTCCGCCGGTAAAACCAGTCATCCAACCACCCAAGCCGCGGCCTAACCCACCTAAGCCACGCCCCAATCCGCCAAAGCCGCGACCGACAGATCCAACCCCTAAAAAACCCAAGCCCCCGAACACCGCTAAGAAGCCAAAGGACATCAAGGTAAACATTAACAACACCCAGAAACACACGAACAACACACGCCCTAATCCCCGACCGCGACCGGTGAAGCCGGCCATCAACTCAAAGGACATCAACAGCGCACTGAAGGGCCTCAACAATCTTTCCGCTAAAATAAAAGTGCAAGTCAGTGGCAGCAACCGCGCCGCGTTCGCGACTTATGCACAGCACGTCGTCGCTGTGTACCGCCGCGCGTGGCAGCCGTTGATCCCGAAAAATCTCGCGCGCACGCGTATTGCCGAGGTTTCTGTGACCATCGACCGCACCGGCCGCGTCGTTCGCGCCCGCATCACCCGCCGCACTGGCGATGCCGCTCTGGATAAGTCGGTACAACGTGCGCTGGACAAAGTGAAATCCGTGGGCAAATCTTTCCCATCGGGTTCACGTGACGCCCAGCGGACGTTCATTCTGGATTTCACGCCGATTGTTGGAGGTTAAACGGAGTTAAACAATGAATCGCAGAAAATCATTCTCAATAGTCCCTGTTCTTTTTTCAATGTTCGTGATGGCCGCATCCACTTGGGCTGCCGGACTGCAAGTGCAGGGCAACGTGGGCAAACTCATTCCCATCGCGCTCACCGGCTACCAAGGCCAAGTCGCCCAAGTGCTGGCGTTTGATCTCGAAGTGATGGGCTGCAAAATCGTGCCCGAAGGCGATGCCGCGTTTGTGTTGAACGGAAAAAACGGCCCCAACAATCTCACCGGCGTGCTCAGCGACAACGCCGGCAACTTTGGCTTCAACCTCAACATCAACGGCGCCGCGCCCCGCGTGCTCGCCCACGCGTTGAGCAATGCCACCATCAAAGCCATCACCGGCCATAAGGGAATCGCCCACACCCGCATTTTGTATACGATGAAAACCGGCAAGAACGCGTGGGAAGTGTTTCAGTCCGACTTTGATGGCCACAATCCCGTGGCGTTGACGAATGACAAGTCCATCGTGCAAAACCCAATATGGATGCCCGATCACAGCGGGTTGTTTTACACTTCGTGGATGACCATCGGCGGACTGCAAAACACCACCGTGGTGAAGCACGATTTGCGAACCGGCAAGCGCGAAGTGTTCTCGCGATACAAAGGCCTGAACACCGGCGGCGCAATGTCACCCAATGGATCGGTGGCACTCATCCTCAGCAAAAGCAGATCGACCGACGTGTATCTTGCCCCGCCGAATTGGGGGTTTTTGAAAGATATCAAAGGCGAAAAACTTAGCCGCCTCACCCGTTCGCGGGAAGAAAAATCCAGCCCCACGTGGTCGCCCGATGGCCAGTGGCTTTGCTTTCACACATTGATCGGCGGTAAACACACGCTCGTGAAAATTCCCGCGAGCGGCGGGCAAATGGTGGCCATTCCCACCAAAGGCGCCTTCCGCCCCACGCAGCCGAGTTGGTCGCCGGATGGTAAATGGATTGCCTTCACCCAACAACGCGGCGGCTTTCAAATCGGCGTCGTACCCGCCACCGGCGGCAACGCGAAAATTTATTGCGAAGGCGAAGACCCCGCGTGGGCCGCCAACAGCCGGAACATCATATTCACAAGGCGCGCCGGTGGCGTGAATAAGAAACGGATGGCGATACTTGACGTACCGACTGAACAAGTGAAGATGCTCCCAGCCTTTACGGGCGGCGTGGGGCAACCGGCGTGGCAGTAAAGTTTTAAACAGTTCCAACAAGGAGGAGCTCAACCAGTGTAACCAGTGTGGTTAAAGGAGAAATTATGCAAGGAGCAACATATCTAAAAACATTAGCCTTGGTTTGTGCAGTAGCCGCCATCGGTTGTAAGTCCGCAACTACGGACGTCACTCACATTCCCGGCAAAACATTGGCCAACAATGGAAACGGCGGAAATGGTGACGGAACCGGCAATCCCGGAGGAAACGGCAACACCGGCTTAGGGCCAGGCGGTACCGGCGGTGGAAACGGAGGGCCAAATGTGACCCCCAATCCGGACACAGGGTTTGGGCCATTGGGATTGCCCGGCGAGCACGAGATTGTGCGCGATGCGTTTCAGAAAATTCATTTCGCTTATGATAGCGCGGAACTGCGGCCGGCAGATTTGCCGCACATTACCAAAGTGGCGGAGTACTTGATTCAAAACCCAAACCACTTGTTGGAAGTGGAAGGCCACTGCGACGAACGCGGCACGGAAGATTACAACCTCTCGCTGGGTGAACGCCGGGCCCAAACCATCGCGCAAGCGCTTGCGGAATTGGGCGTGACGGGCAATCGGCTCGCCACCAAAAGTATGGGCGAAAAAATGCCGATGGTGCAGGGCAGCGATAAGGAATCCTTCGCGGCCAATCGGCGTGGAGAATTTGTGTTGTACGTGCCAATGGCGGCACCGGCTAATGGCGCAAATGGAACGACCCCGCAGCGGATCAATTTGGTCCCCGGCACGGCCACGCCATAAGGCTGTTAAGGCACAGTAAGTTTTGCGGCGCGTCGCGTCCCCGGGGTTGGGGGCGCTGTCGCGTTGCCGCGTAAAATTTTGTCACTCGCAAGAGCGGCAAAACACCAACCCCAAGGAGGAAACACTAAAGGAGAAAATTATGAAACGAATCGCATTCATCAATGCAACAGCTCTGGGCGCGGCAGCGATGCTGCTGGTCGTAGGTTGCAAATCACAGAAGCCGGTGGGCTTGACGACCATCCCCGGCCAAAAAACCATCGTGGCCAGCAATCCCAATCCGCTTCCCGTGCCCACACCTGTTGGCGGCGGGCAAATCCCGGGCGGCACCACCATTCCCGGCGGAGGCGGTCAGCCCTTTGTGAATCCCAACCCAATCATACAACCGATTAACCCAAACAACCGCGGCATGCTCAACGAGCAGGGCCAAGGGTTCACGGGTCAAGAAATGGAAGACCGCGAGGCGTTTGCGGCGTTGACTGTGCACTTCGAGTATGACAGCGCAGCGGTGCATCCGGATGACTTCGAGAAAATCAAACTCGTGGCGCTGCACCTCATCCAAAACCCCACGCACAAACTGCTGGTGGAAGGCCATTGCGATGAACGCGGCACAGAGGACTACAACCTCTCGCTGGGCGAACGCCGCGCGCTTTCGGTGGTGGATGAACTCGCGCGGATGAACGTGGGCGCCGACCGCTTGCGCACGCTCAGCCAGGGCGAAAAGGTGCCGATGGTGCTCGGCGCGGACGAACAATCCTTCGCAGAAAATCGCCGTGGCGAGTTCGTTCTCCTCATGCCAGCCCAGTAAAACAAGGCTAAACACTCTCAGCCCCCGAGAAATCGGGGGTTTTTTCTTGTGTGAATAGAAAATTGCGATACGTTGTCCAAACACTACGTACAATTTATGAGCGAAACTATGTTGGCATTTATTCAGGGTTCGGAATGGCTGATCATCGGCCTCGCCGTGCTGTTATTGTTTGGGGCGAAAAAGCTCCCGGAACTCGCGCGCGGCCTGGGCAAAGGCATCCGCGAATTCAAGAAAGCCTCCAGCGATATTGGCGATGAGCTGAACCGCGGCGATCAAGAGGACGACTATGATCGCGCGCGTCGCCGCCAGCGCCCCATCGAAGAGCGGCAGGAAAAAGCAGCCCACGCCGAAGTGGAGGATGACAAGCCCGCAAAGGCTGAGTCCGAATCTAAGGCTTAGTTTCCACTTCCATTATGGCCAAGGAGCCCGAGGACAAGCATGGGGCTTCTGATTCCGGCGGCGATGAAACGCCCGCCGAAAGCAATCCCCCTCAAGACGATTCATCTGCAACCCCGCCCGAGCAAGGCGACGAGCAGAGCGAATTGCCATTGGATGGATTGGATGGATTGGATGGCTTAGATGGCTTGGATGATGAGCCGCCCCGCGATGACCAAGCGCAGGACGAAACGCACCACGAAGATCCCCATCACGCCGGCGAGTTGGATTCCGGCCACGATGATCCATATCACGATGAGTATTCACACGAATACGACGATGAATATCATCAGGAACATCACGATGACTATCACGAACACGACCACGGCGAATATGAATACGCCGATGGTGGCAATGATTTTGGCGGCGATGACAACGGCGGCAAAGAGGATGGCGGTGACGAGGGCTTTGGCGGCCCCATAAAACCATTCCTCGATCACCTCGAAGATTTTCGTTTTATGGTGATGAAGTGCGTCGTCGCCGTCGTGGCCGGGATGATGATCGCCCTCATCGGCTCGCCGTACATCGTAAAATTTCTCACGTGGCCCCTCGAACGCGCCCAGCTCATTGAGCAGGTTAACACCAACCCCGACAAACGCGCCGTGCCGGTCAAGTTCGGCAGTGGCGTGGTTTCGCACATCCGTGAATCTGATTTAAAAAACATGGCGTCGGATGGAAACCTTGAAGGATCATTCACTAACACCGCCGAAATCAGTGCCCTTCGTTTAGTGCCCACCGATCAACTGGGCACCAACGGCAATCGCTTCGCGCTTCAGCTTGAGGTGGACAACAATAGTTCCGACCGTGAACCGTGGCACGTGGAGCTAAAAGCCTTCGGCCCACTCAAATCGTTTTTCATTGCGCTGAAGATCGGCCTCTACGGCGGCATCACGATTGCCATTCCGTTCATTTTGATTTTTGTCGCGCAATTTGTGCTGCCCGCTTTGCACATCAAAGAAAAGAAATGGGTCTTCCGACTGGCCGGAATGGGCTCAGTGTTGTTTATGTTGGGCGGAGCTTTCTGCTATTTCGTAATTATGCAGGTGGCCCTGTGGGCGTCGGTGGGCTTTGCCGGTATGCTCGGCTTCGGCGCGGACGAATGGATGGCCGAGGAATACATCGGCTTCGTGTGCAAATTTATGGTGGGAATGGGACTCGCGTTTGAAATGCCGATGATCCTGCTTTTCCTCGTGAAGATCGGCATCTTAGATTACGAAAAACTTTCGAAGCTTCGAATGTACGCCGTGGTGGCCAACATCATTCTCGCCGCCGTCATCACCCCCACCGGCGATCCTGTGACCCTCGCGCTCGTGGCCGTGCCGATGCAGTTGCTCTACGAACTCAGCACCATTATCGCGTGGTTTATGGCCCGAAAAAAGGCCCGCGAAGAAGCCGCCTTTGACGACGAAGACTAGGCCACGCCCATGAGCCTCGTTCTCCAATCGCACTGCAAAGTCAATCTGCTGCTCAACATCCTGCGCAAACGCGAGGATGGCTTTCACGAACTGGAAACCATTCTCCAGCCCGTGCCGCTGTTCGATGAACTCCGCATCGAACGCGCCAGCAAAGGAATCGAACTGACTTGCAGCAACCCGCGCTTGGCCGTTGATGAAAACAATCTTGTCCATCGTGCCGCATCCCTATTCCTAAAAAAAACCAAAGCTGACGGCATCCGAATTCACCTGCAAAAAAACCTCCCCCTCGCCGCCGGAATTGGCGCGGGCAGCAGCAATGCTGCGTTTACATTGCGCGGATTAAATGAACTTTTTGACAAGCCATTAAATGCAGATGAATTGCACGAGATGGCTGCGTGCCTTGGTTCCGATGTCCCGTTTTTCCTGCAAGACAAACCCGCGCTCGCCACCGGGCGCGGCGAACAAATCAAACCGCTCGAACCCTTCCCCGCATTGCAAGGCAGAGGACTACTGCTCATCCACCCCGGCTTTGGGGTTAGCACTCCGTGGGCCTATCAATCCCTCGCCAAAACACCCGAAGCCTACGGCAAACCGGGCGAAGCCGCCGCAATGGTGGATTCATTGCAAACGGGGAATCTGGAAGGCTTCGCCAATACCCTCGAAGCCCCGGTGTTTCAAAAGCATTCAGTACTTCCCATCCTGAAAAATTTCCTCACAGAAAACGGCGCGCTCGTTTCCCTAATGTCCGGCAGTGGTTCAACGACGTTTGCGATTACTAACGATCGTCCGTCCGCAGAAGCCCTTCGCGCCAAATATCACGAACACTTCGGCCAAGCCGGATGGTCGGCCACGGTAGCGCTTTGATTGTAGCCCGGCCCGGTGGGCCGGGTCCCGGGCCACCGGCCCGGGCTACATCGCCACGACGCAATATTCCAAAATGGTTTCCTCATAGAAAACGGCGCGCTCGTTTCCCTAATGTCCGGCAGTGGATCAACCATGTTTGCGATCACAAATAATCGGCCCGCCGCAGAAGCCCTTCGGGCTAAATATCACGAACACTTCGGCCAAGCCGGATGGTCGGCCACGGTAGCGCTTTGATTGTAGCCCGGCCCGGTGGGCCGGGTCCCGGGCCACCGGGCCGGGGTACATCGCCACGACGCAAAAATTCAAAATGGTTTTCTTGGCGTCTTTGCGCCTTGGCGGTTCATCCCATCACCTCTGAATAAAAAATCATAGCCGCGCCCGCGCTCAGCCGTTAGCCTTCGGCGATGGATGAGTTGCTAAAACTACTGCGCGATGATGCGTCGTTGACGCCCGCGCAAATTGCCGGTCGCCTAAACCTCGCCGAGACAGACGTGGAAACCAAAATCAAGGAATTGGAAACCAACGGCGTCATCCTCGGCTATCGCACGGTCATCAATGAGGAAAAGCTGGAGGTCGATATTGTGCGCGCCGTGATCGAAGTCAAAATCACCCCCGAGCGCGAAGGCGGCTTTGACCGACTCGCCACGCGCATTGCCCGTTTCGATGAGGTGCGCAGCTGCTATTTGATGAGCGGTGGTTACGATTTGATGGTCGTCGTTGAGGGCACCGACCTGAAATCCGTCTCCTCATTCGTCTCCGAAAAACTCGCCACCATCCAAGGCGTGATCTCAACCGTCACCCATTTTATGCTCAAACCGTACAAGGAACAGGGCGTGCTGATGGGCGGGGAGTTTAGTGATGAGAAGTTGGCGGTGGCACCTTAACTTTTCAATTTACCACAGAGGCACAGAGAACACAGAGGGAACCCAATTTGAATCTCTGTGTTCTCTGTGCCTCTGTGGTAAAAAACTACCTCACCTCCTCCATCGAGGCGTCGAGTTTTGCAAAGAGGTCGACCATTGTCTCTTCCGTCTCATCTCCCATATTCGAGATCCGGAACGCTTTGCCTTTGAGCTTGCCGTAGCCGCCGTCGATGAGGATGCCTTTTTCTTTCATGGCGCTTTGCAACTTCGGCACATCCACTATCGTGCCGCCTTCGTTGGCACCGTTGTTCAGGCAAGTCAGCGAAATAGATTCATAACCCGTTTCGGGCAGGAGCGTGAATCCATGCTTTGTGGCCCAGTCGCGGGTCATTTGGTTGGTGGCCCGATGGCGCGCGTAGCGGGCTTCCAAACCTTCGGCAAAAAATTCATCGAGTTTGTGTGACAAACCGTTGATGTGCGGAATGCTCGGCGTGCTGGGCGTCATGTTTTTTTCGGCGTTCTTCTGGAACTCGTTGAAATCAAAATAATAACCGCGCGTCTTTGCTTGGGCCGCGCGTTCGAGTGCCGCCTCGGAACAAGTGAAGACCGATAAGCCCGGCGGCAATGCCCATGCCTTTTGCGTACCGGCAAGCAGCACGTCAATGCCGAGCGTGTCGAAGTGAATCGGCACGGCGGTCATCGAGCTCACGCTATCAACGATGAACATTACATCGGGGTATTTTTCCTTCAGCTTCGCGATCGCTTCCAGCGGGTTCATTACGCCGGTGGAGGTTTCGTTGTGCACGAGCGTGAGCGCGTCAAACTCGCCCGTGGCGAGTTTGACGTCAATGGCTTCGGGCAAAATGGGTGAGCCCCAATCCACCTGCAACCCCTCGGCGGCAATGCCACAGCGCTCGGCGACGTTCAGCCATTTATCGGAAAACGCACCACACATACAGCAGAGCAATTTGCGTTGGGCGAGATTGCGAATGGCCCCCTCCATAATGCCCCACGCAGAGGAGGTGCTGAGGTAAACGAGTCGTTCCGTGGCGAGCAATTGCTGCAACTGCGGTTGGATTTTGCCGTAGAGGTTTTGGAAATCCTGGCTGCGATGGCCAATCATCGGCGTGGACATCGCGCGCCAAGTGGCTTCGCTGACTTCGACCGGTCCCGGGATGTGTAGTTTCAAGTGTGCCATTTATTTTGTTTAGCGAATGTTGAGCGTGCCGCCATCCACGGGATAAGGGCAGCCGGTGATAAAAGAAGCTTCGTCGCTGCAAAGGAAAACCGCCATTGACGCAACCTCTTCCGGTCGCCCCATACGGCCGATGGGTTGGGCTTCGGAAAGTTTTTTGAACATTTCTTCCTGATTGTCGGGATAGTTTTTTTCAATGAAGCCATCGACAAATGGCGTGTGAATGCGCGCGGGCAGGATGGCGTTGCAACGGATTTTCGATTTTAGAAAATCGCGCGCCACGGCGTATGTCATCGTGAGGACCGCGCCTTTGCTGGCGGAGTAGGCAAAGCGATCGTCAATGGCCATCACACTCACAGTGGAGGCAATGTTCACGATCGCGCCGCCGGTGGATTGCATATGGCTCACGCCCGCTTGGAGGCAGTTGTAAACGCCCTTCACGTTTACGCTCAAGACGCGGTCGAAATCCTCCTCGGTGGTGGTGAGCACGTTGCCGACGTGCGCAATGCCGGCGTTGTTGATGAGGCAATCGAGTTGGCCGCGATTCGCAGCGATGGCATCGAATGTGGTTTTGACTTCCGCCTGATTGGTGACATCGCATGCGTGTACTGCCGCGGTGCCGCCCGCTTTGGTGATCGCCTCCACGGTGGCTTTGCCGGCTTCGGCGTTGATTTCCAGAATATCCACGCACGCGCCTTGCTTGGCAAATGCCGTCGAAATGGCCAGTCCAATGCCGGATCCGCCGCCGGTGACGATTGCGTTTTTGCCTTTAAGTGAAAACACGGGCGGCACTTTGCAGAAGATGCCCGCACGAAGCAAGTTTCTCTGTGGTAAAACGCAGAACCTTACACAGAGAACGCCTCTACCCAAACAACTTCAACTGTGCCTCGGCTTTGACGAGTTCGCGGGGTTGGTTGAGGTGGTTGTATACGATGGTGTTGGGCTCGATGCCGAAGGCGTGGTAAATGGTGGCCAGCAGCTCGGTGGGGTGAATGGGATCGGTGTCGGGGGCGCTGCCGGTTTTGTCCGACTGGCCGAACACATTGCCGCGTTTGATGCCCGCGCCGGCGATGACGCCGGTGTAGCAATAGGGCCAGTGATCGCGGCCGTTGGCGTCGTTGTTGTTGCCGCTGGTGGAAAGGCCCTTCTGCGGGCTGCGGCCAAACTCGCCGACGCATAGCACGAGCGTGTCGTCGAGCAGTCCGCGCTCGTCCATGTCCGTGAGCAGCCCGCTGAGGCCGCGGTCGAGCATGGGGGCGGATTGGTTTTTCATTCGCGCCTCGAGGCCTTTGTGAACGTCCCACGAGTGGTTGTCGCTGTTGGCGACTTTGGGCCACACGACTTCCACCACGCGCGTGCCGGCTTCCACAAGGCGACGGGCGAGCAAACAACTTTGGCCAAACGTGTTGCGGCCGTAGAGGTCGCGCGTTTTGTCTTTCTCCTGCTTGAGATCAAATGCGTTGCGGGCGCGGCCGCTGACGATGAGGTTGAGCGCCTGATCGTAATATTCGTTGAGGTTGAATTTGGCGACCGCCTTGTCGATGTCGGGCATCGCTTCGTTGATGGAATCGCGGAGGCGCGCGCGGCGGCGCAGGCGATGGCTGAAGACCTCGGGGCGCATTTTGAGGTCATCGATTTTTATTTTGTCCATCTTGCCCATATCCATATCACCACCGGCGGGATACAGCGTGTAAGGATCGTACGCCTTGCCGAGGAATCCGGCGGAGCCGCCTTTGCCGATCACGTTGCTTTCCTGCAACGGGCGCGGCAGCATCACGAAGGGCAGCATCGGTTCTTCTTGCGGTTGAAGGCGCGTGATGTTGGAACCGAAGTTTGGGAAATCTTTGGGGCTGGGCGGCTCCAGCTGGCCGGACGGGCTCACCTTGTCGGTCGTGTAACCGGTCATCATTTGGTAGATGGCGGCGGTGTGATTGAACAATCCGTTGGGCGTGTAACTCACCGAACGCATCATTGTGAACTTGTCGTTCACCTTGGCGAGGTTGGGCAGCAACTCGGTGAAATTGACGCCGGGGATTTTGGTTTTGATTGGCGCAAAGGCGCTCTTCACGTTGGTGGGCGCGTTGGGCTTGGGATCCCATAAATCGAGATGGCTCGGGCCGCCTTGCAGATAAATCAGAATGACGCTCTTCGCCTTGCCCCAGCCGGGCGCGCCGCCTTTTTTTTCTTTGGCGTTGGCCGCCATCTCCAGCATCCCGCCGAGCGAGAGCCCGAGCATGCCCGAGCCGCCCACGCGCAGCACATCGCGCCGCGTCATGCCGAGGTGAGAGTCGCACAAATCTTTTCCGCGTTGTCCGGGTATTCTAATCATCGTGTGTTCCTTCGTTTGTTTTGAGAGTAACGGTTTTTTGGATTTTGTCGAGTACTAGTGATTAAACAAAAATGCCGGGCTGTTGATGAGTGCCCAGGCGATGTCCTGGGCGCCGATGAGGCGTTTGTTGCCGAGATGGGTTTTGCTGAGTTCCATCGCGCGGCGCAGATGGGCGATGCGCGCGGGGATGGGCACGGGCATTTGTGCGGCGGTGAGTTTGGTTTTTAGTGCAGTCAGCTTCGGGTCAACGGGCAGGGGAACGCGGGCGGTCGCGAGGGCCTTGGCTAGTGCGATGTGTATGGGGTTGGCCTTTTTGTAGGCGGCGGACAATTGTTTCTTTTGCGCTGCAGTGCGTTTGTCAGCGGCGACGGCGAAGATGGTTTTGACTGGTTGCGGCACGCCGTAGGTCACCGGGCGCGGGGCATCGGTGACGGCAAGGCGGAAGCGCCCGAGGGTGTGGGTGCCGTCCTGAAATTGTTGGTTCAACGTGACCGTCAATTCCGCGCCGCCTTTGAATTGCACATCCTGTTTGGTCTCGAACGAGGCCGCTTGGGGTTTACTGATTTGCGGGAAAATCGCCCAGCCATTATTCGCGGCCGGCACTTTACCATCCACAGCCGTGGCGGCCGCATAGCTCCCCTGCGCAAACGTGGCTTGGGCGTTTTGGAAGGCCAGTTTTACAGGCGCGCCAGCGCGATAGAGTTTGATGGATTTGATGTCCAATTCGCCGCCGGGCTGGAATTGTATTCCGGTGAGGTCATCCGTGGTCACGAAGTCGAACCGAATCGTTTGCCACTCATCGCTCTTGGCAAGGGTGATCGGCGCGGTGGAGCGTTTGGCGTCGAAGGTCTTTTGTTTTTTTGTTTTCCAAAACAACTGCGCTTTTCGGGAGGCACTCGCTTTGGCCACGATCTCGACAGCGATGGAGCCTTTGGCCGCGCTTGCGGTGGCGGCGATGGAAGGCTCCAGCTTGGCCTTCGCATTGGCCTTGAGATAAAAGCCGGATACCCCGCCTTGATTGTGAATTTTCAGTAGCAGATGGTTTGCGCCCTTGCGGAGTTTCACGGTGATTTTTTCTTGGTCAGCCGCCGCGGCGCGTCCGATGTTATTGGCGTGAACTTGTTTGCCATTTAGAAAAACCTTGATGCCGTCGTCGCTGCCGAGGCTGAGCGGCAAGTCGCGCGGCGCATCGGCGGTGATGATTTTGTGCAAATAATTGGCGGAATTTGGCGCAGAGAAAACCGTGGCAAACAACTGACCGTCCTTCCATTCGGGCTTGCGAGCCCAGCCGATTTTCGCGGCGCCGTGGGTGAACTGTTGTTTGGCATCAAACGAATCGAGCCCTTCCGGCCCCGCCTTTTGGTCGAAGCCCACATTGACGAACGGCCCGGCGTGGTGCAATTCGCCAAACGTCAGGCTGCCGCTCTTGGCCGTGCTGGTCATGCGGAGGGCGCCGTCAGATTGGGAAAGACTCGCGCCATTGGCGGCGATCCAATCCTTGGCCGGTTTGGCGAAGTGCCATTCCTTGGCGAGCTTCCAATGGTTTAAGTCGCGCAACGGGCCGACGGTGGCTTCGAGTTCGCTCAATACAAAATTGCCGCCGCCACGGCCGGGGCCGGATTTCGGCAAACGCTTGTCCGTCAGCGCCTCAATACGAAGGCCCGTGAGATTCGCCAAATCAATGGCTGATTTGATGATGTATTTTCCCTTGCCGTTTTTGCCGCTGGCAAAAATGGATTGATCTTCAAGGGTCTCCAGTTTGGCCCCGGTGATGTCGGAGGTCAGTTCGCGCGGGTTGAGGATTGTCCAAATTGATTTGCCGTCTTTGAGATCCTTTTCCCACGCAGCAAGTTTGGCGGGCATTGCTTTGTCAAACGCCTGCGTCGCATCGGTTGCTTTTTTAATGCGGGCATTACGTGCGTCGGTGGCTTTTTTGAGGGCTACGGCAGTTTCTTTTTGATACGCGGTGATTATGCCTTCGGCTTTCGCGATTGCGTCCGCGCGCGCTTTTTCTTTGGCGTCCAATTCGGGCTTCACGTCCTTTTGTGCCTCGTGCAAATCATTGCCGAGCGTGGCGTGGTCGAGGTCGATTTCCTGTACAATGACGGCGAGGCACGACTTGATTTCTTTTTCAGTGGCGTGCCGGTTTAGAATCCGCATGAACAATGCATCGATGAGTTTGCGGTCGTCCTTGGTTTCCTTCACCAACCGGGTGATGGCGTTTTTGGGATCAGTGATCGCGGTGTCCACCGTGGGGCCGGTGATGAGCGCCATCACGGGGCCGAGCTGAAGGCCGGTGGCGCGTTCGCATTCGCAGGCACTTTCGCGTGGTGGCCGCCCGAGATTGCCGAGAAATCCATCAGCCAGTTTCACGCCGGAATCGGGCAGGGCGGCCGCGCGCGTGCCGGCTGGCACGCCCGGAAATTTTGATTGGGTACCGGTCGCGAAATAAATCGTGTCGTATAAAACCTCCGCCGGCAAGCGTCGCGCGATGGCGTGCGAGTAATTGATCGTGTCGTCCTCGTTCCACGGGTTGGTGGCGATGGTGAGTTGGTACGTGCGGCTTTTGCAGATGAGCTTCACGATGTGTTGCACATTAAATTTGCTCTTGATGAATTCCGCCGTGAGCCAGTCGAGCAGTTCGGGGTTGGAAGCCGGATTGCCCGCGCGGATGTCATCCAGCGGCTCGATGATGCCCACGCCCAGCAAATATCCCCAGAGGCGATTGACATAGCTGCGGGCGAAATAGCGGTTGTCGGGGCTGGTAATCCACGCGGCCAACTCCTGACGGCGTGTGGCTTTTTCCTGTTTCGCGTACTTGGCCACGAAGGGAAACTTCGGCGCGGTGATCGCGCCGGTGCGGTCGTGTTTCATATCGCCGTTGGGCTTGTCGAAAATTTCCTCGAACAGTGGTTTCTTGCCTTCCACGGCGGTGCCGCCGACGGTTTTATTGCCGCTGGCCTTGGCGTCTTTTTTTAAACCCACCTGCGCGAAGAAGGCGGCGGTCTCGTAATACTGATCCTGCGTCCAACGCTCGAACGGATGGTCGTGGCATTTGTTGCAATTGAACCGCGTGGCCAACCACAAGTGTGTGGTGTTCTCCATAATGGCATCGGGCTTGCGTAAAATTTTGTAGTAGCTTGCCGCCGGATTGGTTTTGTTGGATCCGCTCGCGGTGAGAATTTTGCGCGCGAAGTCGTCGTACGGCGTGTTGGTTTTCACCTCGTTGCGAATCCAATCGCGGAACGATTTCGCGCCTGCCGCGCCGAGGAACTTGCGGTTCACCTGCAGCAAGTCCGCCCACTTGTTGGCCCAATGATCGATGTACGGTTCGCTGCCCACTAGCGCGTCGACAAGTTCCGCGCGCTTGGCGCGGGTGTCGCGTTTGTCGGCGAGGAATTTTCCCACCACTTCCGCGCTGGGCGGCAAGCCGGTGAGATCCAGATATACGCGCCGGAGAAAATCCGCATCGCTGCACAGCCCCGACGGCGCGATTTTCAACCGTTGCCATTTGGCGGCGGTGAGTTTGTCAATGTCGCTCCACGTCTCGGGTTGTTTCCAAACAAAGCCCGAGCGATCGCCCATCGCGGTGACCGTGGTGGCCGCATACGCGCCCTCGAAGCGCGCGAGTACAGCGGCCTCGCCGCGGCGCAGTACGGTGACGAGCCCACCTTTGTCGGCATCGGTCACGTCTTGGTTGCTGCTGGAAATAAAGGCTTCGGCGGTGACGTCGCGTTTTTCGCCATTGGTGTACGTGGCCAACACGCGCATTTGTTGGCGGCCGCCGATGTTTTGGATGACCGGTTTTTGCGGCGACAACTCAATTGACGCCACGCGCGCCGACTTGAGATTCAACTTCGCTCCGGTGGCAATCCATTCGTGCAGAATATTGTAATACTTGTCGCCGGGCTTGGTGACTTGCCCGCCCTCGTGGGGCACGGTGGCGGTGGATTTGAGCAGCATCAAGCTATCCGCCGGCGAGGCGATATTCACGCGGCGGCTGGCGTGCTCATCGGTGAACGCCCGCACATCGTAAAGCGGATCGTAACCGCGCAGCGAAAGTTTAAAACCATTTTTGCCGTCCTTCGCGCCGTGGCACGTGCCCGCGTTGCAGCCGAGTTTGGACAGCACCGGCATTACATCGCGCACGTAATCAATTTCCCGCTTCGAGCCAATGCCATTCACGCTGATCTTGGCGGAAGTTTTTTGTCCGCCCAACTCGGCGATGAATTGGCCCGCGCCATCCTTGGCGGGAGTTACTTGCCCGCGCGCATTGGCCGTGGCCACGGCTCCGGTGAGCGTGAGCTTGGCGATGCGTGTGACATCCCCGCGCGTGCCGTTAGTGAAATGGGCGGTCACGAGCACTTGCGTGTAATCGCTCGCGCCGGTGAGCGAAATGTTGGTGGGCTCGATGCTCAAGCTGGAAACTTTCGCACCTTCGGGGAGCGATTCGGCGATTGTCTCCGTGGTATTCATTCCGCCCGCGGTGGCCACGGCGGCGTTGGCGGCAGGTTTGCTCAGGGTGACGGGCACGAATTTTTTCAACTCCTTGCCGTCGGCGGCATTTAGAAAACGAATGTGTCCGTCACTGCCTGCGGCGGCGAGCGTTTTGCCGTCGGGACTAAACGCCAGCGCATAAATCCCGCTGGCGGGAATGTCGACTTGGATGGCTTTGATGTCGGCGGGTGAATTGGCGGAGTACATCGCCACCTGTCCGTGCCCATCGAGGGCGCTGCCGGCGGCGAAGACGTTGCCGTCTTTGGAATAGCGCACGCTGAAGATGCGGCCTGGCATGTCGGGGAATTTGCGAATGAGATTTGCGTTGTCGCCGATGACGCGTTTGGTTTGGCGGAAGATGCGGTAGATTTGGGGGGCCCCATCCGCGCCGCCCACGAGGATGTGCTCGCGCGTGGGATGCCGCGCGATGGAGGCGATGCCGCCCTTGAGCGCCTTCGGCGTGATGGAAGTGATGTTGTCGACGAAACGGGAAGATTTGAACACCGTGAGTTTGGAGGTCATGTCGCGTCCGGCGGAGATGAGGTGTTCGCCTTTCACGTCGAACACCGTGCCGAGCACCCAATCGTTGTGCGCGCCTTGATAGAAAATTTGCTCGCCGGTCTTGGCGTTGATGGCGCGCACGGTGTTATCCGCGCAGCCGAAGGCGATGGCCTTGCCGTCGGGCGACCAACTGGCACCGTAGATGGTATCGAAGGTGGTGGAATGCGAGAGCGCGAGTTTGCGCTTGGCGACGTCCCAAACCTGCACTTCGCCCCGGCGCGCGGGATTGCCGCCGGTGACGGCGAGGAATTTGCCATCGGGCGAAAAGCGGACGCTCTCGATGCGCTCGCTCAAACCAATCAGCCGCGCGACCAATCCGGAGCCATCGGCTTTGTGCAACAGCACTTCGTGAAAACCAGCCACCGCGAGCAGTGTGCCATCGGGCGAATAGTCCAGTGAAGTGATGACCGGTGGTAGTGTGTAAACTGGAGGATGCTCGGCATCCACTTTGCGTTGGGCGCTGGCGGGCGTATCGTTCTTCGCGCCCTCGGCGATCCATTTTTTGATCAGTTCGATTTCGGCGCTGTGCAGCGGCTTTTTGCCCTTGGGCATTTCCGCTTCGCCATCTTTGTCGGGAGCGATGAGCGCAAGCATCGCGCTCTCCGTTGGCTTGCCTGGAACGATCGCCGCGCCTTCGTTATCGCCGCCCTTGAATAGACCGGCAAAATCCGTCATCACATACCCGCCCTTGGCTTTGGCCGGTTGATGGCAGCCCTGGCAATTGGCCTGCAGGATGGGGCGGATTTGATTGAAATAACTGACCGGCTTGGTGCCATCAGCGGGCTCGCCGGCGTTGAGGGCGGAAACTGCCCAGGAAACAGAAAAAAATGTGGTAAAAACTCTCATCATTCGATGTTGATTATACAGATAGACCATTTTTGTGCAAAGAAAATTCAGTCAAAACTAGCGCGGTTAAATTGCGATTATTTCGTGCGATTTTTCAGAATCAAAATCGGAGCGGGATTGTCCGCCCAGCGTTTTTGAAGGGCGCGTGGGATTTGCCCTTGAGGAATGTTGTATGCGCCCAGAGCCAAGTCGAGATCGCCGTCGCGATCAACATCCCCGACACCCATCGTAAGCCAGCGCCCGCGGTTGGCTTGGGGCAAAGTGTGCGCGGAAAATTTCAGTGATTTGCCTTGCTTCAAATAAATAAACCCCGCCTCGGGGTCCAGCGTGTAATCGGCAAAAAACGCGATGGAGGCGATGTCCAGATCGCCGTCTTGATCGAAATCACGAGCGAGGGCTTTGTACGCGCCGGGTTGAGGGAAGAATATTTCCTCTCGAAAATTATTATTGCCATCGTTCAAATGAATACGCACGCCGTGATACGGCCGGGTGAGTGCGGGGT
Source organism: Verrucomicrobiia bacterium (assembly GCA_014239365.1). Lineage (GTDB taxonomy): Bacteria > Verrucomicrobiota > Verrucomicrobiia > Limisphaerales > UBA1100 > JACNJL01. Next base: position 425 of record JAAZZB010000049.1, on the reverse strand, counting down.
TGCGCTCGCCATTGTCGCCGTTGGTGATGAGGAAATCCGGACGCCCGTCATTATTGAAATCCGCGGTTTCAATATGCGAGTGCCCCCACATCGGCTGGCGCTCCAGCAGCATGCGGGGTTCGAACTGGTTGTTGCCGAGGTTGAGCAAAAGAAACACCGCTTCGCGCGCTTGTCCAGTGAGGATGGCGAGGTCCGGTCGCCCATCGTCATTGAAATCCGTGCTCACCGCGTTGAGGCATCCGGGCATTTCCAGCAGAGTGTGCCGCTTGTATCCGGTGCCCGTGTTTTCCATCCAAAATGCTTTGCCGGTGAAATGGCCGTACTCGCAGACCACCCAATCCTCCCGACCATCGCCATTCAAATCCACGGGCAACACGTCGGTGGGGCGATGCAAAGGTGCCGCCAAGGTTTCCACTTTGCCCGCG
>JAAZZB010000045.1 GCA_014239365.1 Verrucomicrobiia bacterium | reverse complement strand
CGCGCTCGAGCGGATCGCGATACGGCACCGCCTCGCGCTCGAACTCCATAAATCCTGTTGGTTTACCCATTGAAAAAATCTTTTTTTGTTAGTGAGTTTTCTCCCTCACCCCGGCCCTCTCCCGCTGGGAGAGGGAGTCTGACCAAGCACCGTCGCAAGTTTCCTTCTCCCTCAGGGAGAAGGTGGCCGAAGGCCGGATGAGGGTGGAGCGCCGAATGTGTTCTGTTAAACTCAAAATTTTTATGCGACCAACTCCTGTTCGCGTTGTTTGCGTTCGGTGAGGACGCGTTTGTAATCGGTGGGCATCACTTTCACGAATTGACCCAGCGCGGTGCTCCAGTTGTCCAACACCTCGGCGGCGACGGTGGAACCGGTGCGCTCGGCGTGTTCTTCGATGAGGCTTTGCAATTCGGAGATGTCTTCGGCGTCCTCCACTTTTTCCAGCTCCACCATTTCCATATTGCAGTTGGGCGCGAAGGCATCTTCCGGATCCCAAATGTAAGCCACGCCGCCGGACATTCCTGCGGCAAAGTTGCGGCCGGTGGGGCCGAGGATGATCGCGCGACCGCCGGTCATATATTCGCAACCGTGATCGCCCACGCCTTCGATGACCGCCGCCGCGCCGCTGTTGCGCACGCAGAACCGTTCGGCGGCGCGTCCACGGAAAAACGCTTTGCCACCGGTCGCGCCGTAAAGGCAGACGTTCCCGACGAGGATATTTTCTTCCGACGCAAAGGTGGAAACTTTGGGCGGATAAATGGTGAGCTGACCGCCGGAAAGCCCTTTGCCGACGTAATCGTTGGCGTCGCCTGCGAGTTCGATGCTCACGCCTTTGGCGAGAAACGCGCCGAGGCTTTGGCCGGCGGAACCGGTGAATTTAATTTTCACCGTGTCGTCCGGCAGCAATTCCGCGCCGTGCGCTTTGGCGATTTCGTTGCTTAAAATGGTGCCGACCGTGCGATTGGTGTTGATGATCGGCAGGTTGATCTCCACCGACTCGCCGGATTCAAGTGCGCGCTTGGCCAAGCGGAGCAGCTCGTTATCCAGCGCGAGGTCGAGGCCGTGATCCTGTTTTTGCGTGCAGTAGGTGCCGACGTCCGCGTGCGGTTTTTCGATGGGCGTGAGAATTGCGCTTAGGTCGATGCCATCAGCTTTCCAGTGGTCGATGGCCTTTTGCATTTCGAGCGCGTCGACGCGGCCCACCATTTCGTCAATCGTGCGGAAGCCAAGCGTGGCCATAATTTGGCGCGCTTCTTCGGCGACCATAAACAGATAATTGACAACGTACTCGGGATCGCCTGCGAATTTTTTGCGCAACTCCGGATCCTGCGTGGCGATGCCAACGGGGCACGTGTTGAGGTGACACTTGCGCATCATAATGCAGCCCATCGTGACGAGCGGCGCGGTGGAGAAACCCATTTCCTCGGCACCGAGCAACGCGGCGATCACCACATCGCGGCCAGTCTTGAGGCCGCCGTCGGTTTGCAACACCACGCGACTGCGAAGGTCGTTGAGCACCAGCGTTTGGTGAGTCTCGGCGATGCCCAATTCCCACGGCAAGCCGGCGTGTTTGATACTGGTGAGCGGCGAGGCGCCGGTGCCGCCGGTTTCGCCGGAAATCAAAATGTGATCGGCCTTGGCCTTGGCCACGCCGGAGGCGACCGTGCCCACGCCCACTTCGGACACGAGCTTCACGCTGACGCGCGCGGCGCGGTTGGCGTTTTTGAGATCGTGAATGAGCTGCGCCAAATCTTCGATGGAATAAATATCGTGATGCGGCGGCGGACTAATGAGTCCCACGCCCGGCGTGCTGTGGCGGATGCGCGCGATGGTGTCATCCACTTTGCGGCCGGGCAGTTCGCCGCCTTCGCCGGGCTTTGCGCCTTGGGAAATTTTGATCTGCAACTCATCCGCATTGGTGAGATACCAAATGGTGACGCCGAAACGGCCGGAGGCAATCTGCTTAATCGCCGAGCGTTTGGAGTCGCCGTTGGGCAGCGGATTGAAGCGCTCGGAATCTTCGCCGCCTTCACCGGTGTTGCTCTTGCCGCCAAGGCGATTCATCGCAATGGCCAAGCCCTCGTGGGCCTCGGCGGAGATGGAGCCGAAGCTCATCGCGCCGGTGCAAAATCGCTTCACGATTTCGCTGGCGGGTTGGACGTCGTCGATGGGGATCGGGCCGCCGTTGACGCCTTCTTTGAATTCCATCAACCCGCGCAACGCGCAGCGCGCTTTGGTGTCGCCGTTGATGTGATTGGAAAATTGCTGGTACGAATCGAAATTATTCGTGCGCGCGGCGGTTTGCAGCGCGGCGATGGATTCCGGATTCCACATATGCTTTTCGCCCTCGGCGCGCCAGTGGAATTCGCCGGGATTGGGCAAGCTCTCCGATTCGTCCTCGGCGCGCTCAGGGAAACCAAGCGCGTGGCGGCGCAGCATTTCCTCGGCAAGCTCATCGAGGTTGACACCTTGCACGCGGCTGGCGGTGCCGATGAAGCAGCGATCGATGACGTCGTCCCGCAAACCGATGGCCTCGAAAATCTGCGCGCCTTTATAAGAGTGCAACGTTGAGATGCCCATTTTGGCCATCACTTTGAGCATCCCCTTGGCCACACCTTTGCGATAGGCGGCGACGATGGATTCATCGTCGGCAAACTTCTCAGCATCGGTCAGCCCTTCGTGGCGCGCTTGCCACAGCGACTCGAAAGCGAGATACGGATTGATGGCATCCGCGCCGTAGCCGACGAGCAAACAATGATGATGCACCTCGCGCGCTTCGCCGGTTTCGAGCACGAGCCCGATCTGCGTGCGCAATGCGTTTTTGACCAAGTGATGATGCACCGCGCCGGTGGCCATCAACGTGCTCAGCGGAATGCGATCGGCGGAGATGGCGCGGTCCGAAAGAATGGCGAGGCTGAAGCCATCGGCGATGGCGGCCTCGGCTTCGGCGCAAATGCGCTCGAGCGCTTTGGCGACGCCGGCGGGGCCTTCGGTTTTGGGAAAGGTGATGTCGATTTCTTTGGAGCGCCAACCGCGATAATCCATCCCCTTGAGCGCGTGCAATTCCTCGTTGGTGAGAATGGGATGCGGCAGGCGCAGGCGTTGGCATTGGGCCTCGGTGGTGTCGACCAGATTTTTCTCGGGGCCGATGTAGCACTCGAGCGACATGATGACTTCCTCGCGAATGGAATCGATGGCGGGATTGGTCACTTGCGCGAAGAGCTGGCGGAAGTAATCGTAAATCATCCGCGGTTGATCACTGAGACAGGCGAGCGAGGCGTCGTTGCCCATCGAGCCGACAGGATCACGCAGCTCATGGATGAGCGGCAGCAGCATAAACTGCATCGTCTCGGTGGTGAACCCGAAGGCTTGCATCCGCTGGCGGAGTGTGTCCGCGGCCAAACCGTGGGCTTCGCCGCTGGCGGCGAGGTCGTCCAGCTCGATGCGTTGGTTGCGGAGCCATTCGCCGTACGGGCGGCGCGTGGAAAAGTCGGCCTTGATTTCCTCATCGGGAACCATCGTGCCTTTTTCGAAATCGACGAGGAACATCCGGCCCGGCTGCAAGCGTCCCTTGGCTTTCACGTTGTCGGGATCGATGGGAATTACGCCCACTTCGCTGGCCATAATCACGCGGTCATCGTGCGTGAGATAATAGCGACTGGGGCGGAGGCCATTGCGGTCGAGCACGGCGCCGATGTATTTGCCGTCCGTAAACGCGATGGATGCCGGCCCATCCCACGGCTCCATCAAACAGGAATTGTACTCGTAAAAATCGCGCTTGGCTTGGGGCATTT
>JAAZZB010000053.1 GCA_014239365.1 Verrucomicrobiia bacterium | reverse complement strand
TTGGAAAGAGTTTTTTCATGGTTCAGAGAATTTGAGGGTTAAAGTTAAACGGCTTCGTCGCCTTTTTCATTGGTGCGGATGCGAATGGCTTCGTCAATGGTGCTGACGAAGATTTTACCATCACCGATCTTGCCGGTCTTGGCGCTGTCGGCCACGGCTTTGATGGCGGCTTCGAGATTGCCATCGGTCACGGCGACTTCCAGTTTGATCTTGGGAAGGAAGTCGACGGTGTATTCGCTCCCGCGATAGATTTCGGTGTGGCCTTTTTGGCGGCCGAATCCTTTGACTTCCGTGACGGTCATACCCTCAATGCCGACTTCGGCGAGGGCATCCTTCACTTCCTCTAATTTGAATGGCTTGATAATTGCCTCTAATTTTTTCATTTGCTGTGGTTCTCCTGCCCGCGTTGGCCAGTTACCGGTGAAGCTGCGGGCAGCCGCACCAGTGAATTGCAGAGCAATCCTTTGGGAATTGCAGAGCAATCCGAGGCCCTTAAGCAGCCCGTGTGCCAAGCTGAAAACCGCACTCGAAACCGCTTGTTTTGTGGGATTTTTGAAGTGGAACCGCATTTTGAGCACCAACAAACTAGCGGCTTTTGGCCAGTGTGTTGATTTTTGTGCAGGAATAACTTTGGTTCGACAAAGCCTTCTTTTGACCGGAAAATTCTCTTTTGGAGGTAAACCTCGTCAAACCACTATGAGCAAAGGCAAGCGCGGCAAGAAACGGTTCCCCAAGCCTTCAGAAGCCTCGGAAACCCTTCCCAGCAAATCCGAGGTCGCGCCGGAGCCAACGCCCGAAGCAACCGCCGCCGCTGATGCGGCCCCAAAAGCCCGTCCATTTTTTCGCCGATGCGATTGGCTGGCGTTTGTGCTGGCCACGCTGATTTCGTTTGGCGTTTATTTTTATACCCTCGCGCCGGACCTCACGTTAGAGGATTCCGGCGAGCTGGCGGTGGGCTCGATGTACGCCGGCGTGCCGCATCCGCCGGGCTATCCGGTGTGGACGCTTTACACATGGGCATTCACCAAGCTGCCCTTCGGAAACATCGCGTGGCGCGTCGCGCTCTCCTCCGCCGTGGCCGCCGCACTCGCTTGCGGACTGCTCGCGCTGATGGTCTCGCGCACGGCGCAGTTAATGCTCAAAGGCATCAAGTTTTTTAATGAACTCAAAGCCCGCCAACGCGACACCATTGGCCTTGCCTCGGGCATCACCGCCGGATTGTTGCTGGCTTTCAATGGATTTATGTGGAGCCAAGCGGTGATTGTGGAAGTGTACACGCTCGGCATCTTCACCTTTATGGCCGTGCTGGCGTTGATGATGCGTTGGTACTTTCGCCCGGAAATCCGTTGGCCGTTGTACTTGGCCTACTTTTGTTTTGGCCTGTGCTTTGCAAACCACCAAACTTTATTGCTCGCCGCGATCGGCATTGAGGCGATTGTGCTGTTGGCGGACCGCAAACTCGGCAAGGATTTTTTGCTGTGCAATTGCGGCGTTTACATCCTCGGCTTGTACGCCACGTTACCGGCAGAAGGCGCACCACCGGACAGCGAGCCAGGGGTGTTCATTCTTTTCAATGTGATCGGCGTGGGGATGGTGGCGCTGCTTCTGGGGATAACGTTGTACGACAAAGGCAAAAAGTTTCTTTCACAAAAATCTCTGGAATCAAATGGATTGATCACACTCATCGCCGCTGCGGTGGGCGTCTACCTGCTTTCGGCTGGATTATTTAGCTGGGCTTGGAGCTCCTATTTTGAAGACACCCACTTTGCGCGCGCCGCCAACGCGGTGGAAATATGGGCGGCCTTAAATGCAACGTTGATTGCGGCACTCGCGCTGTTCTCGTGGTTTAATCGCGGCGAACAATCTGGCCCGCCCTTGATGCGGCATTGGATGCCGTTGCTAAATACCCGCGCGGCGTGGCTGCTGGGAGCAGCGTTTTATTTGTATATGCCACTCGCTTCGATGACCAATCCGCCCATGAACTGGGCGTACCCTCGAACGGAACAAGGCTTCAAACACGCCATCACCCGCGGCCAATACGACCGCATTGCGCCCTCAAATTTGACGCGCATTTTTTACGATCGCAACTACACAAAACCTCTGCCCAATGCCACGCCCCGCCGCAGCACCTTCAACGGCGGCCAAGCTTATGTGTATTGGGAAGAAGCCGCGCAGGAATTCAGCCTAAGCTATTTGGCGCTGGCGTTTTTGCCGATGGCATTTTTGCCGTGGATGGCGCTGCGCGAACGGCGTTGGATTGCCGCGCTCACGGGCATTTTCATTTCATTTACATTGATTTTAATTTTCCTACTCAACCCAACGGCGGATGAACAGAATCGGCATTTGTTCAAAGTATTCTTCACCGCCACGCACATTTTCATCGCGCTCGGTGCGGGTCTGGGCGTGGCGCTCATCGCCGCCACGCTGGCCGCGCGCAACCGGGGGCTTGCCTTTGGCTTGGCGGGATTCCTTTTCCTCTTGGGCATATTGGAAATCATCCAAACCATCGACATCTTCAAGACGACTGATTTTATCATTCCAAAAACTGCCGCCGTGATTGGTTTGTCGCTGATGTTATTGCTGCTTCTTTCCGCGCTTGCCCGCCTCTTTGCTCCGCGCTCGGGCCGAAGCGCATTGCTCGCGCTGGGCATTGGGCTCATTATTGTTATGCCCGCCCGCCCTGCCCTTTCCAACTGGGCGGTGAACGAGCAACGCGGCCATCTCTTCGGCTATTGGTACGGGCACGATATGTTTTCGCCCCCCTTCGAGGTGTTTCCGGAAATGAACAAGCACGCCATTCTGTTTGGCGGCACAGATCCGGGACGCTTCGCGCCCACTTATATGATTTTTTGCGAAAGTTTTATGGCGGCAAAATACAAGCGCGATAAGGATTTTGATCGTCGCGATGTTTACATCATCACCCAAAATGCGTTGGCCGATGGCACGTATCTTCAATACATCCGCGCCCATTACAATCGCAGCGCGCAAATTGACGTCGATTTTTTCCGGAATCTCGCCCACAAGCTGGACCCCGATCAGGCGGCAAACCGAAGCGATGCCCTTGAGCGTCGGGGAACGCTTTTCATCCTCGCCTTGCTGGGATTATTGCTGGGCGCGGGGATGCTTGTTCACGCTTCGATCCTTCGCAGAGCATCGCAGAATCGGCGCGAATCGCTCGGGGCCGGGCTTTGGGGAGGCACGATTATTCTGGGGTCGTTGCTGCTTTTGCCGCCCATCGCGCAGTCTATAGCCCTCAAGGCGGATGAGGTGTTCACCGGCATTGGCCAATCGGTTGAGCAATCCCGCCGCGACCGCGGGGTGTATCCCAAAAACGAAATCCACACGCCCTCGACGTTGGATAACCAAATCGCTTTCAACGATTATTTGCAGGATGCAATGCTGCGAATGGGGCGCGGCCAACTCGCCCACAATGAAAATGTGACTCTTAATTTTCCGTTCCAATGCCCTCAATGCGGCACGCGCCATTTGGTCTCCATCAACCGCAGCCGATTGCAACTCTACCGGCAAATGACCGCCCAAGGCGGCCTGAATTGCCCCATTGACAATGCGTTGATGCCCACTCCGCCCAGCCCGCAAATGCAAGTGCGCGGCACCGGTTCGGTGATGGCAATCAATGCGCTGCTCACCAAAAAGATTTTTGAAACAAATCTCGCGCACGATTTCTATGTGGAAGAAAGCTTCCCGCTCTTGTGGATGTATCCCTATGTCACGCCGCACGGAATTATTATGAAGCTGGATGCGGAGCGGGAATTTGAAATCACCCGCATCACACCCGCCCCAATGAACCCCACCAACGCACCGGTGCAGCTGGAGTTAGCTGACGCACTTTCACTGCAATCCACGCCGGACGAGGATTCATTCAAACCCATTACGCCGGGGAAATTTTTGGTGTCAGCCACTCACACCAACGGGATGCCCTCGGCCATCCGAATTGAAAATGGCGGTCGCTTTGAACTCTCCCCGCCGGAGCTGTTATTCGTAACCGGCGAACGCACGAACGTGGCCCGGCTCAAGGTGAAGATGGAACGCATCCCCAATGCCGCCGCTTACGAAATCACCCACGCCGAAATTGACCCTGAACTTACCGGATATAATTTTCAGGTAAACGAAGTACTGCAGGTTTTCGATTCTATCATTTCGGGAAGCTTGCAACCCAAGCTGAATGCCCGCCTGCGCGTCACGGAAATAAACGCGCAAACCGGTATTGCCCGTGTGGAAATCATCCAAGGCGGCCGCTACATCGTGATGCCCCCGCGCCACATCAACCTCCACGCCGCCGATGGCACCCCGCTGCGAATGGAAATCCAAACGCGCCGCATTCCGAAACACACCGAACTCTCCGAAGCTACGCTCGCCCGTGACCGAACGTTTTGGAACGAATACTCCAAGCGCCTCATCGGCGATGCCATCAACGCGGAGATGTCAGTCAAAGCCATTTGCCAATGGATTGAAAAAACTCATCTACGGCGCGAACTCACAGGATATAATGGCGATCCCCGATTCCTGCGTAATCAACAGGCGCAAAAAGGGTTCTCAAAACTGCGCGGCTCCATCGGCAATGTCTACGCTTGGCGGATGCGGCTTTCGCCCGTGGGCAGTGAGCTTCGCAAACGCTACGCGCGTGAGGCTGAGTACGCCTATCGCCAGTCATTTGCCTTTGGCCCCATCAGCCCCGAAGCGGTCATCCGCTACACCGCGCTCCTCGGCGAGCTCGGCCGCTACCGCGATGCTGTGGAGGTCGCGCTCACCTTCAGAAAACTGGATCCACTTTTCCCGCAAACAGATCAGATGATTGCCCAAGCCCTCGAAGCAGAAATCGCCATCCACGCCGCCGCCCACAAAATGGACAAAGCGCTTGAAGCCGCCAAGTTCCTGCACCAACACGTTGCCAACCCGCGTTACGCGAACTTGGTGAAATCCCTCGAAGACGCGCTCAAAGCCAAGCAGATTTATCTCAACCGCTTCCAGCGCGACCCCGCCAATGTGGAGCACTTCAACACCGCGGTAGATGTGACCGTCCAATCCCGCCAACTCGAAGCTCTGCTTCCGATGATCGATTTGTTCCAAACCAAGATGACCCGGAACGAACGCAACCTCGCCGCCTTAGCGCGCGCCTACAATTATCTCGAAGACCACGCGAACAAAGAAAAAGTTTATCAGGAAATGACCGCCCTCATCCCGAACGACCCCGTGCCTTGGTACGACCTCGCCAAAGCCCAAATGCAATTGAAAAAAACCAACGCCGCCGCAACCTCACTCCAGCAATCGCTCACCCTATATTCTCAGTCCGACCCCACCAGCCAATATAATATTCCGGCATTCGCCCGAACCAATGCAACATTGGCGCCATTACTTGTGCGGCCGGAAATTCAGAAACTACTGAAGCCAAAAGAAGACTAGCCCGCACGCGGGGCTTGCGGGGCCTGCATATCGTAGTTCAGCACCGACAGGCAATAGAGTGCCGCCGTCTCGCTGCGAAGAATGGCGCGGCCCAAAGTAATGGGATGCGCGCCGGCGGAGAGAATCTCATTCCCCTCTTCCGGCGTGAAATCGCCTTCCGGCCCAATCCACACGCCGATCGATTCCGGCCGCGCGCCGTGCTCGGTTTCGTGCTCAGAAATATATTCGCGCGGATGCCGCGTGCGACCCTGCAAACTGGCAATCAAAGGCAAATCAAATGACTCGCCGCGGGCCAAAAATTCGCGCGGCGTCAACGGCGGCTCAATCACCGGCAACCACGGGCTGCCGCATTGCTTGATGGAATCGATCGCAATCGCGCGCCATTTGTCCACCTTCGCCGCGCCATCATCCACTTGCGCCACTGAGCGCCCCGCCGCGAGCGTCACCACCCGATGCACGCACAGCTCGGTGGCTTTTTGGATGATGAAATCCATCGACTTCCCCTTCGTCATCGCCTGCAACAGCGTGATGCGATACGGCAACGGTTCGATGCGGTTTTGCTGCTGGACTGCCAGCCGCGTCGCGCGTTTATCGACCACCGCCGCCGTGCACATAAACTCATTCCCCGCGCCATCGAGCACGGCCACGCGTTCGCCTTCGCGCACGCGCAGCACGATGGCGGCGTGGTGGCTCTCGCGTTCATCGAGCGTAAGTTCGCCTTCAGTCACGCGTTCGGGCGGAAGATAAAAACGATGCATCAGTTGAAAAGATTGCGGGCTCTTTCGAGAAAACTTTTGCTCTGCGGATTCACGTCATCCCCGCATGAGTCAGCGAAATCCTGCAGTTTGGCTTTCTGTTCTTTATTGAGGCGCGCGGGCACCTCCACATTAACCCGCACATTGAGGTCCCCCGTGCCGTACCCTTGCAGATTTTTCACACCGCGTCCTTTGAGGCGAAACGTCGTGCCCGTTTGCGTGCTCGCCGGAATCTTGATGCTCGCGCTGCCCTTGAGTGTGGGCACCTTTAATTCACCGCCCAAGGCCGCCGTCACAAAACTAATCGGCACTTCGCAAATTAAATCATCCGCCTCGCGATCAAAAATTTCGTGGGGTCGCACGTGCAAGATCACGTACAAATCGCCGTTAGGCCCGCTGCGCAACCCCGCTTCACCATTGCTGGAACTGCGCAAACGCGTTCCCGTGTCCACGCCTTCGGGCACTTTGAGGGTGATCGTGCTCTTCTTCTCTTTGCGTCCGCCGCCTCGACAATCGCCACAAGGCTTTTCCAATACCGTGCCCGATCCATCGCAATGCGGGCAGGTTTGTTGCATCCGGAAAAACCCGCGTTGCGCGACTACCTGACCTTGCCCATTGCAAGTGCCGCATTGTTTCCGTCCACTCCCGGAAGCCGCACCGGAGCCGTCACATTTTTTGCAGCTATCCAGTTTAGTGATCGTGATTTTCTTTTCGCACCCGAGCACGGCATCCTCAAAATCAATCTCCATATCGTAGCGCAAATCCGCACCACGTTGTGCTCCGCTTGGATCACGGCGCTGACCACCACCACCAAAAAGTTGGTCAAAAATCCCTCCCCCACCGCCGCCACCAAATACCTGATTAAACAAATCCGATGCATCCACGCTCCCATGAAACCCGCCGCCGCCACCACCACCGGCTTCAAACGCAGCATGACCCATTTGATCGTACGCAGCTTTTTTTTGGTCGTCACTCAGCACTTCATAGGCCTCGCCAACTTCCTTGAATTTATCCTCAGCACCCTGATCATCCGGATTTTTGTCCGGATGAAATTTTACAGCTTGCTTGCGATACGCCTTTTTAATCTCACCCGCATCCGCGTTTTTATCCACGCCGAGCACTTCGTAATAATCGCGCTTAGCCATTAGTTTTCCGTAGTCTCAGCTTCAACAACCGGTGCGGCGGCCACGATCACGCGGGCGGGGCGCACAAGCCGATCGTTCAGTTTGTAACCGCGCTGCACTTGCTGCAGCACCGTGCCTTCCGCCGCCTCGGTGGTGTGTTTTTGTGAAATGGCTTCGTGCAAATTTGGGTCGAAAGACTCGCCCACTGCTTCCACTGACTCCACGCCGGAATCCTTTAACACGCCAAGCAGTTGATCATAAATCATCTGCACCCCATCGCGAATGGCTGGATCCGTTTTTTCTGCAGCGGCAAGCGCCATTTCAAAATTGTCCAAAACCGGCAGCAATTTTTCCAACAAACTTTGATTCGCAAATTGGCGCGCCTCATCCTTTTCGCGTTGGGCGCGTTTGCGGAAATTTTCGATGTCCGCCGCTTGGCGCACAAGACGATCATTGAGTTCATCAATCGTGGCCTGCGCTTCCTTCAGCGTTTTGGGGCCGACGGGTTCGTTTTCTTCATATGCCTCTTGCGCGGCTTTTTCGGCGAGGCGCTTTTCCAGCGCGGTCATATCCGGCTGTTCAGCGGACTGCTTATCTTTATCTTTTCCCATGTTCCAGAATTTCATTCGGCTTTCTTGGCCACTTTTAAATCAATGTGTAAATCGCGCAATTGACGTGCCTCCACCGCCGCCGGACTATCGGTCATCAGACACGAACCCTTGGCGGTCTTTGGAAATGCAATCACATCACGAATACTATCCGCGCCGCAGAGCAACGCGATGAGCCGATCAAATCCCAGCGCAATGCCGCCGTGCGGTGGACAGCCGTACTTGAAGGCTTCGAGCATATATCCAAACCGCGCCTGCGTGACTTCCGGCGTAAGTTGCAGCAAATCCTCAAAAATAGTTTTCTGCAAATCCGGCTGATGAATCCGGATTGAACCGCCGCCCAACTCAACGCCATTGACCACCACATCATAATGCTGGCCGCGCACACTCTTGGGGTCGCTCTTGAGATTCGGTGCATCCTCTTCCACCGGTGAGGTGAACGGATGATGGCTCGAATACCACCGATCCATTTCGCGATCAAAAGCGAGCAACGGAAACTCAATGACCCACAGAAAATTAAATTGATCCGCCGGGATTTCAAGTTTGCCGAGTTCCACGAGTTTGCCCGCAGCGTATTGGCGAATGCGACCGAGGATTTCACAGGCATTGAGCCACTCATCGGCGGCAAACAAAATAAGGTCGCCCTCTTCGATGTTGAGTTTTTCAGTCAACGCCGCTTTCTCGGCATCACTGAAAAATTTCACAATCGGCGATTTCCATTCGCCGTTTTCTACCTTGATAAACGCCAACCCTTTCGCGCCGAGGCCCTTGGCGATGTCAGTCATCGTTTCCATTTGGCCCTGCGTCACGCAGGCAAAGCCTTTGGCGTTGATGGCTTTCACCACCCCGCCCCGCTCCACCGCGCCGCTGAACACCTTGAATCCGCTCGCGGCAAAATCTTCAGTGAGATCCGCAATCTCCATCGCGTAGCGCGTGTCCGGTTTATCGCTACCGTAGCGATCCATCACCTCACGATATGGAATGCGCGGGAAAGGCGTGGGCACATCGTAATCGAGCGCAGTCTTCCAGATTTTTTTCAACAAGCCCTCGATGAGCGCGTAAATATCTTCACGATCGATGAACGACATTTCGATGTCGATTTGCGTAAACTCCGGCTGCCGATCCGCCCGCAAATCTTCATCACGATAACACCGCGCGAGTTGAAAATATTTGTCCACTCCAGCGCACATTAGCACTTGCTTAAATTGCTGCGGCGACTGCGGGAGCGCATAAAATTCACCAGCCGAAATACGGCTCGGCACGAGAAATTCCCGCGCGCCTTCCGGCGTGGACTTAAATAGCGTCGGCGTTTCCACTTCCAAAAACCCCTGCTCATCCATGAACACGCGCGTTGCAGTGGCCACTTTGCTGCGCAACCGAAGATTCGCCGCCATCTCTGGACGACGCAAATCGAGGTAGCGATATTGCAAACGCAGTTCCTCATTCACCTTCGCCGCCGCCTCCGGATCATCGATTTGAAAAGGCAATACGGCCGCCGCGTTGTGCACCTCCATCTGGGAAGCCACAATCTCGATTTGGCCGGTTGGGATCTTGGCGTTCTCCGTGTCATCCGGGCGCTGGCGCACTTTACCGGACACGCTAATGACGCTTTCGCTGTGCAATTTACCGGCCGATTCCACCAGCGCAGGATCACTTTCCTGGGGGTCAAAGACCAGTTGCGTGCGGCCTTCGCGGTCGCGGATGTCGATGAAAATGACCCCGCCCAAATCGCGGCGCGAGTGTACCCAACCCGAAAGTGTGGCCTCTTGACCGGCGTTTTCCAGCCGTAATTCGTTGCAATGATGCGTTCGTTTCATGAATCCCCCCAACGCCCTTGGGCGAAATGGAGGCGGATACTGCCGGAAAATCGCAGGAAATCAAACAAATTTCCCGCCACGACTGATTTTCTCCAACTCTTCGGACAAGCCCTCCCGACCCGATCTTGATTATTTCCAGAATTAGCCTAACATATTTCCATGAGTGTGACTGAAATTCAGAAACAAGCCTTGGAGCTTCCCGCCGAAGAACGCGCCTTACTGGCCGATCAATTGATGCAAAGTCTGGAGGACCCTGAAATCCTAAAAGCTTGGGCCGCTGAATCCGAGGATCGTTGGGCCGCTTTCAAGCGCGGGGAAATCACAGCTCGAGATGGCGATGAAGCCCTTGCCGAACTTCGCCAACAAATTCAGAAATGACCTACCAGCTGCTATCGCCGGCAGAATTGGAACTCGCCGATGCAGCTGAATACTATTTAACCCAAGAATCGGCAGAACTGGCCGGGGACTTTTTAAACGAATACTCGGCCACCATTCGACGCATCCTTCGTAATCCGAATACCTGGCCGAAAATTTCAGAAAACCATCGGCGCTGTCTTTTCAACCGTTTCCCGTATGCATTGGCTTACACAATTCAAAACGAAGAAATCCACATTGTGTCAGTAATCAACCTGTATCGGGATCCAAACCGATGGAAACAAAATCTCTAATCACTTCGACTCATTCCAAAGAATCCGAAGGTTATGCGTTTGGCGGCAGGCGACGATGACTTCGGGTTTGCCGTCGCCATTCAAATCACCGGCTTTGATGTCTTCCACCGCAGTTTCTTTGCCGCTGAGTTGGTAGGTTTTCCATTTGGTATAATGAGCATTTTGGGGGACATACAACTTCACACCCGGCACGCCACGCGTGGTCATCCCGCGCCAACCGGCCACCACTTGGTCGCCGCCCGTGCCCAGAAAATCCGCCGTGGCCAATGCGTGGCCGTCCTTTAACGATTCATCCAGCACCCAGCGTTGCCAGGATAAACTCGCGGTGGAAAGATAAACCACCACGGTGCTTCCGTGCTTCGGTTCGATGGTGGCGATAAAGCGTTTGCCAGTCACTGTGCGGCCATCACGCACTTCGCCGGCGTAGTTTGAAGTGAAACGCATGTACTTCCACTTGTCATTTCGATCGCGCCCAAACCAGTAAACGCCCTCAAGGCCAGCTTGCAAAAATTCCTCGCGGCCATCGCTGTTCCAATCGATGGGGTGAAAATTATGGCTGTCGTGCATGAAATTGGAAACCAACGTGCGCTTCCATTTGTCGGCAGGGTTTTTGGGCATTCGATAAGCGTAGACATTCATGCCCGCACCCTTGCCTCCTTTGTTGCCGCGGCCGTGGAGCGGTTTTACGATCAAATCAAATTTTCCTTTGCCGGATTTAATCCAATGCATGCGATGAGTGGTGGGCTCGTGCGGCAATCGAATAGGCTTCCAGTTTCCCTCGCGATTGGCCGAGGGGTTGAGATAAAAAACGGAACCAGAAGTTTTGTCATTGCTCGTCTCGCCAATGTTCCATTGTGCACCCACTGCCAACTCAGCTTTGCCGTCGCCATCGAGATCACGGGCGGCAATGCACACGTGATCGCGCGGAGTGAGTTTGCCGCTCACTTGATGTTTTTTCCACGAAGGGTTTTCGTACCACACCACTTTGTCTTTATCGCATAGAATGATGTCCGGTTTTTTGTCGCCGTTCATATCGGCCAACTGCAGACCGTAGCCGATGCCGATTTTGGCATCGATTTCTTGCGTGCGGAATTTGGGCTCTACCGCCAGCCCCACCGAGGTCAACGCGAGCAAAATGCAAATGGATGTTTTCATAAATTAACGCACCGGCCTCAGCCCGTGTCTTTTGCGCACGACATTATAGCCGTACCGATCCAGGGTTCCGTCCTGATATCGAAATTTTGCATCCTCCAATTCCCAGCGAGCGCGCTTTTCGCTCCAGCTCAATTCAGACTTTGCATCCAATTCATCCCGAAAAGCATAATCCACTGCTTGGCACCCGCCGAACATCCACAGGGCCGCGCCCAAAAGTAAAATGTGTTTCACGCGCAAAGTGTCCTGCCGCACCGGAATTTTCACAATAAAAAAAACCGCCCGGCGAACCGGGCGGTTTGCGAATTTCTGTTTGTGATTTACGCCAGCGCGGCTTGTGCCGCTGCGAGTTTTGCGGTGGGCACTCGGAAGGGCGAGCAGCTCACGTAATTCAGGCCGAGGGTGTGGCAGTATTTTACGCTACTCGGTTCGCCGCCGTGTTCGCCGCAGATGCCGAGCTTGATTTTTGGACGGGTGCTGCGGCCTTTTTTGACGGCGATTTCCATGAGCTGTCCCACACCGGTTTGGTCCACCACGGCGAAGGGGTTATTGCCGATGATGTCCTCTTCTTGATAATTCGGCAGGAACGAACCGGAATCATCGCGGCTCATGCCCATCGTGGTTTGCGTGAGGTCGTTGGTGCCGAAGCTGAAGAATTGTGCGACCTCGGCAATCTCATCGGCGGTCAGCGCGCCGCGCGGCACTTCGATCATCGTGCCGACGAGGTAATTGAGCTTCACCTTTTTCTTGGCGCTCACTTCTTTGGCCACGCGATGGATGATGTCCGACTGCAACTCCAGCTCGCGGCGGAAACCGACCAACGGAACCATCACCTCGGGCTGCACTTTGATACCCTTCTTTTGGACATTCGCCGCTGCCTCGAAGATGGCTTGCGCCTGCATCTCGGCGATCTCCGGATAGGAAATGGCGAGGCGACAGCCACGATGGCCGAGCATCGGATTGAACTCGTGCAAGTCATTCACGCGCTGTTGAATCTCCGCCGGCTTCACCTTCATTTTCTTGGCGAGCGCCGCGATTTGTTTTTTGTCGTGCGGCAAAAATTCGTGCAAGGGCGGATCCAATAAACGAATCGTCGCGGGCAATCCATTCAGCGCTTTGAACATTCCCTCAAAGTCTTTGCGCTGGAAGGGCAGCAACTTCTTCACCGCCTTGCGACGGTCAGCCTCGTTGTCGGCGAGAATCATCTGACGCATCACGTCGATGCGATCGCCTTCGAAGAACATATGTTCCGTGCGGCAAAGGCCCACGCCGGTGGCACCGAATGCGATGGCATTCTTCACTTGCTCGGGCGTGTCGGCGTTGGTGCGCACGGCCATCTTCGCGGCCTTTTCGCACCAACCCATCAGTTGATTGTAATTTTTGTACGTCCGCCCGCGCTTGGCTTTGGCGTTGTTTTCGAGCAAGCCTTGAATGACTTCGCTGGGCGCAGTCTTCACTTCGCCCGCGTAAATTTCGCCCGACGTGCCGTCGATTGAAACGTAATCGCCTTCCTTGAATTTCAGCTTACCCACGCTAAGTGTGCGCTTGCTGTAATCCACGATCAACTCCGCCGCACCGCAAACGCAGACTTTACCCATTTGGCGGGCGACCAATGCCGCGTGACTACTCACCCCACCGCGCGCGGTGAGAATGCCGTTAGCGGCGATCATCCCGCGCAAATCTTCCGGCGACGTTTCCACGCGCACGAGCATCACCGACTGCCCTTTTGCAGCGGCGGCCTCGGCACGGTCGGCATTGAAATAGATTCGACCCGTCGCCGCGCCCGGTCCGGCGGGCAAACCTTTGGCGATGACTTTGGTTTTCTTCAACGTGGCCGCATCAAAAATCGGCGCGAGTACTTGGTCCAACTGTTCGGCTGGCACGCGGTTCACCGCGGTTTTCCAGTTGATGAGTTTTTCTTTCACCATCTCGCACGCGATGCGCACGGCAGCGAGGCCGGTGCGTTTGCCGTTGCGGGTTTGGAGCATGAACACTTTGCGCTCCTCAATGGTGAACTCGAAATCCTGCATATCGCGGAAATGTTTTTCCAATCGCCCGCGAATGGCTTCCAATTCTTTGTGCGCGCTGGGCATTACTTTCTTCAGCTTCGCCACAGGATCGGGCGTGCGCACGCCGGCCACCACGTCTTCGCCCTGCGCGTTCATCAAAAACTCGCCGTAGAAAACCTTTTCACCGCTGGCGGGATCGCGCGTGAACGCCACGCCACTGCCGGAGGTCGCGCCGGTGTTACCGAAGACCATCGCCTGCACATTCACCGCCGTGCCCCAAGCGGCGGGGATGCTGTATTTGCGGCGGTAGACATTGGCGCGATCGTTCATCCACGAATTAAACACCGCGCCAATTGAGCCATCGAGTTGCTCCCAGGGATCATTCGGGAACGCTTTGCCGGTGCGTTGCTTCACCAGTTTTTTGAATGCGGCTACCAGTTCCTTCAAATGTTCGGCCGTCAACTCCGTATCTTCCGCGTGCGCGTTGCCGAGGTATTTCTTTTTGATTTTCTCGATGACTAACTCGAAGGGCTCTTCATCTTCGCTCGGCAGTTTCTGCACGCCCATCACCACGTCGCCATACATTTGGATGAAGCGGCGATAGCTGTCCCACGCGAAGCGCGGGTTGTTGCTAAACTTGGCGAGTGCTTCCACCGTGTCATCGTTGAGGCCGAGGTTGAGGATGGTGTCCATCATTCCGGGCATCGACTCGCGCGCGCCGGAACGGACCGAAAGCAACAGCGGATTTTTCTTGTCGCCCAGTTTTTTGCCCATCTCTTTTTCCATACGGCGCACGCCGTCTTTGATTTGGGCCTGCATCTCGCGCGGATAAGATTTTTTGTGCGCGTAATAGTAAGAGCACACTTCCGTGGTGAGGGTGAATCCGGGAGGCACCGGCAGGCCGATGCGCTTCATCTCAGCGAGATTCGCGCCCTTGCCGCCGAGTAGCGCCTTCATGGTTCCGTTGCCGTCGGTTTTGCTTTTACCAAAGTGGTAAACGTACTTGTTTGCTTTAGCCATAAAATCGTTGTGTGAAATCCAGTTAGAAAACCGGAGCGCGGAAGGTAGGGGCGAGCGCAGGCCGTGTCAACGCGCAATTCACTGAAAACCTGCGGAAAACAGCCGTTAAGCCTTCATCGATTCCAGTTCGATGCCGTGACGCTCGCACCATTTCCCGTAGGCCAGAGGCGAAATCTCGGAGGGTTTAATTTCGCTGCGACCGCCCCAGAAGACATTGGTGTAGCTCACTTCAATGCCGGCCTCGGCGAGGTGTTGATCGATGCCGGCTTTGTGGGCGAGCACTTTTTCTTTATCCGTGCCGTGAGCGACGCCCATGATATTCACGTTCTTAAACTCCGGCCCGCCTTCGCGCCAATAACCGTGGGTCATAATAAAATGCCGCCCCACTTCGCGCCCGGCGTCCAGCTCGCGGCCGGGCGGAACGGCCCAGTGGAAGAGCGCGTTGTAGCGCGTGACTTGTTCGCCGGTGGAAAGTTTTTTGACGTGCTCCAAAAATGTTGAGAAACGGCCAACCACACGGCGTTCATTTAAGTCTTCCGCGACTTTGAAAAATTCCTCCAACGACACACCCGCTTCCGCCGCGCGCGCAACCCACAAATCCTCCACCAATTCTTCCGACGCAAACTCCCGCTTCACCGCCTCCATAATGCGCCACTCGTGGTCGGTCAAATCCACCACCGCCACATCGTTCACCCTACCCGGCTCCTCCGAGCGCGCGCCCGGCTCCATATCCTTGCGCCGCACGTGACCCACTCCGAGGGCGAAAATTTTCTTGGCCGGCATAATGCGAAACGACTTCGCGCCCACCTTCGCCTTGAGCACTTCGCAATGTTTTTCCAACGAAAACCCCTGAGGCACTTTCAGCGTCGTCCAGAGTTTGTAATTGGACCCCGCCGTAGCCGCGTCCGTGGAGCGCGTCACCACGTGGCCGGAAAATGGATCCTCCTGAAACATATAATCAAACGCCGCATCGAGGCTGTCCTGCTCCACCTCCCAAGCCACCAACGCGCCCTTCGCGAGATTCGTGGCCAACAGCGTCTGCCGAATGCGCCGGATGACGCCCGCCTCCAACATCGCCCGCACGCGCTCCAACACCACCGATTGTTCTAGTCCCGTCCGCTCCGCCACCACGCCAAAAGGATCGCGCTGAAAGCCCTGCAACTGATCCTCGCTCACCGCAAGAATCTTCGCATTCACTTCATCAGCAATTTCAATAGGAACAACAACAGAACTCATCCGCGGATTCTTGGCAGCAAACACGGACGCTGGCCAACAGATTTTTTTAAGCGCCACATTCTATCAATTACCGCACGCGACTAAATGTAGCCCGGGCCGGTGGCCCGGGACCCGGACCACCGGTCCGGGCTACAAAAACTCCGCAGCCGCGGCATCGGCGAATCGCAATCCTTTGGGCGTGAGCCGGAATCGTTCTTCCTCCAGCACAGCGTTCCCCTGTTCCACCAAAGTTTGCATGGGTTCGGCCCATTCGTTGCGCAGATCGTAGCCGGTGGTTTTTTGGAACTCGGCGAAGGGCCAACCGGCGTTCATTCGGAGGCCGAAGGCGGCGGTTTCGCCGGCGCGTTGGAGGGGGGGGAGTTGCTCGGTGTGATCGATGGCGCGTTTGTTACGTTGGAGGTGTTCGCAATAGCGCTGGGTGTTGGCGATATTGGTGGTGCGGATGCCGCCCACGTAGCCGGTGGCGCTGGGGCCGAGGCCGTGGTAATCGCCGCCGCGCCAGTAGTTGATATTATGCCGACAAGCTTCGCTGGGGATTTCGAATTCTTTTGCGCCGGAATGCTTTGCGAAATTAGCCACTTCGTATTGGTGAAAACCGCGTTCGCCCGCGAAGTCCACGAGCTCCTCAAACATATCGCACGCCAAATCTTCCCGCACTTCAAACTCGCCCGCTTGCAGTTGCTCGTACAGCGGGGTGTCCAGTTCGTAAATGACCTCGTAGCAGGAAAGATGTTCCGGCTCCAAGTCGGCGGTTTCGCGTAGGGACGCCTTCCAAATTTCCATCGTCTGCGACGGAATGGCGAACATCAGATCAAGATTGATGCGCTCGAAGCCCGCCGCGCGAAGGCAGTCGTATGACTTAAAAACCATCTCGCGCGAGTGCACACGGCCAAGGCGCTCGAGCAAATTGGCGTCGAGCGATTGCACGCCCATCGAGATGCGGTTCACGCCCGCGGCGCGTAGCAGCTTGGCTTTGTCCAGCGAGAGCGTAGCGGGATTGCATTCCACCGTCCACTCGTCCGCGCCCGTAAGGCCAAGGCGATCCATCGCCGTGAGTACGGTTTCCCATTGGCGCAGATTCAAAATCGATGGAGTGCCGCCGCCAAAGAAAATTGTGCGCGGCTGCAAAACGTCCGCCACCATTTTCATCTCCCGCACCAACGCGGCCACGTAGCGGTTCACCGTCTTCCCATCCGGCGCGTGCGAGAAGAACGCGCAATAGCTGCACTTGCTCGCGCAAAACGGGACGTGACAATATAGAGATTCAACGGGCACGGCGGAGGGTAACGTGCGGAAACCCATTTTCAACCACAGATTTCCACAGATGAAGCAGATTCATTTTCAGAAAAAAAAAATCTGCGCTCATCTGCGTAATCTGCGGTTCACAACCCAGCCCTCGCCACATTGACACACTCCCGCCCGCACCCGTACCGTGCGGCGTGTTTGAACTGCATCAGCCATATCCGCCCGCGGGCGATCAACCGGAGGCGATTGCGCAGCTTTCGGCGGGGCTGGAGGAGGGCTTGGCGCATCAGGTTTTGCTGGGGGTAACGGGCAGCGGCAAGACGTTTACGATGGCAAATGTCATCGATAAAATCAACCGGCCGACGTTGGTGATTTCTCACAACAAAACGTTGGCGGCGCAGTTGTACGCGGAGTTCAAAACTTTTTTCCCGAAGAACGCGGTGGAATATTTTGTGAGCTACTTCGATTATTATCAGCCGGAAGCATACATTCCGCGCACGGATACGTTCATCGAAAAAGATTCATCGGTGAATGAGGAAATCGAGCGGATGCGGCTCTCGACGATGGGCTCGCTGATGAGTCGGCGCGATGTGGTGGTGGTGGCCAGCGTGTCGTGTATCTACGGCATCAGCAGCCGCGAGGATTACGAAGCGCTAATGGTGCCGCTGGTGAGGGGCCAACAAATCACACGCGAACAATTGCTGTCGCGCTTGGTGGAAATTCAATACGCGCGCAATGATGTCGCCTTCGAGCGCGGGCAATTCCGCGTGCGCGGCGATACGGTGGACATCCGCCCCGCCAACACCGAGGACGCCATTCGCGTGGAATTTTTTGGCGAAGAGATCGAACGCATTCAGCGTTATGAGCCGTTGACGGGAAACACGATTGAGACGCTGCCGGCCACCACCATTTTCCCCGGCAAACAATTTGTCACTCAAGGCGACAAGATGAAGGCCGCGATGAAAACCATCCGCGTGGAACTCCGCGAGCGGATTCAGCAATTGGAAAAAGAAAATAAATTACTTGAAGCGCAGCGCATCAAAATGCGCACGGAATACGATTTGGAAATGATGGAAGAGCTGGGCTACTGCAGCGGCATCGAAAACTACAGCCGCCACATCAGCGCGCGACCGCCCGGCTCGAAGCCGAACACCTTGCTGGATTTTTTCCCAAAGGATTTTTTGTTGGTTATCGACGAAAGCCACGCAACGCTGCCTCAGATTCGCGGGATGTACGCCGGCGATCGCTCGCGCAAAACAGTGCTGGTGGAGCACGGCTTCCGCTTGCCGAGCGCGTTGGACAATCGTCCGCTTAATTTCGAGGAATTCCAAACGCACCAACACCAAACCGTTTATGTCAGCGCCACCCCTGCCCCATTGGAAATGGATTGGGCCAAACCGAACGTGGCCGAGCAAATTGTACGCCCGACCGGTCTTACCGATCCCACCATCACGGTGCGCCCGCTCAAAGGGCAAATCGATGATCTCATCGAGGAATGCCGCCAATGCGCCGATGCGGGCGAGCGCGTGCTCGTTACCACGCTCACCAAACGTACCGCCGAGGAGCTCACCGATTACCTCCGCGACATCGGCGTGAGCGTGCGTTATCTGCACAGCGATATCGATGCGCTGGAGCGCGTGGAGATTTTGCGCGCGCTGCGCAAGGGCGATTTCGATGTGCTCGTCGGCATCAATCTCCTGCGCGAAGGGCTCGATCTGCCGGAAGTTGCGCTCGTTGCCATTCTTGATGCGGACAAAGAAGGTTTCCTCCGCAGCGCCACTGCGCTCATCCAAACCGCCGGCCGCGCCGCGCGTCATCTCAAAGGTCGGGTGCTTTTGTACGCCGATGTGATGACCCAGAGCATCCAGAAATTTATGGCCACCTCCGGCTATCGCCGCGAAAAACAAATCGAGCACAACAAACAAAACAACATCACCCCCAAGAGCGTCACCCGAGCCGTGGAAGAAAGCCTCGGCAACCGCCAAGACGCCACCGGCAAAGCCACCATGCTCCTCCGCGAGAGCAGCGATAATTTCGACGTCACCGAAATGATCCGCCAACTAGAAACAGAAATGCTCGAAGCAGCGGAGAACTTGGAATTCGAAAAAGCCGCGTTGCTAAGGGATCAAGTAAATCAGTTGAAGAGAGAAGTTGATTGAAGGGTTGATGGAAAACCAATCACTCCCTCAACCCTCAACCATCAACCGCGGCCCAAGGCCGCTCGCTAGTTCCAGGACAAATCATCCGGCGCGTCGGACATTAGCCGATTCACTCCGCCCATTTCGCGCATGATATTACGCCAGAGTTTTTCGGGGGATTGCTCGAAGACGTGCTCGATGGTGGCAGTGTGCGTCACCCACGCTCTGCGTTTCATTTCGTCCTCCAATTGGCCGGGGCCCCAGCCGGAGTAACCGGTGAAGACACGCACTTTTTGGCTATTGGAAAATGAACCGCCCAGCTCCACCAAATCCTCCAGCGAATGGTCGAGGTTGAGATTCGGAAACACATTAGCATCCGGCAAATAATCGTCGCTGTGCAAATAGCTCAACGCCGCTGGCTGCACGGGCCCGCCGACCCACAAATCCTGTTCGCCGATTTGTTCGGGCAAATCCTCGGTGATCGCCTCGCCCACTGAGCGTTCCGCGCCGCGATTGAGCACCAGCCCAAACGCGCCATCGCTGCTATGCTGGCAGATGAGCACCACCGTGCGGTTAAAAAAAGAACCGCTCAAACCACCGCCATCAAGCAGCAACTTGCCCTGCAATGTTTGAAACTCGTCGTGCACGCTGGAGAAAGTTTGCAACAAGCTTGCGGATGGAGCAATCCCGTTTATAATTCGGGCATGAAAACCGCCCTGATTATCGCCGCCGCCGCCCTGTTTTTCGCCACCGGCTGCACCACTACAGACTCCGGCCATCGGGAGTATTTGCCCGGCAAGGGGTGGGTGGATGTGAAGTGATCAAGCCAATAACTCTTTCGCCGCCGCGATCACGCCTTCCACGCTCAGCCCATTCTTTTCGTAAAGCTGATCCGCCTTGTACGCGGATTGGCCGAACTCGCCGTCGATGCCGAGGGTTTTAACGCGATGCGCGATGCCGGCGCGGCTTAGCGCGTGGCTGAGTTGCGCGCCCATTCCGCCGATGGATTGATGATCGTCGATGGTCACCAGATTTCCGCCCGCCGCTTGCACGGCCGCGCCGATGGTTTCGACATCCACTTGATTGATAAATGGATTGTTGATGACCGTCGCCTTCACGCCTTCGGCGGCAAGTTGCTTACCCGCTTCGATGACGCGATTGAGCAGCACGCCGCTGCCAACCAGCACCACGTCGCCGCCTTCCTGCAACACCTGCGCTTTGCCCCAATTGTAAACGGGATTCTCCACCCAACTGAGCGGATAATTTTCGCGGCCCACAAAGAAAATATAACTCTCGCCATCCTTGCCCGCCGCGCGATCGGCCTCGAAGCGTTTGATGGCTTGATACATAAACTCCTCCGCTTCATCAGAACACGACGGCGCAATCACCGTTGTGTGCGGGATGGCGCTCACCGCCGCGAGATACGTCGTAGCCTGATGGCTCGCGCCATCGGCCGCATCCTGAAACCCAACGTGGCTGAACATCGCGATCACCGGCCCTTGACTGAGCGCGGCCATGGTCAGCGGCAAGTTGCCTTTGGTGACGCCAAATTGGCCGAAGGTGTCCACGATGGGAATGAAGCCCACTTTGCTCATGCCCGCGCCGGTGCTGATCATATTCGCTTCGGCAATGCCCACTTCAATGAAGCGGCCGGGGAAAGATTTTTGGTACGCGCTAACGCCCGTGGAACCTTGCACGTCGGAAGAAATAGAAAACACCGGCGCTCCTTCCTGCGCCGCACGAATGGCACCCGCCGCGAGCCCGGCTTGTACTTTGCTTTTCTTGACCGCCGGAGTGTCGCTAACGGGTGCAGCGGCTTTGGACTCTTCGGCGGCTTGCCATTTGGCGCGAAGTTCGTTGGCCCATTCGGAAAATTCTGCAGGCACTTCAGCGTCGCCAAAAATTTCCTCCAACCATTCGCCAGCCAGCTCGCCGTTCTTTAACGGGAAACCGTGACCGCCCGATGCGCTGGCTTCGGTGGAAGCGATCCCTTTGCCTTTGATGGTTTTCACCCAAAGACAAACCGGCTGCGCGGGATTGGAGTTAGCCTCAGCGACCCCCGATTCAAGCGCGCTGTAAACCGCTTGCAAATCGTGACCATCGGCAACTTCAATCACCTTCCAGCCGAGATGCCCCAGCGCGGCGAAGCTCGGTTGCATTGAAAAACTATCATCCGTGATGCGGCCGGAAAGTTTCGTGTCGTTGTCGGAAAGAATCAGCACGAACGGATTCACGCGCCCTTTCGCCGCGAGGCCGGGAATGGCGGCGACGGATTCCTTGGCCTCGCCTTCCATCATCGCCCCATCGGAAATCGTGCAAATCGTCACGCGCTCGTTGCCCGCCATTTTGTCGCCAATGGCCAAGCCTTGCGCTTGCGGCAAGCCGGAACCGAGCGGACCGTTGCTAATCAAAATTCCTTCGGGATTGATGTGGCTTTCGCCGTGCCCCGTGAGTTTGCTTTCGATGCCGCGAAAGCCGCGCAGCGTCTCGTAGCTCATACCGTCAAACGCATAATTCGCGCGCAACGCGTACACGCCATTTTCCGTGTGACCGGCGTCATTCACAAAATGAAACGCCTCGTGCCATTGCCGTCCCTCCGTGGCAAACATCAGCGCGTGCGTGGCCGCCATAATTTCCGCGAACGCCGCCGGGCCACCCCAGTGACACGCCGCGCCCCCGACCACCGCGTGCACGTTCATCAACGCCACCGCCGCGCGCGTCGCGTTGGGATCGGCTACCGTCACCTCGGCACCCGCGCGATCGTGCACCGTCACGGCATACTTCGGCGGCTCCGATGGCGTGCTCGCCAAGCGGGACGGAATAGAAATTGGAGTCAACGCCGGTGCTTCGATCGGCTTCACGTTTGCGGATTCATCTGCTCCCATAAATTATAAAATGTCTGTGTGGTTTGTGTGTAAAATGAAAACTGGTACGCGCGGAGGGACTTGAACCCCCAACCTTCAGTTCCGGAAACTACTGCTCTATCCAATTGAGCTACGCACGCGAAGGGGTTGAGGCTAGCGCACGCGCGGGCATCCCGCAACTCTCTAATACTCCGCCTCCTCTGCGCCTTCCTCTTCCTCCTCGTATTGGGGAGCAAAAACGGCGATGCCGCGAAAATACGCGCTGGAACCCGCGCCTTCTTGGCAAATGGAAACGCTGACCGGTTCCATTTCGTTTTGGCCCGCGTATCGGTTAATGGCGGCAGATACGGACTCGACTGAGTCCCCCGTAAATCCAGCAGCTTCATTGCGCATCTCGAAAACTCAACGGAAAGCCAGCACGAACTCAACTGAAAATTATGAACACGAATTACAGAGCCGAACCGCCACGGCTCAAAGACGCCAAGGGAAACTAAAATAAATGGCGTCTTTGCCGTTCAATTTGGTTTGCAAAATCAAAACCCCGCGCCAAACTCGCGGCCATGAAAACCACTTCGCTTTCACGCCGCCAATTCCTCACCACCACCGCGCTGGCCTTTCCGTATGTGGCCACGCGCTCGTGGGCCAAATCACCCAATGACACGGTGCGCCACGTCAGCTTTGGCGCGAATGGAATGGCGTTTGCCGATCTCAATGCCATCTCCAAAGTGAGTAATGTGGAAATGGTGGCCGCAGCGGAGATCGATCCCGCTCGCGCAGTGCGTTTTCAAAAGGCGTTCCCCAAGGCCAAAGTGTATTCCGACTGGCGCGAGTTACTCGACAAAGAGGCCAAAAATTTTGACACCGCCAATGTCTCCACCCCCGACCACATGCACGCGCCGATTGGGATGAGCGCGATGCAATTGGGCAAACACGTTTACGGACAAAAACCACTCACGCACGATGTGTACGAAAGCCGTCGCTTGGCTGAGTACGCCGCCGAGAACAAGCTCGTCACGCAAATGGGAATTCAAGTCCACTCGAGTCATGCGTATCGCGAGGCCGTCGAGTTGGTTCATCAGGGCGCGATCGGCAAAGTCACCGAGGTGCACACGTGGAGCAATAAAAAATGGGGCGACAGCAATCAACGCCCCGAGCGCGAGGACGCCGTGCCCGCCGGTTTTAATTGGGACGCGTGGTGCGGCGTCGCGCCCAAGCCTGATTTCATCAAGGGCTACTATCATCCCGGCCAGTGGCGCAAACGCCTCGACTACGGCACCGGCACCTTTGGCGATATGGGCTGCCACATTTACGATCCAATGTACGGAGCCGTCGGCCTCACCGCCCCGCTCAGCGTCCGCAGCGAAGGCGCGGCCCCCGTTCCCGGCGCGCACAGTTGGAACGTCAACGCCAAGATTCATTACGTTTATCCCGGCACAAAATACACCGCCGGCAAAACCATCAACGTCACGTGGTACGACGGCAATCAACGCCCGTCCGCCGACGTGCAAAAACGCATCGGCCACAAACTCCCCGGCCAAGGCTCCGTCCTCTTTGGCACAAAGGGCCATATGATTATTCCCCACGTCGGCAAAGCCATTCTGTTGCCCAAGGAAAAATACACGGACTTCAAACGCCCCGCCATCGAAGCCGTTAACCACTGGGCGTCCTTCATCAATGCCACGCGCGGTGAAGGCAAAACTTCCGCCCATTTCGGATACTCTGGCCCCCTCACCGAAGCCATCCTACTCGGCGGCATCGCCACGCGTTTCCCAAAACAAACGCTCAAGTGGAACGCAAAAAAACTAGCGTTCTCCAATCACGAGAAGGCAACCACATTTGTGCGACGTGATTACCGCAAAGGCTGGGAAGTAAAAGGCCTTTAAGGCCGCCAACATTCCAACACTTTGAAGGTGTGCCCGAGGTGTTCCGGATGCACGAGCGTTTGGAATTGCCGCGTCCGTTCATCGGTCCACTCAGGAAACTGCTCCGGTCGCTTCATCGTTTGCTCGAGGATGCCGACCAGAAAACTCGATTGGCGCGCCAACGGTTTTCTTTCTAGTCCGCCACAGATTGTCTTTGAATTTAAGAGAGTCTCGTTCACCGATGCGGTGATGTCGATTTGCCCGGGACGTTCCAGCACGTTCTCAACTAAATGATGCTGACAGTATCCGCGCAATGATCCATTTTTGGTGGGAACTTCGATCGCTTGTTTCGGCGAAGTCCAGTAATCCACTGCCAATGCGCGGCCCTCCTTGAGGGCATCGGAGACTGACTTCCAAATCTCATAATCGCCGGACACATAAACGAACCCATCCGGAATTTCCTCTAGCGCAATCTCTCCTTCTAATTCCAACAATAAACCAAATTGAGGCGGCTCTAACTCACCCCATTCAAAGTTGCCTTCAT
This sequence comes from Verrucomicrobiia bacterium, assembly GCA_014239365.1. Classification (GTDB taxonomy): domain Bacteria; phylum Verrucomicrobiota; class Verrucomicrobiia; order Limisphaerales; family UBA1100; genus JACNJL01. Next base: position 66,130 of record JAAZZB010000053.1, on the reverse strand, counting down.
TTGAATGAACGACGCTTAGGTTCCAGCTTTGTTGTTCTTGATTCCAAACGTACCGATCCACCGAACACGCATCGAGCAACTCATTGCAGTAGAACACGCCGCGGAACGCGTCGCCTTCGGTGCTCCATTTCACTTTGCCTTCAAAATCGCAGAGTGTTTCAGCCTGCCATTCGCGATGGAGGCTGGAGGGTTCCCATAAAACCAAATCAGTTCGTTCATAAATTTCAGGTCGCCAATCGCGCAGATACGTCAACACATCCCGCGCCAATTGGCCGTCGTGAGCACCGGCCTCGACCAATTGCACGGGGCCATCGATTTCCGCCAGCCAATCGGCAAATTGGAATGCGAGCAGTTCGCCGAACAAACTTCCCACGCTCACGTTGGTGTAAAAATCACCGCCCCGCCCCACGTCGCGATGGGTTTCGTAATAGCCCAAGCCCGGTTCGTAGAGGGCCATCTCCATAAAACGACTGAACGGAATGCCATCTTTCTCAGCGATTTCGTTGTGAATCCGTTGTTCCAGTTCGTTCATTGCTTGCGATGCGTGGCGCGTTGTTTTACAAACGCCGCCACATCCTGACCCTATGTCACCTGCAGCATCAACTCGTAAACGCCTCGACCAAGCTTTGTTCGACAACGGCCAAACCGAAAGCCGTGAAAAAGCCAAGCGCCTGATTATGGCCGGCAAAGTCCGCATCAACGATCAGCTAGCGCGCAAGCCCAGCGATTCGGTGCTGCCGGACGACACACTGGAAATCGAGGAGCCGGAAAAATATGTAAGCCGCGGCGGCTTCAAGTTGGAGAAAGCGTTGGAGGAATTTTCCATCGAAGTGAAGGACACCATCGCGGTCGATCTCGGCGCGTCCACTGGCGGCTTCACGGATTGCCTTTTGCAAGCGGGCGCCAAGCGCGTCTACGCGGTGGACGTCGGCAAGGGCCAACTCGCGTGGCATTTGCGGCGCGATCATCGCGTGATCGTGATGGAAAAAACCAATGCCCGATATTTGGAGCGCAACGCGTTGCCGAAAAATTTTGAACGCGCGGATGTGGTCACCATCGATTGCTCATTTATTTCATTGCGCAAAATCATCCCCGCCGCCGTTGCTTTATTGCGTGGAGGTGGTACACTGGTTGCGCTCATTAAGCCTCAGTTTGAAGCCGCCAAAATTGAGGTAGACAAAGGCGCTGGCGTCATCAAAGACCCCGCCATCCACGCGCGCGTGATGAACGAGCTGCGGGCGTTTGTGGAAGAACACGGCGGATTGGTTTGGCGCGGCGATGTGGAATCGCCCCTCACCGGCCCCAAAGGCAATAAAGAATTTCTAGCTTGGATTGAAAAAAAATAAATCCATCAAGACCGTTGGCCTCATCGCCAACCCGAAACACGCCACCGAAACCGGCTTGGTGCGCGAAGCTGCCGACCTCATCACCCGATCGGGCCGCAAGCTGATGGTGGATCAAACCACCGTGAACGCCACCGGCGTGGACGGTATCACCCTCCCCAACGCCGCCGAACTCGCGCGCCTGTGCGATCTATTACTGGTTGTGGGCGGCGATGGAACCGTCCTGCACGTGGCGCGCAAAACCGCCGGCAGCAACACCCCCATCCTCGGCGTCAATTCCGGGCGACTTGGGTTTCTCACATCCGCCTCCGAGGAATCGCTGGACAAGGGGCTCAAGAAATTATGGGCCGGGAAATACATTATCGACCCCCTCCCCCTCATCGAAGCCACCGGCAAACACGCCGGCAAAAAATATAAAGCGCTGGCGTTGAATGACATCCTCATCAGCCGTGGCGCCAACCCACGACTCGTGGAACTCGAAGTGGCAATGGACGGCGAGTCGCTCACGCAATATCGCTGCGATGGACTGATCGTCGCCACGCCCGCCGGTTCCACGGCGTACTCACTCGCCGCCGGTGGCGCGGTGGTCACCCCGCGCGCGGAGGTGCTCACGCTCAATCCTATTTGCCCGCAGGCGCTTTCCAACCGGCCGCTTATCGTGAGCTTCACTTCCACGATTGAAGTTACCATTTTGAAGCACCGCGCCGAGACCTATCTTTCCGCCGATGGCCAAATGCAAACCGAGCTGGCCACAGGCGATTGCATTCGCATCCGGCGCAGTCGACAAAAGGCGCGCCTCGTGCGGCTGGAAGGCCATTCATTTTTCGAGACACTGCGCCACAAACTCAACTGGACCGGTTCCCACGCCTAATGGTGCGCCTCAAAGACATCGCGACCACCGCGGGCGTTTCGGTGATGACCGTCTCCAAAGCCCTGCGCGACGAGCCGGATATTTCTGCCAAAACCAAAGCGCGCATCAAAACGATGGCCGCCGAAGTCGGCTATGTGCCCAACAATTCCGCGCGCGGATTGCGCACTCGCAAGACACATCAATTCGGCCTCGTCATTTCCTCGCTCACCAATCCCGTTTACACGCGCACCTTTATGGCCATTGAAGAGCAAGCGCACGAGCTCGGCTACGAAATCATCCTCGCGCAAACGCTGAACAATCCCGAACGCGAAGCCACGTGCATCCGGCGGCTGCTCGCGCGACAAGTCGATGGCCTTTTCATCCGCCCCGTATACCGCCCCGACCCCAGCGCGGTAATTTACGATGAGCTAAAAAAACACAAAATGCCCACCGTCATCCTCGGGCATCGCGCGTTGTTTTGCAGTGACTTTCCAAATGTGGAAACCGACGACCTCGCCGCCACCGAAGCCGCCACCCAACATTTGCTCGAGCTGGGCCACAAACGCATCGCGTGCTTTGCCGGGCCGACTTTTGCGCCGTGGGCGCAGGAACGCTTCGAAGGCTATCGGCGCGCGTTGATGGAGCAGCAAATTGAGGTGGACGAAAAACTCATCTTCCATTCCGGCTCCACCATCGAAGAAGGCAAAGCCGCCACGCTGCAGTTAATTAACGAACGCCCCGGCGCCACCGCCATCCTCGCTGCCAACGACCTCGTCGCCATCGGCGCGGCCACCACCCTGCTCGATCAAGGCGTGAAAATTCCCGAGAACATTTCCGTGGTCGGCTTCGGCAACACCCTCACCGCCGAACATTTCCAAGTGCCCCTCACCACGGTCAGCCAACCCAAATATCGCCGAGGCATTTCCGCAATGGAATCCATGACCGCCCTCCTCGCCGGCGAATCCGTAGGCACAAAAAGATTAGCCGCCGAATTAGTCATCCGCAAAAGCACCGCCGCCCCCCTGTAGCCCGGGCCGGTGGCCCGGGCCCCGGACCACCGGTCCGGGCTACATAAACCATCCTCACGCCGACCCTTTCCTAGGAAGGCTAAGATGATAAAAAAAATGACCTCAAAAAATTCTGCGCGGACTCGCAAGCTCGTCCCTCCATTTCAACCACTCCCCGAAAACACAGGGATTTGGAGGGACGAGCTTGCGAGTCCGAAGCCACCCCGTTTCAATCGAGTCGCGCATTTCAAAATAATCACAACCTCAGCGGAAGAGGCTTGGGGTGAAAGAGAAAAGCACCAAAGACTTACCGCGACGCAAACCGCTCGACGTATTTACCAAGCATATCGGCTTCAAGGTTTACTGCGTCGCCCACGGCGCGTTCGCTTAATGCGGTGGACTCAAACGTGTGCGGGATAATCCAAATTGTGAAACTTTCTTTCTCAACCGCAGCTACAGTGAGGCTGATGCCGTCCACGGCGATGGATCCTTTGTGAATGACGTAGCGCATCACGTCATCGGGCGCGGCGATTTGGAGTTGATGGTCGTCGCCGGTTTTTTCCCACGTAATTATCTTCCCCATCCCATCGATATGGCCGGTGACAAAATGGCCACCCAAACGCCCACCCGCTTCGAGGCTGCGCTCGAGATTCACCAACGAACCCGCGCGGCAATGTTGGAGGTTGGTGAGGTTCCAAGTTTCGTTGAGCAAATCAAACTGCGCGGTCTTGGCGCGGCCTTTGGGGGTGAGCTCGGCCACGGTGAGGCAACAGCCATTGACCGCGAGGCTGTCGCCCACCTTGAGGCCGCCTCCGGTTTTGCGGAGAGTCAGCGTGAGCCGAATGGATTTGTCGCCGGGATGGATGGATTCCACCGTGCCGGTTTCTTCGATAATGCCCGTAAACATCGCGCCGCACTCAATCGCTCACCACGCGCGCCGTCAACAACAAATCCGGCCCGAGCCGCCGCCATTGCACGTTTGCAAGCTTGGGAGCTTGTTTCAAATTCGCCGGGCCTTTACCGCCCACGGCGGGTCGCGCGTGTTTTCCGCCCAACACTTTGGGTGCATAAAAAAACGCCACTCGCTGCGCCAGTTTGTTTTCAAAGAAAGAGGCATTCACTTCACCACCACCTTCGACGAGTAAGTGCGTGACCTCCTCGCGCCCGAGCCGTTTGAGCAACCACCGCAAATCCACACGCCCTTTGCGCGCGGGAGCCTCAATGACATTCACACGTTTGCGCAATGCCGCCACCCGCCGCGCGGGCGCGCCTTTCAGCACCACTACTGTGGTCAGCGCAGCGTGTTCATCTGCAACCACATTAGCCATCACCGGCGTGCGCGCTTTGGAATCCAAAATAATTCGACGCAGTGAATTCTTCGCACCACGCACAGTAAGGCTGGGGTCATCGGCAAGCACAGTCTCGATGCCGACAAGAATCGCATCCGCGCCTTTGCGCAAGTGCATTGCCTCGCGTCGCGCGGCTTCGCTGGTGATCCATTTGGACTCGCCGTGCTCTGTGGCGATTTTTCCATCGAGCGTCATCGCTGCTTTCACGGTGACCAGCGGCGTGCCTTTTACAATCCAATGATTGAACGCGGCATTCAATTCCATTGCTTCATCGGCTAAAATATTTTTCGCCACCTCAATCCCCGCGCGCCGCAACACGCGAAAGGCGCGTCCGGAATGAGCGGGGTTCGGATCCTTGGCCGCCACCACCACACGCACGATGCCCGCCTCGATGATGGCCTCCGTGCAAGGCGACGTTTTGCCGGTGGTGCTGCAGGGCTCAAGCGTGACGTACAGCGTCGAGCCTTTCACATTGTAATCGTGCTTGCGCGCGTTATTGAGCGCGGCAATTTCCGCGTGCGGGCCTCCCGCGCGGCGATGCCAACCTTTGCCAATCACCACGCTGCCTTTCACCAACAACGCGCCGACCATCGGATTGGGCGAAGTGAGGCCATAACCCTTGCGCGCTAAGGCGAGTGCCTCGCGCATACGAATCTCATCGGGTTTTTGCACGGCGAAAGTCTACTCCGCAAAGAGCGCTTCGGCAAACTGTGCGGCGTCGAAGGGTTGCAAATCATCCGCTTGTTCGCCGAGGCCGATGAATTTAATGGGCAAATCCAGTTCCTGATGGATGGCCACCACCATCCCGCCTTTGCTGGTGCCATCGAGTTTGGTGATGACAAGGCCGGTGAGCGGAACGGCCTTGTTGAATTCTCGCGCTTGCGTCAGGGCATTCATACCGGTGGAGGCATCGAGCACGAGCAACACTTCGTGCGGCGCGTCTTCGGCTTGGCGGCCAATCACGCGGTGCAGTTTTTCCAGCTCCTTCATTAAATTGCTTTTGGTGTGCAGTCGGCCGGCGGTGTCGATGAATAAATAATCCGCCTTCCGCGCCTGCGCGGCACTGAGCGCATCGTGCCCCACGGCGGCGGGATCGGCACCGTAGCTACCGGCGATGACCGGCACTTCCAATCGGTTGCCCCATTCTTTGAGTTGCTCCACTGCGGCGGCGCGAAAGGTATCGCACGCAGCGAGCACAGCGGTGTCGCCATTTGCTTGCACGCGATGGGCGAGCTTGGCGGCGGTGGTGGTTTTGCCGGTGCCATTGACGCCCACCATTGAGACGACGGTGAGCCCTTCGGGTTGGCGATGTAATCCGTGGGTTTGGCCTTTGAATGTGGTGGCCACTTCGCGCCGTGCGACCGCCAGAACGTCGAGGCCATCTTTGCCTTGGGATTCGTAACTCTCTTTGATGGCCGCGAGAATGCGCTGGGTCATCGGTAGGCCGAGGTCGGCGCTGATGAGCGTGTATTCGATTTCCTCCAGCGTGTCGTCGTCAAGCTTGGGTGAGCGCGAAACGATGCGGTGAATCTCGCTCGACAGCTTGGCTTGGGTGCGCTGAAGTCCCGCCTTGAATTTATCGAACAAGCCCATTTACGCTGCCACGGCTGATTTCATTTTTGCGATGAAACTCAACGGCACTTTCACTGCGCCAATGAGCGGTTTGCCTTTGTTTTCGCCGTGGCAATCGGAACCGCCGGTGACGAGCAAATCGTACTGCTCTGCGAGCATTAAATAATGTTCCGTCATCGGCGTGCTGTGGCGCGTGTAGAGGCATTCGAGTCCGTCCATCCCCAATTCCACCAAGGGCGGGATGACTTCGTCGCGATGATAAAGCCCGGGATGCGCGAGCACCGCCAAACCATCGGCATCGTGAATGAGGCGAATGGCCTCCGCTGCGCTCAGCTTCGCTTTGGTCACCCAAGCAGGCTTGCCTTTTTTAAGCCATTTATTAAACGCCTCATCGAGGTTGCGGCAATGCCCCGCCTCAACCAACGCGCGGCCAATGTGCGGACGCCCCGGCGCATCGCAATCGGCAATGCGCATTACGTCTTCGCTGGTGATCGCGATGCCGAGCTCGTTGAGTTTGGCGACCATTTCGTGAATGCGATTTCGGCGTACTTCCTGATACTTGGCTAGCTCACTGAGGAGGCGCGGGTTTTCGAGATCCAAAAAATAACCGAGCAGATGGAGCTCAAAGCCATCGAGTTCCACAGTAAATTCGCAGCCGGAAACAAACTCGATGCCGAGCTCCGCGCACGCGGCACCCATCCGGGCGCAGCCGTCGATGGTATCGTGATCGGTGAGCGACATTACCGAGAGCCCCACGCGTTTGCCGTGGCCGGCGAGTTCCTCGGGCGTGTACGTGCCGTCGGAAAAATTCGTGTGGAGATGGAGATCGGCGTACATCAACGCGCCTCCGTAGCCTCGCGCGCGGGGCGGTTCAGACGCGATTTGATTTTATCGAGAATACCGTTCACGAATTTGCCGCTTTCCTCGGTGGAAAATTTCTTCGCGAGATCAACTGCTTCGTTGATGCTCACCACGGGTGGGATGTCATCGCGATGGAGCATTTCATAAATGGCGAGCCGCAGGATATTGCGATCCACACCGGCCATTCGATCCAACTCCCAGTTGGCCGCTTGATCTGTTAATTCCGCATCCAATTCATCGCGATGTTCCAGCACGCCACGCACGAGCGGTTCGGCGAATTGTTGGATGGCAACGTCGTCAGTGGTCGGCGGCGGCAATTCCTTTTCCTTGCCCCAATTGGTTTTGCCCTCCTGCACCTCAGCCACTGCCGGACGATGATGCATCCAAAAATGTTCCAATGCCGACACCAAATCCTCTGGAGGATTCAGCTCGTGCTGAAACAAAAATTGAACCGCGCGCTCACGCGCGTGACGTCGGGTGCCCATAGCGATAGCTTACGGGAGAAACATTTCGAGCAAAAGCAAATTCGGATTGGTTAATACCGCGGCACGCTTGGATCAATTTCATCCGCCCACGCGTTGATGCCGCCGGCGACGCTTTTGCAATATTTGAAGCCCTGTTGTTTGAGGAAATCCACCGCCTTCAGCGAGCGCGCGCCCATTTTGCAGTGGAGATAAATCGTTTGGTTCGGGTCGAGCTCGGTGAAACGTTGCGGCAATTCACTGAGCGGAATCATCGGCACGCCATCGATCTTGGCAATCTCGGCTTCATCGTGTTCGCGCACGTCCACCACCGCGATGTCATTACCCGCCAGCGCTTCTTTCATTTGCTGCACGGTCACTTCATCGGGGTGCTGTTGCGGATCTTCCGGCTCGAGGCCGATGCCGCAAAACTCTTCGTAATCAACCAACTCCGTGATGGTCGGGTTGTCGCCACAAATTGGGCACTTCGGATCACGGCGCAATTTCAACTCGCGAAATTTCATATCCAGCGCATTGAAGAGCATCAAACGATTCACCAATGGCGAGCCTTTGCCGAGAGCGAGTTTCAGAATTTCCGTAGCTTGGATGCAACCAACGATGCCCGGCAACACGCCCAACACGCCACCTTCCGCGCAGCTCGGCACCATTCCCGGCGGTGGCGGCTCGGGGTACAAACAGCGGTAGCACGGCCCACCCAGTTCCGGCGCGAACACGCTGGCTTGGCCTTCGAACCGAAAAATCGAGCCGTACACGTTTGGCTTTTTGAGCAGCACACAGGCGTCGTTGGTGAGATAGCGCGTGGGAAAATTGTCGGTGCCGTCCACCACGATGTCGTACGGCGCCATAATTTCCATCACGTTGTCCGCGCTCAATCGCGTTTCGTGCACCACCACTTCCACCTCGGGATTGATGGAGTTGATGGTCTCTTTGCCCGACTCCACTTTGGGCCGACCCACATCGGCCGTGCCGTGAGCGATCTGTCGTTGCAGATTTGAAAAATCCACCACATCAAAATCCACGATGCCAATTTTGCCGATGCCCGCCGCCGCGAGATACATCGAAATGGGCGACCCCAACCCGCCCGTGCCAATGCACAACACGCTGGTGGCCTTCAGTTTCTTTTGGCCCGCCATGCCCACCTCGGGCAAAATCAGGTGCCGCGAGTAGCGGCTAATCTCTTCGTTGCTCAGTTCCACGCTCATTATAAAAATAAAATATGGACAACCACGCGGCTGTCCGGAAACAATGAATCCGCCTCAAGTGAGACGCCAAGTCAATCCGAAAACTGCCGCTGACACATTACGCCGTGCCAGCAAACTCCGCCCGCGCCTGGCTATTGTGCTCGGTAGCGGCTTCCAATCCGTCGCCCAAGCGATGACCGTCGCCCGCGCCGTGCCCTATGCCAAACTCGCCGGATTTCCCAAACCCACCGTGCCCGGCCACACCGGCAAAGCCATCATCGGCACGCTCGGTGGCACGGAAATCGTGGTGCTCAGCGGACGTGCCCATTATTACGAAGGCCACTCGCTGGAGTCCCTCACGTTCCCCATTCGCGTCTTGGCCGAGTACGGCATCGAAAATATTTTGCTCACCAACGCCTCCGGCGGCATCAACAAAAAATTCGAACCCGGCGAGTTTATGCTGCTCACCGACCACCTCAATTTCATCGGCGACAACCCACTGCGAGGGCTCCTCGCCAAAGGCCGCGAGCGTTTCATCGACCTTTCCCAAACTTACGATCCCGCCCTCAACAAATCTCTCCAAGCCGCTGCGCGCAAAACAAAAACCAAACTCCATCGCGGCGTCTACTGCGCCCTGAGCGGTCCGAGCTACGAAACCCCCGCCGAGATTCGCGCCCTTGCAACGCTCGGTGCCGACGCCGTGGGAATGAGCACCGTGCCCGAAGCCATCGTCGCCCGCCAATGCGACCTGCGCGTCGCCGCCATTTCCTGCATCACCAATCCCGCCGCCGGCATCAGCAAAACCCCGCTGTCGCATTCGGAAGTTCTGGAGATTGGCGAACAAGCCAGCTCGCAAGCGGTGAAGTTGATCACTGAATTTTCTGCCGGCAAGATGCCGGCAGCACATTGACGCTATGCCTCACACCAAGCTCATCCAAGCCGCACTCGCTGCCCGCGAACAATCCGTCGCGCCCTATTCTAAATTCAACGTCGGCGCGGCACTCCTCACCGCAAGCGGGAAAATCATCAGCGGTGCGAACGTCGAAAGCGCCAGCTACGGCCTCAGCTGCTGTGCCGAACGTGTTGCACTTTTCAAAGCGCTCACTGACGATCAGCGCGATTTCACCACCATCGCCGTCGCCTCCCCCGGCGGTGCCGCCCCTTGTGGCGCGTGCCGCCAACTCCTTGCGGAATATGCCAAAGAAACCGAAGTGATTTTGATCAACAGCGAATCACCGGACACGCCCACTGTCACTTCAATGGACGCCCTACTTCCGAATGCCTTCACAGGTGATGACCTCGACTGTGTTTCAATTAGCTAGAAAATTTTAAGCGCTGAAAGCGCGCCATATGATAGCCCGGGGTAACGCCCCGGGCAAAAAAGCCCGAAAAATGTCAAAGCCCTGTAAGGGCGAAATATTGATCGCTAATATCGCCCTTACAGGGCTTCCACAATTACCGCGTGTCTAATCCCGGGGCGTTGCCCCGGGCTATCTCATTTTGCCCCGTTGGGGCAATTGATGCGGTTGGTGCCCCTCTAAACTTTCTTCAAATTCTTCGGGTTCAGGGGCAATAAATCTTTTGGCAAGAAGAGGCCGTTTTTGCGAATGAGTTCGCCGTCGAACCAGACTTCGCCGCCGCCCCATTCTTTGCGTTGGATGAGGACCATATCCCAGTGGACGGCGGAGCGGTTTCCGTTGTCGCAATCCTCGTAGGCTTGGCCGGGGGTGAAGTGGAGGGAGCCGGCGATTTTTTCGTCGAACAGGATGTCGCACATCGGGTTCATCACGAAAGGATTGAGGCCGAGCGAAAACTCGCCGATGTAGCGCGCGCCGGGATCGGTATCGAGAATTTCGTTGAGGCGTTTGGTGTTGTTGCTGGTGGCGTTGATGATTTTGCCGTCCTTGAATTCCAGCTTTACGTTTTCGAACTTGGTACCGGCGTAGAGCGTGGGAGTGTTGTATTGTAGCGTGCCGTTCACAGAATTTTTCAGCGGACACGAAAACACTTCGCCATCGGGGATGTTGCGATCGCCCGCGCACGGGATGGCGGGCATTCCCTTGATGCTGAAACGCAGATCGGTGCCGGGCGCTTTGAGGTGCACGTCCTTGGCTTGGGTCATTCGCTTGACGAGCGGCTTCATCGCCTTGGCCATTTTGGCGTAGTTGAAAGTGCACACGTCGAAATAAAAATCCTCGAATGCCTCGGTGCTCATATTGGCCGCTTGGGCCATACTCGGCGTGGGCCAGCGCAGTACGACCCAACGGGTTTGGTTGACGCGATAGTTTAACAGCGGCCGCATTGTTTTGGAATACGACTGCATCACTTTGGGCGGCACGTCGCTGAGTTCGCTGGTGTTTTCCGCGCCGCGGATGGCGATGTACGCCTGCACTTTTTTCATTCGATACAGCTCAACGTCCTTCACCATTTTGGCGTGGGCATCGTTGGAGCCGCGCAAGGCTTCGCGCACGACGCGGGATTGGCGCGTTTCCACCAGCGGCACACCGCCCACTTTGCGGGTGGCGCGGATGAGGGCGATGGTCATTCGATCGTGGATATCCGCCACATCGATGAACACCGCCTCGCCTTTTTTCAGTTCGCAGGAATATTCCACCAGCGATTTCGCCAGCTTGTCGTATCTTGGGTCACTCATAATTTTTTCCAACCTAAACTCACGCGCGCTTTTGTCGAGCCTTCTCCTTTTTCCGCAAAACCTTTTCGTGTCGTGCCGTCTCCGCCCGCAGCAGTGCTTCTGCCTGCCAACCATTTGCCTGTGCGCGTTGGGCCAGTGCAAACAACTCCTTCGCCAGCTTTGCCTTCGCCCCACCCTTTCGGCCTTCGGGTAACAGGCCGTGCTTGCGGGCTTTTTTGGTGAGTTCGTGCGCCCGCATTAGCGCCGGCAAATGCCTCGGGATGCCATCGAAAGCCGACGTGCGTTCGCGATCGGTGCCAGCCTTTTCAGTGAGTTTAATTTTCTCCCATTGCCGCCACACGCCATCTACGTCTTTTACGTCCACATCGCCAAACACGTGTGGATGCCGCCGCACGAGTTTATCGACAATGCCGCGCGCGACCGCCTCAAAATCAAACGCGCCGCGCTCCTCGGCCATTTGCGCGTGGAAGACCACTTGCAACAACACATCGCCCAACTCCTCGGCCATTTCTGCGTCGTCATCCGCCTCGATGGCATCGACCAATTCGTATACTTCCTCGATGGCATTGAGCCGGATGCTTTTGTGGTTTTGCTCTTGATCCCACGGGCAGCCATCCGGCGCGCGCAAGCGAGCCATCACGGCGAGCAATTCATCGATGGCTTTTTTCTTCTTTGCCATAAACTATAAAATCACAAGGTCATCGCGATGCACCACCACTTTACCCGCGCTGTTGTTTTCGATTTCCGATTTTGAAAAGCGCGTGATGCCCTGCGCAAAACCCGTCCCATTGCCATCACAAATCCGCACCACATCGCCCGCCGCAAAGTCGCCGTCGCAACCGGCAATGCCCATTTTGAGCAGGCTTTTACCGCGCTCCCGCAACGCGGCCTTGGCACCGTCATCCACCACGAGCTCGCCTTGCGGGTGATGAAAAAAAGCAATCCACCGCTTGCGGCCTTTGAGTTTATCGCCGCTCGGCACGAAAAGTGTGCCCACCTTTTCGCCCGCCAACACCTTGGTGAGTTGACCGCGCTTCACGCCATTGGCGATAACCATTGGGATGCCCGCGCGGCCGGCAATTTGTGCGGCGTCCACTTTGCTCGCCATCCCGCCAATGCTCGTGGCGCTTTGGGTTCCACGCGCGAGGCTGCGAATTTTGTCGTCAACTTTTCGCACAGAAGAGATCAACCGCGCATTGGACTTTCCAAAGTTCCGCACGAGGCCATCGGCCGTGGTCAGCTGCACCAATAAATTTGCGGGCAACAGCGCGGCCACTAACGCGGAGAGCTTGTCGTTGTCGCCCACGGTGAGTTCGTTGAAAGTCACCGCGTCGTTTTGATTGATGACCGGCACTACGCCGCGATCGAGCAAAGCCATCAATGTGTTGCGCGCATTGAGATGGCGATCGTGGTCCTGCAAATCCGCGTGCGTGAGCAGCACTTTGGCGGCTTGAAGTTTGTGCGTGGCAAACAGTTCCTCGTAACGCGCCATCAACCGCGATTGGCCAACGGCCGCGCACGCCTGTAATTCAGCCAAACGTGTGGGGCGTTTTTCGCAGCCGAGCGCTTCCATCCCGGCGGCCACTGCGCCGGAACTGACGAGCACCATCTCGCGGCCGACTTTGCGCGCGCGGGCAATTTGGGCGACGAGTTGTTTGATGCGCGGAGTCGCCAGCCGGTTTCGGGCATCGGTGAGAATGCCGGAACCGAGCTTTACCACCACGAGCGGAGTATCTTTGAGAAGCTTGGCGCGCACGCGGGGTTGGTAGCAGAAGGGCCGTGAAGCGTCGAGCATTGACGCCGCGCCGCCGCGCAGGCAAACATTCCGGATGCGCAAGGAATCACTCAGTTTTTTGGAAGAACTCGTCAACACGCCAAGCCCCACCAGCTACGAAACGCGGGGGCAACGTGTGTGGCTCAATTACGTGGATGAATTTGCCGACGAAGTCGCCCACGACGAATACGGCAACTGCGTGGCCACACTCAACCCCGGCGGCGGCCCGCGCATTATGCTCGCGGGACACGCGGATGAGATCGCGCTTTCGGTTAATTACATTGATGACAACGGTTTCATTTGGGTGAAACGCATGGGCGGCGTGGACGCCATCGTGAGCAAAGCCCAACGTGTGACGGTGCATAATGCCAAAGGATCGGTGCTCGGCGTGGTGGGCAATCCACCGCCGCATATGCAAAAGGTGGATGGCGAACCGAAGGTGCCCAAGATTCACGATCTTTATATCGACATCGGCTGCAGCACCCGCAAGGCCGCCGAGAAACGCGTGCGCGTTGGCGATCCGATTACGGTGAACCAAAACTTCGAAATGCTGCACGGCGACCTCGCGGTGGGACGCGCCTTCGACAATCGCATCGGCACGTGGGCAGTCGCCGAGGCGTTGCGGTTGTTGAAAGGTTCAAAGAAAAAACTCAACGCCGAGATTTGCGCGGTGTCGAACACGATGGAGGAAGTCGGCTTATTTGGCGCGCGGCAGATTGCGTATTCGCTGGATCCCGATGTGGCGTTGGTGGTCGATGTGACACACGCGACGGATTATCCCGGCATCAACAAACAAATCCACGGCGACGTGAAGATGGGCAAAGGCCCGACGCTCACGCACGGCACGTGCAATCATCCCGAAGTAGTGAAGCGCCTTGAGGCGGTAGCGAAGAAGGCGCGCATCCCCGTGCAGCACGAAACGGTGAGCGCGACCAGCGGCACGGACACGGACGCGATTTTCTGGACGCGCGGCGGCATCCCCAGCGCGCTCATCAGCCTACCCAATCGTTATATGCATTCGCCAGTGGAATTGGTGAACCTGAAAGACCTCGACCAAGTCGCCAAGTTGATGGCCGGTTTTGCTGAGAGCGTGAAGAAGGACGATTTGTTTGCGGTGAAAATTTAAGGCTGCGATTTCACTTCGCTAAGCAAAGCTTGCAGCTCGGGCAGAATTTTTGAATTAAAATCGGCCGCACTGTTGATGTTGCGGACGCGGATGGTTTTTTTCACCGGCACGATCTTTGCGCTGCCTTCTTGTGACAGATCCAGCACTTTCACTGATTCCACTTCGAGATGGAATTCGCCGATGTGTTTGATTTTTTTGTTTCTAAACTTCAACTCCTTAATCGGCTTCACCAATAAATTCCATTGGCCGTTTTTGTTTTTTATGGCGGTCAATTCCGCTACTTTCAGTTTCACTAACTCCACCCCTTTCAAACCATATTCTACGCGGAACTCTGTGATCTTCAAAAAATCACCGCCACCAAATTTCTTGGCGTTTTTTAGGACCACATCTTTGGCGGAAAATAATTTGCCCGGCTGAATGGACACCTCGCCCACCGAGCCCATTGCGGATTCCACTCCCCGGATTTCCACCGCTGCAATGGCTTTGGATCCATCGGGATCAAATTGAATCGTGCCCTCGGCGATGCTCACTTCCCCGAGATCAGCCAACACGCTGGCGCTCGGCACAGCGCGTAAATCGCGCAACGACAATTCACGGCGCGCAATGCTATAATCAAACTCGCCGACTTTCCCATCGAATCCGGCATCAGCCATTTTGCGTTCAAGATGCTCTACCACCGCACGCTTGAAAAAATAATTAGCTGCCAACACGCCCGCCACCAAAAGTACAATTACACTGAGACAACCGATTCCAAGAATTTTTTTCCACTTGGATTTTTTGCCGGTTGCGGCGATGGGATTGGGGTCGGTCATAACTGGATATCTTCCGGGCGTACTTGGAGGCATTCATCCTGATCTTCCCACACGACGGCGGGATACAATTCCACCAACGGCGGCGCCAGTTCAAGGCCGAGTTGGGCGAGTTGTTTTTCGCTTTCGGTGGCGGCATCTTCGTAGGCTTGATCGTAATTTTTATGCGATGCGCGGCGGGCATCATCCCAATGCGCCACGCCGTGAATGGGCGCGTACGCTTCGGCCCACGCGGCGAGTGACTCCGACGGTTCACCGGCTTTTTCAATCTCCACCGCCGTGCCATTGCAGTGCAGGCAAATTAAGCCGTTTTCCAAAACATCGCGCGTGACCATCGGCAACAGTGGCGCACGGCAACATTCGGTGATAGAAAAATCCGGAGGCACGGTCACCAGGCGTTGATGCCAAACCTGCCGATCGTGCGCGATCATCGCGGCAAGCCGATACGAGGCCACCAGCGGATGCGACATCCGCCACAGTTGGCCCTGCAATTGACTGAGCGTTTGCGACATCCACCGCGCGAGGGTCAAGTCGTCAAACTGCCGAAAGACCCCGGCGTAATCCTGCCACAAACGCTCCACTGAATCCGCCTCGTGCGCCACGGGCGGAGTATGCGGAGGAACGCCGCGCGGGGCAACGTGCAAAACTTCGCCTTGGGCGCGCGGCGTTCGTCGGTTAATAACGCGGTGTGAGCGAGGAGGCTTCGAAAAACTCAGCGTTGGCGCGGCCGCTGGCCGAATTGCCCGGCGTGGGCGGCGAGCGAGCGGCGCAGTTGGCGCGGCTCAAGTGCCTCACCGTGGGCGATCTATTGCTGCATCCGCCACGGCGTTATGAAGACCGCCGCGACATTCGGCCCATTCGCGAGCTGTCGACCGAAGAGGCGTGCCTTGCGCGCGGGAAAATAATGGTGCTCGGCACCAACCATTTGCGCGGCGGTCGGCGGATGTTTGAGTTTGTGCTGGAGGATGATTCGGGCAGCGTGCGATGTCGTTGGTGGAACTGTAATTATATGGATCGCCTCTTTCATCGCGGCGACGACGTGCTGGTGTACGGCAAACTCACCGGCGGCAAACGCCCCGGATTGGACCATCCGGAAACCGAAATCATCGAAAGCGATGACGACCCCACCGTGCACGTGAACCGCATCGTGCCCGTGTATCCGCTCACCGAAGGAATGCCCCAACGTTGGCTGCGCCGTGTGATGTTCGGCTTGCTGGAACAACACATCGACGAATTTCCAGAGCCAAACTACACCGCCGCCGGTTTACCATCGCGGCGCAAGGCCATCGCCAAACTGCATTTCCCCGATGACCTCGACCAAGCCAAAGCCGCGCGCCGACGTTTGGCGCTGGATGAATTTGTGGAATTGCAATCCACCATCCGCCGCCGCCGCGTGACGATGCAATCCAAAGCCGAAGTACTCCCGTGCGCCGGTGACAGCAGTTTTGTAAATCCATTTTTGCAACAGCTCGAGTTCCAACTCACCGACGCCCAACGCACCGTGCAAATGGAAATCGAGGGCGACCTCAACGGAAAACATCCGATGCGGCGATTGTTGCAAGGCGATGTCGGCTCCGGCAAAACCGTCGTGGCCGCGCTGGCTTTGTTGCGCGCGCTGGAGAGCGGCTACAACGGACTGCTCATGGCGCCCACGGAAATCCTCGCCGAACAACATCATCGCAATTTCACGCGATGGCTGGAGCCGCTGGGCATTCGCGTGCTGCTGCACACCGGCGCGCGCAAGGATGCGGCCGAGCCGTTATTTGAAAACAACACGCCGACCATTGTCATTGGCACGCACGCGCTGTTTCAAACTGGATTCGCCCTCGAACGCGTGGGGCTCATCGTCATCGACGAGCAGCACAAATTCGGCGTCACCCAACGCGATCGTCTCGTGAAGAAAGGCCACTACCCCCACCTGCTCGTGATGACCGCCACGCCCATCCCGCGCACGCTCGGCCTCACGCTGTATGGCGATCTCGACTCCTCCGTGATTGACGAAATGCCCGCCGGACGTGGCGAAGTGCGCACCCACATTCGCACACCGGAACGTTGGCCGAAGATTTTAGAATTTTTAAAAACCGAACTCGCCGCCGGCCGACAGGCGTTTGTGATTTTCCCACGGGTGGATAATGAGGACACCGCCGCCGGCATCAAAGCAGTCAACGCCGAAGCCCAGAAGCTCGCCAAAGCATTCGCCCCGCACACCGTCGCCGTGCTGCACGGGCGGCTCAAGCCGGAAGAAAAAGAAGCGGTGATGGTCGGCTTTCGCGCCAATCGCACCCAAGTGCTGCTCGCCACCACGGTGGTGGAAGTGGGCGTGGATGTACCGAACGCCACGCTGATGCTCATCGAAAACGCCGAACAATTTGGCCTCGCTCAGCTTCATCAATTGCGCGGCCGCATCGGACGCGGCACGCACGACAGCCATTGCATTTTGCTCACGAGCGGCAAATCCGCCGAGGCCAACGACCGCCTCACGGTGCTGGCGGAAACCAACGACGGCTTCAAAATCGCCGAGGCCGATCTCCAACTGCGCGGCCCCGGCGAATTAGTGGGGCACGACCAAAGCGGACTGCCCGCGTTCAAGTTCGGCGACTTGCGGCGCGACCTCGACCTCATCGAATTAGCACGGCACATCGCGCTCGAGATCGAGGCTGGGCGGTGATGCATTTTTGTGTTAGGCTTCGCCCATGCCCGAGTTGGATGAGGACAATCAGTCTGTGAGTGACGCGTTCATTGATGAACCCACTTTCAGTCAGGATTACATCACCGCGATGTCGCATTTTTATCGCGGCGAAGTCGGGCGCATTATGGTTTGGCGACAACGGCTGGACACCACCACTACCTGGGCCATCACTTCCACTTGCACGATTTTCACCGTGGCCTTTTCCTTCAAAGAAGTGCCGCACTTGATTTTCTTTTTCAACCTCGCCATCGTGTTGATGATGCTGTGGATCGAAGCGCGCCGCTATCGCTTTTACGACGCCTTCCGCGCGCGGGTGCGAATGCTCGAGGCGCACTTCATTGTCCCCGTGCTCATGCGGCAAGAGCCCAAGCTGGAAGGTAACTGGCGCAAGCTCGTCGCCGAAGATTTGCTCGTGCCTGCCTTCAAAGTTAGTATGTTTGAATCCATCGGCCGCCGGCTAAAGCGCAACTACGCCTTCATCACCATCATCATTCTCACCGCGTGGATTACTAAAATTTTTATTCATCCGCCCCAAAGCATCGAAAAAATTACCAACCTCGAATCACTCTACAACGCACTGGCCATCGGCGGATTGGCGAGTTGGTTTGTGGCGTTGGTGATGGTCGGCACATTTCTGTCGGTCATTGGCATCACGCTGTACATTGCCAAACATTCATCGGGCGAAATCACTGAGGTCGGCAAGAGCAGCCGCACCAACTGGATGAGCTAAGAATCTGTACAGGATGAAACTCAATCCGCAGCTTGAACACTTGCCGGTTTATCACGGCGGCCGTCCTTTGGAGGAAGTCGCGCGCGAATTGGGTTTGCCCGCAGCGGAACTCATCAAGCTCGCCTCCAACGAAAACCCACTCGGCCCTTCGGCCAAAGCCATCACCGCAATGCGCGAAGCAGCGGCGCGGGTGAATTTGTATCCGGACGGCAATGCGTTTTATCTGCGCAAAGGCGTAGCCGAAAAGCTGGGCGTCACTCCGGCCAACCTGATTTTCGGCAATGGCTCGAACGAAATTATTGAGTTTGTGTCGCGCGCTTTACTGGGGCCGAACACCAACATTGTGGTGTCGCAATATTGTTTTGCGATTTATCCCATCGCCGCACACCTCGCCGGCGCGGATTGTATCAGCGTTCCCGCGAAAGATTTCGGCCACGACCTCGCCGCGATGGCTGAAGCCATCACAACGGAAACGCGCATTGTGTTTGTGGCCAACCCCAACAACCCCACCGGCACGCGTGCGAGCAACGAGGCGGTAATGGATCTGGTAAATGGCATTCCCGATGACGTGTTGCTGGTGATGGATGAAGCGTATTTTGAATTCATCGATGACGCGCCTGATTTGCTGCCGTTGATTTCCGAAAAGCAAAACCTGATTCTGATGCGGACCTTTTCAAAAATCCACGGCCTTGCAGGTCTCCGAGTGGGCTACGGGATTGGCCATCCGGACTTTATCGCCGCACTGGAAAAAATTCGGCAACCGTTCAACCTCAACGCCATCGCCCAAGCCGCCGCGCTTGCTGCGCTGGAGGATGACGAACACGTCCGCGCGACGCGCGAGAACAACACGGAAGGCTTAAAGTTTTTTGAAAATGCGTTTGCGGAAATGAATATCGAAACCGTGCCCTCGTACGCCAATTTTATTTTGGCCAAAGTTGGCGACGGGAAGGCGATGTTTGAAAAACTCCAGCAACGCGGCATCATCACGCGCGCCATGGGCGGTTATGGGTTGGCGGATTGGATTCGCATTTCCATTGGCACGCCACTGGAAAATGGCCGTTGCCTTGCCGCGCTGGCAGATTTGCGTTGAACGCACGGCGCTTTCTCCGGATAGTCCCGTCCGAATATTGGAAAAGTGAAACCCACCGACCTCAGAGGAATCCTGCAGTACATCCCGCGCTTCCGCGATAAGACGTTTGTCATCGCGGCCGATGGCGCGGTGGTGACGCACGTGAATTTCGCCAACCTTCTGCTGGACATCGCCGTGCTGCGTTCGCTCAATATTCGCGTGGTGTTGGTGCACGGCGCGGCGCAACAAATTGCCGCACTCGCTGAGCATCAATCCGCCACGCCCACCAATCTTGACGGCACGGGCATCACCGATGATGCCACGCTCAAGCTCGCCCTCACCGCCGCCAACGGCCTCACCCACGAAATTCTTGAGGGCTTTGCCACCAACGACCTTCGCGCCGCCAACGCCAACGCGGTGCTCGCCCATCCGCTCGGCATCCTCGATGGCATCGATCATTTGCACACCGGCAAAGTGGAGCGCGTGGACTCGGAACTGTTGCAATCCCTCCTCGCGCAAGGCATCACGCCGGTCATTCCGCCGTTGGGATTTGATGGCGAAGGCAACACGTTTCGATTAAACAGCGATGCCGTGGCGCTCGCGGTGGCCAAAGAATTGAAGGCGACAAAGCTGCTTTTCATTTCCACCGAAGACGGCCTCAGCACCGACGGCCAAATCATTCGCCAAATGATCGGCCCCAAACTCGAAACGTTGTTAACGGAAAACGCGGAAAGCATTCCCGCGCCTCAACGCTCCAAAGCCCAACACGCCGCCGAGGCCTGCGCGGCCGGTGTTCCGCGCGTGCATCTCATTAACGGACTGGTGACGGAGGGTTTGCTGGCGGAGGTGTTTTCCAATGAAGGCATTGGCACGTTGATTTACGCGAACGAATATCGCCAAATTCGCCCCGCGCAAAAACGCGATGCCGGCAGCATCCTGCGACTCACGCGTGAGGCGATGGACGATCAACATTTGCTGGAACGCACGGAGGCGGCCATCGAGGAGGAGCTGGACACTTATTTCATTTTTGAAATTGATGGTAATCCAGTCGCGTGCGTGTCGCTGCGGGTGTTTGGCGACGTGGGCGAGTTGGCGCATTTGTATGTGAGCCCGTCGCACGGCAACGTGGGCATCGGCCAAAAGCTGGTGCAGTTTGTGGAGACCACCGCGCGCGAACGCGGGTTGGCCTCGCTGATTGCGTTGTCCACGCGGGCGTTTAGTTATTTCCAATCCAAGGCCGGCTACCGCGAAGGGCTTTCGAGCGACTTGCCCGAAGCGCGTGCAGCGGAATACAAAGCGCAAGGCCGCAATTCCAAAGTGCTCATCAAAGCGCTCACCGACTAATGGCCAAACCCAAAAAACTATCGGACGTGATTCTCACTGGTTTCGTATGCCTGATGATTGGCTACGGCACCGGCACCGTGCTTACCGAACGCAAAAAAATGGTGACCCTCGAACACAGCCTCACGCTCAAATGGAGCGATGGCGTGTTCGATGATCCACCGCTGGGCGCGCACGTGTTTCTCGAGCCACATATGAATGGTAAATCCGTGCGCCTTCGCGTCTACATCGGGCGGGATCAGCCGCAGTTTTTTATGCCCGGACGCATTGGCGAATTGGACGTGACCGACACCGCCGAAGAAGCCGCCGCCAAATGGAGCAAAATCCGCTGGGACACCGACGGCTTGCACCTCGGCGTGAACGGCAACCGCACGCGCCGCTTCATCCCGCGCGCGCAGATTCTGCCCATCACCCAATGAACCTCCCCGCCGCCTTCACCGACGCCTGCGCGCGGCTGAACATTCCCCTCACCGACCATTGCCTGCACGTCAATGTGGCCGAGCAAACGCTCACGCATTTTCACGGTGACAACGCACAAATCTTCACCGCCTCCACCTCCAAACACGGCACGGGACAGGAAATGGATTCATTCCAAACCCCCCTCGGCCTGCATTGTGTGTGTGAAAAAATTGGCGCGGACGAACCTGTCGGCACCATTTTCAAAGGTCGTCGCGCAATCGGCGTCAACGGCAAAGGCAACCCCGAAGCGCTGATCACCGATCGCATTTTATGGCTCAGCGGGTTGGAACCGGAACTCAACCAAGGCGGCACTGTGGACAGCCACGATCGATACATTTACATCCACGGCATCGGAGATGAATCTCGCCTTGGCAAACCTAATTCACAAGGCTGCATCCACTTGGGGGCAGTGGATTTACTGCCGCTCTTTGATATGACTCCAGAAGGCACGCTGGTTTTTATCAGCAAAAACTAACTTTTGCACAAGTGCTTCCTGCACTACACTGCCCCTCCCGATGAGCTTGACCGAACAAATGACCGCGCTTGCGGAAAATGCCAAAGCCGCCGCGCATCTAATGACGCGACTAAGCACGGCAGAAAAAAATGACTGTCTCCTCGCGATGGCCGATGCCATCGAAGCTAACCGCGGCGCGATCAAAGAATCCAACGCGAAGGACATGGACACCGGCCGTGCGATGGATTTATCCCAACCGATGCTGGACCGCTTACTGCTCGATGACGCGCGGATTTCCGCAATGGCAACAGGGCTGCGCGAAGTGGCGGCATTAGCAGATCCAGTGGGGCGCATCCTCGACGAACGCAACCGACCGAGCGGTTTGCACCTTAAGAAAGTCGCCGCGCCGATTGGCGTGGTGGTGATGATTTACGAATCGCGACCAAATGTGACAGCCGATGCGGCGGGGTTGTGTTTCAAATCAAGCAACGTGACCATTCTGCGTGGCGGCAAAGAGGCGCTTCACTCCAATCAAATCATCGCGCAGCTAATGACCGAAGCGGGGCAAAACATCTGCGATGCGTTTCCCGAACACGCCATCCAAGTCGTGCCCACAACTGACCGTGCGGCAATTTCTGAACTGTTGTCACTCACGGAACTGGTTGACCTTTGCATCCCGCGCGGCGGCGAAGGGCTTATCCGCGCGGTGGCCGAATGTTCAAAAGTGCCCGTCATCAAACATTACAAAGGCATTTGCAGCGTGTACCTCGATGCCGAAGCCGATGCGGAAAAAGCCATCGCCATTACCGTTAATTCCAAAACCCATCGCACGGGTGTTTGCAATGCGATGGAAACTTTGCTTGTCGATCAAGCAATCGCCCCCACCGTGCTGCCGCAAGTGGCGGATGCGTTGCGAGCCGAAGGAGTGGAATTGCGCGTGGATGAAATAGGCGCGGGCATTCTCGGCGAAGGCATCACCGCGGCTACACCGGCGGATTGGGACACAGAATTTCTTGACCTCATTTGCGCGGTGCGCGTGGTGGATGGCGTGGGCGCTGCCATCGCACACATCAACACCCACGGCTCCGGCCACACCGATTCCATTGTGACCGAGAACGAACCCAACGCGCGGCGCTTCCAACAGGAAGTCGATTCGTCCACGATTTTCTGGAACGCCTCAACTCGCTTTTCCGATGGCGGCGAATTTGGGATGGGCGCGGAAATCGGCATCAGCACCGACAAGATTGGCGCACGCGGCCCGATGGGCTTGGAGGAGCTGACCACTTACAAATGGATCGGCGAGGGCAACGGGCTAACGCGCGACTAATGGACGCCGCCACAAAAGCCAAACGCATTCGAGACGCTCTGCCTGCTGGCGGTTTGTTTGAAGGGCACGCATGGCGCATTGCCACGGAGCCTTTTTCGCTGGACGCAAAATTCGCGCGTGAATTGGAATCACTCGGGCGCGTGCTGCTGCAATTTTATCGCGCAGCGGATTTGCTGTACCGCCATAGCGTGGCTGGCAAACAACCGGCGTGGGTGGCGGAATGGTTGGATCAAGGCAAACCGCAATCACTGCTCGATTGGCAACGGCACGCTGGATTTAAGACTGCACTGCCGCGCGTGTTGCGTCCGGATATTTTGCTGACCGAAGACGGCTGGCGCATCACCGAACTGGACAGCGTGCCCGGCGGCATTGGCCTCACGGGTTGGCTTAATGAAACTTACGCCGAACACTCCGAAGTGCTCGGCGGCGCGCGCGGAATGGTCGATGGCTTCGCGGGGATTTTCAACGGCGATGGGCCGGTGCATTTGATGGTGTCCGAGGAATCCGACACGTACCGGCCAGAGATGGAATGGTTGTCGTCGCGCGCGGGCGAACGCTTTAGCGTTTGTGATTCGGATTTTGATGGAGTTGCTGAAGGCGACAGCGTGTATCGGTTTTTCGAGTTGTTCGATTTGGAAAACGTGCCCGCGCACGCGGCGCTTTTTGACAAGGCCGCGGCCAAACAAATCCAACTCACCCCGCCCCCCAAGGCGCATCTCGAAGAGAAAATGCTGTTCGCATTATTTTGGAATCGCAACTTGCGTGAATTTTGGCAACGCGAATTGGGCGGGAAATTTTTGCGCCAACTGGAAACAACCATTCCCCAAACGTGGCTCGTGGATCCCTCGCCGCTACCGCCCCACGCGGCAGTGCCGGGGCTGGACATCACGAACTGGCGACAACTAGCCGAACTTTCTCAAAAAAACCGTCAGTTGGTTTTGAAATTATCCGGCTTCAACGAACGCGCCTGGGGGGCACGCAGCGTGCGGCTGGGGCACGACCTTTCGCAATCGGAATGGGCTGTCGCGGTGGATGAGGCTGTCGCGGGATTTGGGAAGTCGCCGTGGATTTTGCAACGGTTTGAAAAACCAAGGCGCGTCCAACACGAGTGGTTTGATTTTGAATCGGGCGAAGCCAAGACAATGCCCGGCCGCGTGCGTTTGTGCCCGTATTATTTTGTGCACGGTGAGGATGAGGTGAATCTGGGCGGTGTGCTGGCGACAGTGTGCCCGGCGGATAAAAAAATCATCCACGGTATGCGCGATGCGATTCTTGCGCCGTGCGTGGCGGGTGCTGCGGGAGATTAGCGCAGCTTCTCAGGGAAATCCGTTGGCACAGTGTAGTTCAACTGGCCGTGAATCATCTCGCGTTGAGTGGAAATTTGCGAAGGTTCCACGGCGAGTTTTTGCACGGCTTCATTGAAAGCCGGCAATTCATATTGCGGCGGCGCGGCCCGGAAACTTGCATCCGGCCGAGTGGGCACAGGCTTGAGGCCACCCGGTTTTTTGAAAGGCGTACTCGGACGCGAACTGGAACTTCCGGGCCGCTTGGATGTGGATGAACCGCGTGGGGGATAGCGACTGCCGCGACTTGGAGTTGGTTCCTTGGAGGCAAATTGTGGTTTCTCGATTTTGAGATCGTATGTGTTTTCGCCCACCTTCACTACCACCGTGCTAGTGGCCACATCGATGCTAAGCACTTCCACGCCATCCTTGGATTCTTCCGGCCCGAGAAATACACTGATCGCTTTGCCGCCGCCAGCCTTGCTCATTCGCAACACAGCTTTCGGCGGATTGTACAGAGTGGAAATGCCCTGAAGTTGCGGCGCCCCAACTGGAATAAATTCTTCAATCTCGGCTGGCTTTTCAATCTTGGGCGGTGGGTTCAGCCGAAATGGATCTTTGCGAACGATCACGCCAAATTCTTTCAGCGCCTTGATCTTTGCTTCCTGACGAGCCTCCGCAAGGGCATCATCGTCTTTGGGCTCTTCCGGCACGATCTCAACCGGCTTCAACTCCGGCCCCACTACTTGCGGCAATGTGTTTGTAGTCGTGGACGTTGCATTGGTGTTGACCGCGGGTGAATTGGTTTCGGTATTCGTTCGTACCGGCGGAGCATCCTGTGCCCATGCCAAACCACCCGCCCACACGGTTGCCGTAAAAAGTAATAGAATTCGCCCCCCTCTCATATGGGTCAACCTACCGGACAATGGCCGGAATAGCGAGCGTTTTTTATGCCCAAACATCTGTGACTGACAGACGCCCAACGGGCCAAAACGTTACTAATAAGCAGCTTGAGCGCCGCCCACCGCGCGTTTTTTCATCCACGGCATCAAGCCCCGCAGGCGAGCGCCCACTTTCTCGATGTTGTGTTTCTCGCCATCTTTCATCAACTTGTTGTAGCGCTTGTAACCGGTTTCGTATTCTTTGACCCAGCCTTTGGCGAACTTGCCGTTTTGGATTTCCTTGAGCGCCGTCTTCATTCGACGTTTCACGCTGGCGTCAATAATCTTCGGCCCCACGCTCACGTCACCCCACTTGGCCGTCTCGGAAATAGAAAACCGCATCCCGCTGATGCCGGCTTCGTTCATCAAATCCACGATGAGTTTGAGTTCGTGCAAACACTCGAAGTACGCCATCTCCGGCTGATACCCCGCTTCCACCAGCACCTCGTAGCCCGCTTGAATGAGCGCGCTTGCGCCGCCGCATAGTACGGTTTGTTCGCCGAACAAATCGGTTTCTGTTTCCTCTTTGAAGGTCGTTTGCAAAACGCCGGCACGCGTGCCGCCGATGCCTTTCGCCCAGGCGAGCGCAATCTTCTTTGCTTTGCGTGATGGGTTTTGGAAAACCGCGATCAACGATGGCACGCCCTTCCCTTCCAAAAATTGCCGACGCACGATGTGGCCCGGCCCTTTGGGCGCCACCATAATGATGTCCACATTTTTGGGCGGAACGATGGTTTTGAAGTGAATGGAAAAGCCGTGGGAAAACACGAGTGTCTTTCCTTTGGCGAGGTTGGGCTCAATATCTTTTTTGAAACACGCCGCCTGTTTGGTGTCCGGCAGAGCCACCATAATGATGTCTGCACGGCGCACGGCTTCGTCGGTGTCGAACACCTCGAAGCCTTTTTGCTTCGCGACGCGGCGCGACTTGCTGCCTTTATAAAGGCCGATGATGACCTTGCATCCGCTCTCTTTGAGATTGAGCGCGTGCGCGTGGCCTTGGCTGCCGAACCCGAGCACCGCAAGGGTTTTGCCCTTGAGATCTTTCAGGTTCGCATCTTTGTCGGTGTATACTTTTGCTGGCATTATATTTTAAAAATTTAAGGCAACGGATTCCCTAGCGCGAGAGCGCCACTTTTCCGGTGCGAGTAAGTTCGAGTACACCAAAGTTTTCCATCAACTCGATGAACTTCGTCACTTTTGTTTCGTTGCCGGTCACTTCGATGGTCATGCTCTTCGGCTGGACATCCACAATTTTGGTGCGGAAAATATCCGTGATTTGCATCACCTCGGATCGGCGCTTGCCATCCACTTTCACTTTCACCAAAACCAATTCGCGATCGATGTATTCGTAATCGCGGAAGTCCGTCACCTCAAGCACGTTCACCAACTTGTTGAGCTGACGCACGATTTGCTCCACCGTGGCATCATCGCCGCGGGTCACAATTGTCATCCGCGAAACTTCCGGATCATGCGTAGGCGCCACGTTGAGGGAGTCGATGTTGTAGCCGCGCCCACTAAACATCCCTGCCACGCGCGTGAGCACGCCGAAGGTGTTTTCCATGAGGACGGAGATGGTATGTCGCATAGGCTGCATCGATTTCGGGCCGCGCAAATTAGCAACGGCGCATTGCGCGGTCAATCCAAAACACGGCAAGCAGCCTAAAAGAAGGGGTTGTTCGCCTGCTCCTCCGCCACCGTGGAGAGCGGCCCGTGACCGGGGCAAATCAACGTGTCGCCCGGCAGAGACAAAATTTCCTCGCACACTTTCTGTTGCGCCAGTTCCGGCGTGTCAAAATCTTTCCCCATCGAACCGGCAAAAATTGCATCCCCCACCACTGCCACCGCCGGTGCATTGTCGGGCCAGCCTTCGATGACATACGTCACTCCATCCTCCGCATGCCCCGGCGTGAGTCGCGCGGAAACAGACAAACCGCCCACCGCAACCAATTCGCCGGGCGTCACCCGATTGCGCTCGGGCGCGCCGGAATTGTTCGAGTGCAGTTCAATTTCCGCCCACCGCTTGCGCACATCACCAATCGCCGCCACATGATCGCCGTGCATATGCGTGATAAACAAATGTTGCACGTTCAACTCGTTCTCTTCCGAGATGCGAAACAAATCATCCGCAAACCAGCCCGTATCAAAAATTGCCGCCTCGCGCGTGGCGCCGTCCCACACCACAAAGCTGTTCACCTCAAACCCCTCCGCCGTGGTCACTACGCGCAACTCGAGCCAACGCGTCAAATCCACCGCCGCCGGTTCCCACCCATCCGCCACCCGCTGCGCCTTCGCAGCATTAAGCCCCAAACGATCCGCCAACGCAGTCACATTCACCGGTGCTTCGATCACGCCTTCCGTCTCCCATTCTTTCAACTGCGCTTCAGTCAAACCCGCCAAAGCCGCCGCCGCGTCGATGGGCGTTCCCGTTTGCAAACGCGCCTTGCGGCACACGTCCCCAATATGATCTTCCAAACTCATCCGCGTGAGTTTGCCAAACCACTCCCGCCATTGCCAGCACGCACCGCGAATGCTAAAAGTCCCGCGTGCCAACGATCCGCTTAATCTTGCCAATCCTGTTCATCGCCCTCCTCGGCGGAAATGGATGCGCTTGGATAAAAAGCATCACACGCTCCAGCACTCCAAAAACCGAGCCGACTCCCGTGCGCTCACCCAACGCCAATCAACCCACCACGCCGCTTACCGAAGAATCAGAACTGCAAAACATTTTCACTGCCGACAACACCGCCATCACCGAGGTGGCCAAATGGATTGAAGAAAACACCACCCTCATTCGCACCGACCCCATCCGGCGTAAACAGCTTGCCCAGCGCATCCGAATGCGGCTCGATCGGGTCCGCAAATTGTATCTCGCATTTTTAGAAAAACACCCCAATAACGCCCGCGCCCGCGCTGCATACGGAAGCTTCCTCACCCATCTCGATGACCAACAAGGCGCTCTCCGTGAACTCAAGGCCAGCGCCAAACTCGCGCCCTTCAATGCCGCCGTGCACAACAACATCGCCACTCACCTCGGCACACTTGCCGTGGAATCCGGCCGCCACACGCGCGTGGGCGAACTGCTGGAAGCGTATCAAAAATCCATTCGCCTCGCACCACGCTCGCCGCTCTATCGCCACAACTACGCCATTGCACTTTCGCTGTTCCAAAAGGAAGCCGCTGCCCACTTAAAACTCACACCGCGCGAAATCACCGAGGAAGCGCTGAAACAAATCAATGAAGCGTTGCGTTTGGACCCCAACAATTTTGAAATCGCCGCTGACCTCGCCGAGACTTTCCACGATTTCAAACCCCTTCCACGCCAAAAAACACTCGCCGCGTGGAAACACGCCGCCACGCTCGCCACCACCGAAGACGAGCGCAGCTGGGCCGAATTACAAATGGCTATCGTAAACATCGAAACCAATCACTTCAACGAAGCCAAACGGCATCTCGAAAAAGTAAACGTAGAGATTTACGCAAAATTGAAACAACGATTACTCAACGCCATCGAGCGCTCGCCCAAACCGGAAAACACATCACCCCCTGAGCGCCGACAATAATTTTTCGTGGATGCCGCCAAAGCCACCGTTGCTAAGCACGCACACCACATCCCCTACCGCCGCTTTGGCGGTCACGTGATTTACAATCGCATCCACGTCCGGCAAGTACGCGGCATCTGCACCGAGGGCTTGGATGTCAGCCAATAATCGTTTTGCATCTAGCCGCTCGGTTTCGGGGATTTGCTCCAAACGCGCCACTTGTGCGACGACCACGCAATCCGCATCGCCAAAGGCAGCAGCGAGGTCATCCTGAAAAACACTGCGGCGTGTGCTGTTGCTGCGCGGCTCGAACACAGCCCAAATGCGGCGATTTGGAAAACGCGCTTTCAGGGCTTTGAGCGTCTCGCGGATGGCGGTCGGATGATGGGCAAAATCGTCAATCACTGTCACACCGCGCGCTTCGCCGCGCACTTCCATTCGCCGTTTAATGCCTTCAAAGGAATCGAAGGCCGATTGGATTTGCGCATCACTCAACCCGCAATGCCGCGCAACGGCGATCACCGCCAGCGCATTGCGAACATTCAACTCGCCAAAGAGCGGCAGCGCAAACTCCGTGCCTCCAATTGAGAACCGCGAACCCTCCACTGTGAACCGCAAGTCGGCCGCATCGCCCAATCCAAATCGCTGAATTGGGCAATGATCAATTTCCAGTAACGGCGCGATGTTCGCATCGTCACCATTGGCGATGAGGAGCCCGTTGCGGGGAATGAGATTGATGAAGTGGCGAAAACTTTTTTGGATTTGGGCGAGGTCTTCAAAGATGTCCGCGTGGTCGAATTCAAGATTATTGAGCACCGCCACTTCCGGAAGGTAATGGACAAATTTGCTGCGCTTATCAAAAAACGCCGTGTCGTATTCGTCGCCCTCAATGATGAACCATTCGCTGTCCGTGAAGCGCGCGCCCTGCGAAAAATTATTTGGGATGCCGCCGATGAGATAACTGGGGTTCAGTCCGTTGTGCTCAAACACCCAAGAAAGCAGCGCGGTGGTAGTGGTTTTGCCGTGCGTGCCGGCAATCACAATGGAGCGCTTGCCGCGAATGAACGTTTCCTTCAACAATTCCGGCAGCGAACAATAACGCAGCTTGCGTTCCAAAACCGCTTCGGCCTCGGGATTGCCACGGCTGATGGCATTTCCGATGACCACTAACTCCGGCGCGTCACTTAGATTTTCCTCGCGATACCCCTCACGCACTTCAATGCCGCGCTCGGCCAGAAATGTGGACATCGGCGGATACACATTCGCATCCGAGCCGGTGACCCGCACGCCGCGTTCCTGCAACGCCGCCGCCACTGAGGCCATCGCGGTGCCGCAGATTCCGATGAAGTGAATGGATTGGATGTTTGAAAGCATTTTCTATTGGCCAAGGTAATGGGTAGGGCGCGCTGTCCCAGCGCGCCGTGGCGGGGTGAGACACCCCGCCCTACCTGTGACTCTATGGCAAAACATCACGAGCCCAAAATTTTCTTCAGCAATCCCCCAACCATTTGCGGATTCGCCTTTCCCCGACTGGCTTTCATTACCTGTCCCTTCAAAAAATTCAACGCCGTCTCTTTGCCGTTCCGGAAATCTTCAGCCGGGCCCGGGTTGGCTTCGATTGCATCTTTGCAAAACGCTTCCAACTCACTGGAGTCGCTCACTTGAGAAAGGCCTTTTTCCTCAACGATGGCCATCGGTGATTTGCCGCTTTCGAACATTTCCACAAACACATCCTGCGCAATCTTGCTGTTGATTTGACCGCCCTCAATGAGCCCCACCAATTCGCCAATCGCTGATGGTTCAAATTTTACTTCGGCCACCGAGCCCCCAGTTTCCGCAAGCTTCGCCTGCAAATTATTCATCACCCAGTTGGCCACGGCCTTTGGGTTTTTTGCACCCTTCGCTGCCGCCTCAAAATAATCACCCAACGCCGCGTCGCCCACGAAGACTTCTGCATCGCTGGCGGGCAATTGATAATCCGCCATCAAACGCCGCTTGCGGGCGAGCGGCAGTTCCATCACCGAACCGCGGATCTCGGCGAGCCATTCCTCCGAAGGCGTGTGGGGCATTAAATCAGGATCCGGAAAATAACGATAGTCATGCGCGTCTTCTTTGGTGCGCATACTCTCGGTGATGCCGATGGCATCATCCCAGCGGCGGGTTTCCTGCACGAGCGTTCCGCCCTCACGCAGCACGCCGATTTGGCGTTCAATTTCGAAAGCGGCCGCGCGGCGCACGCCGCTGAAGGAATTCATATTTTTGATTTCAATTTTCTCGCCTAACTCCGTTTGGCCGATCGGTCGCACGCTGATATTTACATCGCAACGCACCTGCCCTTTTTCCATATCACAATCGCTCACGCCGCCATATTCCAGAATGGCTTTGAGCGCGTTCAGATATTCATAAGCCATCTCGGCCCCGGAGAGGTCAGGCTCGGTGACAATTTCCAAAAGCGGCACGCCTGCGCGATTGAAATCCACACCGCTATAATCGGCAAAATGAGTGCTCTTGCCCACGTCCTCCTCGAGATGCGCGCGGTTAATGCGCACGCGCTCGGTGCCCTCGCCAAATTCAAACTCCACAAACCCTTCAATCGTGGATGGAAAATCCAATTGCGTGAGTTGATAATTCTTTGGGTTATCCGGATAGAAATAATTTTTACGATCCCACTTTGAGAATCCGGGCACATCGCAATTCAGCAACATTCCCGTCAAAGCCGTCTTCCGCAACGCCTCCGCATTGGGCACGGGCAGCACCCCCGGCAACCCAAGGCACACCGGACAGACATTCGTGTTCGCGTCCGCGCCATATTCATTAGCACACCCGCACCACATCTTCGTACGCGTGCGAAGTTGCACGTGCGTTTCCAATCCTATGACGGCTTCGTATTCCATCAGTTTAAAATGGGTCGTTTGGTGTGCCAATCCGTGGCCTGTTCGTAGGCGTGGGCGGCACGGAGCAAATCGGGTTCACCGAAGGGTTTGCCGAGGAGTTGCAATCCAAGGGGTAAACCGCTTTTGGAAAAACCGCAGGGGACGCTGATGCCGCAGAGGCCGGCGAGGTTGCAGGAAATGGTGAAGATATCGGAAAGGTACATCTGCAATGGGTCGTTTGCCTTTTCGCCAATCTTAAATGCGGGGGTTGGCGTGGTGGGGCTGGCGATGAGGTCGACTTTTTCAAAGGCGTTTAGGAAATCCTGACGAATGAGGGTGCGGACTTTTTGGGCGCGCAAATAATAGGCGTCGTAATAGCCGCTACTCAAAACGTAGGTGCCGAGGATGACGCGGAGCTTAACCTCTTCGCCGAAGCCGCCGCCGCGAGTGGCGCGGTTCATTGCTTCGGGACTTGCGCCATCCACGCGCGCGCCGTAGCGGACGCCTTCAAATCGCGCCAAGTTGGCCGAGGCTTCGGCGGTGGCAATAATGTAATAAGTGGCGATGGCGTACTCGGTGTGCGGGAGGGAAATCTCAACCACTTCCGCGCCTTGTTTTTCCAGTTCGGCTACGGCAGTTTCAGTGGCGGTTTTGACTTCGGGATCGAGGCCGTCGACTTGGTATTCTTTGGGCAAACCGATTTTCAAGCCTTTGATATCGCCAGTAAGTGCGGCGGTGTAATCGGGCACCGGCTCGGGCACGTTTGTGGAATCGCGTTTGTCCTCGCCGGCAATCACGCCGAGCAGCGTGGCGGCATCGCGGACGTCTTTGGTGATGGGGCCAACTTGGTCGAGCGATGACGCGAACGCCACGAGGCCGTAGCGGCTCACGCGTCCGTAAGTGGGTTTGAGGCCAACGCAACCGCAAAGCGCGGCGGGTTGGCGAATGGAGCCGCCGGTGTCGGTGCCGAGCGAGGCGATGCATTCATCGGCGGCGACCGCCACGGCGCTGCCGCCGCTGGAGCCGCCGGGGATGCAGTCGGTGTCCCACGGATTGCGCGAGGGGCCGAAGGCGGAATTTTCCGTAGAGCTGCCCATCGCAAATTCATCCATATTTACGCGGCCAAAAATGACTGCGCCGGCGTCGCGTAGTTTTTGGGTAACGGTGGCGTCATACGGGCTATTGAATTCGCCGAGGATTTTGCTGGCGCAATTGAGCGGGTGACCGTTCACGGCGATGACATCTTTCATCGCGATGGGCACGCCAAGGAGCGGCTTGGATTCACCGGCAGCGCGGGCGGCATCGGCAGCATCGGCTTGGGCGAGTGCGTCGGCGGGGTCGTGGCTAAGGAAGGCGTTGAGTTGTCCGTCCACGGCGGCGATGCGGTCGAGGCAGGACTGGGTGGCCTCGCGCGAAGTCAACTCGCCTTGGGTCAGCTTGTCGGTGAGCTGCGAAATCGTGAACGTGTGCGGCATAGTCACTCGACGATTTTGGGTACGATGAACAGTCCGTTGCTGGTTTTCGGCGCGTTGCGCATCGCGGCTTCGTGGGAAAGGGATTCGCGCGGCTCATCTTCGCGCAACACGTTGGTGAGCGGCACGGCGTGGGCGGTGGGCTCGACGCCTTCGACGTCCAATTCGTTGAGCTTGTCGACGTACTTGAGAATGTCGCCGAGTTGCGGCCCGAGGCGCGCTTCCTCTTCGGGGGTGAGCTCGATGCGGGCCAGCTTCACGGCGTGCTGAAGATCCTTCCGCATGGTTGGCATCAGTTTAGGCCTCGCCGAATTTTCCTTCGATCAAAGACTGGATGGCATCAGCGGCACTCTCGGCATCGTCACCGTTGGTCTCGATAACCAAACACGTGCCCTTGGCGGCGGCCAATGTCATCAAGCCCATGATGCTTTTGCCATTCACGCTGTCGCCGTCTTTGGTGACGGTGATCTCCGCCTTAAATTGATTGGCCATCTTGACGAAAGCCGCTGCGGGACGCGCGTGCATTCCGGATTGATTGGAAATAATCAACTCTCGGATGACGGCTTCGTTATGGCCATTTGTTTTCATAGATGACAGGCGGGGAGATTTTCGGGGATAGCCGCCGGTTTGGCGAGAAATTATTCCGGTTGATCCGGATTCATCTGCGCGATTAGGCGTTTATTGAGCTCTTCGGCGGCATTATAGCCGGTGCTCTTGAGCTTGCCTTGGAAGGCCGCGACCTCCACAAGCCGCGCAATATCGCGCCCCGGCCGCACGGGAATGGTAATGTCCGGAATGCGCACGCCGAGCACTTCGGTGGTTTTTTCCTCCATCCCAAGGCGATCCACTTCCTCCACTTCATCCCAATCCTGCAGGGAAACCACGAGGTCGAGTTGTTTTTCGCGGCGGATGCTTTTCACACCAAACATCATTCCAACATCAATGATGCCAATGCCGCGCACTTCCATATGATTACGCGTGATGCTCGCGCTAGTACCAATGACCTCGCGGCCGTCGAGCAGTTTCACTTTGGTGACGTCATCGGCGACAAGGCTGTAGCCGCGCTCGACAAGCGCGAGCACGCACTCGCTTTTGCCGATGCCGCTATCGCCTTTGATGATGACGCCCACCCCAAGAATATCCACCATACTTCCCTGCACTTGGCCGCGCGGCGCAAACAAATCCTCCAACGCCAACGTGGCGCGGTTGATAAATTTCATCGTGATGAGCGGGCAACGAAAAACCGGGATGCCTTCCTTTTCGGCGATTTTTAACAATGCCGTATCCGGCTTGAGATTGCGCGAGTAGACGATGCACGGAATGCGATGGCTGCAAATTTCCGCGTAGCGTTCCGCGCGCACTTCGGGCGCGAGCGATTTCAAATAAGTCACCTCCGCCGAGCCCATCACTTGCAACCGGTTGATGGCGAAATATTTGGTGAACCCCGCCAGCGCAAGGCCGGGGCGGTTGACGGTGGGTTCTTTGATGGCGCGCTTGAGGCCATCGGCACCGGCGAGCAAACGCAAGCCCAACGCGGAGGCGTTATCCACGTAAAACTGCTCGACGGTTATTTTGGTCTGCGGCATTTCAGATGGTCAAATATTGAATTCAGGGCCGAGATAAAGATCGCGCGCTTGGGCGTCGTTGACAAGGAATTCCGCATCGCCTTCCAGCAGCACGCGGCCTTGATGGATGAGGTAAGCGCGATCCACGAGCTTCAACGTCTCGCGCACATTGTGATCGGTGATGAGAATCCCAAGACCGCGTTCGCGCAGGCGGCGCACGATTTTTTGCACTTCATAAACCGCAATGGGGTCGATGCCCGCGAAAGGTTCATCCAGCAAAAGCAATTGCGGGCTCGTCACTAAAGCACGAGTAATTTCCAGCCGCCGCTTTTCGCCGCCGCTCAATTGATATGCTTTGCTTTGAGCGAGGTCTGTGAGGTCAAGCTCATCGAGCAAACTTTGCAAGCGCACGCGGCGTTCCACCAACCCCACTTCGCACGTCTCAAGAATCGCGAGGATATTTTCCTCCACCGTGAGTTTGCGAAAAACCGAAGGTTCCTGTGTGAGATAACCGATGCCCGCGCGCGCGCGTTTATGCATTGGCAGACGAGAAATTTCATCTTCCAAAAACAACACGCCGCCTTCATCCGGCTGCACGAGCCCCACCACCATATTAAACGTCGTGGTTTTCCCCGCGCCATTCGGGCCGAGGAGGCCGACAATTTCACCGGGCTGCACGTTGATGGAAACGCCATCCACCACCCGCCGTTGGCCATATTCTTTGGCCAGATTTTCCGTCGCCAGCAAACTCATTTTTTGGGCGGACCCAACCGACGCACCGGCGGCTCGGGAGCAATCTCATTGGGGGACGGCTTAACCGGGGCAGCGCCACCTGGGTTTGCTTCTTTGTTTTTCTCTACCCTCAGATTCCCCGTCAATCGATCATGAATAATTATCGGCCCAGAAATCTCCCCTCCATTATCAAAAATAATTTTCGGATCAGGATTGCCCAGTTTTGAGGTCAACACCACTTGCTCCGTAAGTTGGGTGTAAACCGCTTTATCACCCATAGCGCGGTTTTTGTTTTCCCGATTGATGATCACCACATTACCCTCCGCAATCAACATTTTCACGTTCCCGCCCATTCCCACCATTGGGCCGGGCAGCACTTTTTCGCCCGCCTTCAACGGTGGTTTTTCAACCGGCTTGCGTGCTGGCTCCTTCGCTTTATCCATAAAGACGACCGTCAACTTATCGCAACTTAAATCCAAGGTGCTGTCCACGACCCGGACGTTGCCCTCGTAAATCGCCAATCGTTTTTTGAGATTGTAGTTAAAGGAATCAGATGTGCTTTTCATCCCCTCCTGCTCCACCTTCACTATGGGCGCGGGGGCTGCTTTTGCTTTCGCTTTCGCCGGCGCATCAGCCGCAACCGCCAGCATTGTTAACGCAAGGCTGACACCGATTGTCATTTTATTTTTATTCATCAATCGAAAACCCTTTCCTCGTCACTGTCTTCACATTATTGGAAATCGTCAAGGTCGATTCCCGTTGCCGCCATTCAAAACCGCGCCCACTTAGCGAGGCATCGCCATCCGCGCGATGGAGCGTCATCGGTCCATCCGAAGAGGCAACGTGAGTGCGGAAGCTAAATAAACACTCAGGCGCTTCGATAATCAAGCCCACTTTTCGAGCCGCCCCGTCATATTCGTAGGTTTCCAGACGCATCTCGGTGATCAGCATCATCCCGCCTTCCACTTGCACCGCGGTATCGCCGGTGAGCAAGGACTTCATGCGACCCGTCGCACGATCGTATTCGGGGTATTTGATTCGCTTTTGCCCTGCTTCACTCGGGCCCAAAGATTCCCCCTTCGTCTCCGACTGCCCCGGTGCATCCTTACAACTGACCATGACACAAACCGCCAACATCGCCAGCCCCACCGCAATGAAAAATTTATTGATCACGATAACCCTCCGGATGCCTGAGCCGTTGGAGAATCGCCGGCATAAATCCTTGCGCCCGCAAAATTTTATCGCACACCTCGCGCACTGCGCCTTGGCCGCCGGTGGCAGTGGTCACATATTTTGCCGCGCGCTTCACATCCGGCATCGCGTTGCCCACCGCGATGGGCAAACCCACGCGATCGAGCACCGCGAGGTCGTTGATATCATCGCTCATAAAACAGGCATCCGCCCAAGTGAGCTTTGCCTTTTTCAAAATCGCCTCCACCGCCGCCACTTTCGGCAACGATTTCTGCCACAAATAATCCACCTTTAATTCTTTTGCGCGCGCCGTCGTCGCCGTCGATTTTCGATTGGAAACCCAACCCACCGGAATCCCCACGTGCTGTAGCAAACGCATTCCCATCCCGTCCTGAATATTGAATTGCTTGAACTCCGTTTTGCCGTTGAGAATCACCGTAGCATTCGTCAACACGCCATCCACGTCCGTGAGAAAAATCTTCACGCGTTTGAACATCGCTGTTGTTGCCGTTTTCTTCGAGGCGCTCATCGCACTGCTTTGTAAACTTTCAGGATTTGCTTCAACACCTTTGGCATCTCGCGCAGCGGAACCATGTTCGGCCCATCACTCCAGGATTTTTTGGGATCGGGATGCGTCTCAATGAATAACCCATCCGCCCCGGCCGCAATCGCCGCACGCGCCAACACCGGTGCAAACTCGCCGTTGCCGCCGGATTTGTCCCCACCGCCGCCAGGCATTTGCACCGAATGCGTGGCATCGAATACCACCGGAAATCCAAACTCCTTCATAATAGGCATCGACCGCATATCGGCTACGAGATTGTTGTAACCAAACGTCGTGCCGCGATCGGTCACCAATAATTTTTTACCGCCCACCGCTTTGGCTTTCTTCACCACTTGCCCCATTTCCTGCGGCGAAAGAAATTGGCCTTTCTTCAAATTCACAATCACCCCCGTCCGGGCCGCCGCCTCAATTAAATCCGTTTGTCGGCACAGAAACGCCGGGATCTGAATCGCATCCACCACCGCCGCCGCCGCGACCGCTTGCGCCTCGGTGTGGACATCCGTCAGCACCGGCACGCCGACTTTCGCCCGCACTTTCGCCAGCACTGCCAACCCCGCCTCAATGCCCGGGCCGCGCTTGGTTTTGCCGGAAGTGCGATTGGCTTTGTCAAAGCTCGCTTTGAAAATGTAAGTGATGCCCAGCCGCTTGCACGTATCGCGCATCGTCCGCGCCACCTTAAGGCACAACGCTTCGCTCTCTATGACACACGGGCCGGCGATGAGAAATAAATTTTTCCCACCCGCCAAGCGTCTCCATAGCTGATGATTCGAACCCTCCACGGCCCGATGTTTAGCAGGCCGCGCAATAAATGTAAAGTTAGCGCAAACGCTTGAAAACACAGCCCATTGACTTTACCCTAAACCCAATGCGTTTAACGCCTGTCATTTTCATTTTGTTTGCCGCCGCTGCGACTGCCGCGGCGCTCAGTTTCAACCGCGACATTCGGCCCATTCTTTCCAACAACTGCTACCAATGCCACGGGCCGGATAGTGCCGCGCGCAAGGCAAAGCTGCGGCTGGATCGCCAAGCGGATTCGCGGGCGGAACTCAAAGGCGGCGCGCGCGCCATTGTGCCGGGGGATTTGAGCGAGAGCGAACTCATCTATCGCATCACCACTGATGACGCCGATGAAAAAATGCCGCCCGCCGATTCGCATCGCCAGCTCACCGCCAAACAAATTGAGCTACTCAAGCAATGGGTCAAACAAGGCGGCAAGTACGAAAAGCATTGGTCGTTCATCCAGCCCAAAGCTGCGCCGTTGC
This sequence comes from Verrucomicrobiia bacterium, assembly GCA_014239365.1. Taxonomy (GTDB): domain Bacteria; phylum Verrucomicrobiota; class Verrucomicrobiia; order Limisphaerales; family UBA1100; genus JACNJL01. The sequence goes on along the minus strand of JAAZZB010000053.1, from coordinate 27,631 downwards.
CGAAGGTGAAATTGAACAAATGGACGCGCAACGGCATCGACCATTTTATTCTCGCGCGATTGGAGGCCGAAGGACTCAAGCCAGCACCCGAAGCGGACAAAGCCACTTTGCTTCGGCGCGCTTCCTTTGACATCATCGGACTGCCCCCCACCCTTGCTGATCTCGATGCCTTCCTCGCCGATCAATCTCCCAAAGCATTCGAGAAGGCCGTCGACCGCCTCCTTGCCTCGCCGCGTTATGGCGAACATATGGCACGTTACTGGCTTGATGCCGCGCGCTACGCCGACACCAACGGTTACCAATACGACACCCACCGTGATATGTGGCCGTGGCGCGATTGGGTCATCAACGCTTACAACCGCAACCTGCCCTTCGACCAATTCACCATCGAACAACTCGCTGGCGATCTCCTGCCCAACGCCACGCTGCAACAACGCGTCGCCACCGGTTTTAATCGCAACCACCCCATCACCATCGAGGGCGGCATCATCGATGAAGAATACCGCACCGAATACGTCATCGACCGCGTGACCACCTCCGCTCAAGTCTGGCTTGGCATGAGCTTCCTCTGCGCCCGCTGCCACGACCACAAATACGATCCGGTTTCGCAAAAGGAGTTTTATGAATTCACTGCCTTTTTCAACCAAGTGCCCGAACGCGGAATGCGCGGCTTTACGCCGAACGTGAAAGTGCCGCCCGCAATAAACGCAAAGTTGATCGCCGAGTTAACTGGTGTGGAACAAAAAATGAAGGCATTGGAAAAACCTATCGCCACCGCGCAGATGCAATGGGAAAAAACCATCGCCACCCAACGCCAGTCGCCAATGTGGGCCACTCACAAACCTTCCAAAACAACCGGTGGCAAAGGTACCACCTTCAAGCCGCTGCCCGATAGCTCCACCCTCGTCGCCGGCAACTCACCCGCCAGCGAAACGTATACGCTTCAGTTGCACACCAAACAAACTAACCTTACCGCTATCCGGCTCGAATGCCTCACCCACCCAAGCCTCCCACACAACGGCGCGGGCCGCGCATTCAATTCCAACTTTGTGCTCGGTGAATTTGAAGCCGAAATCACCCACCCCGAAAAAGGCAGCAAACCGCAGCAAATCAAATTCAAACGCGCCATCGCGGACTATTCACAAAGCGGTTACAACATCGCCAGAACCATCGACGGCAAAACTAACACCGGCTGGGCCGTCGATGGCCCTTCTAAAAAGGAAAATCGCACCGCCATTTTCATCGCTGAAAAACCGTTTGGATTCGAAGGCGGCACGAATTTAAAAATTCGTTTGCGCTTTAACTTCGGCTCCATCCACAGCATCGGACGCTTCCGCATCGGCTTCACCGATTCCCCCAAACCGGAATTGGCCGACCGCAACACCATCCCCACCCTCGCCGCCATTCCGTCCGCCAAGCGCACCGCCGCGCAAGCCCAACAATTGCGCGACCACTTCCTCGCCACCGCCGCGCCCGCGGACGCCAAGGCGTTACACAAAAAAATTCAATCCCTCCGCGCCCGGCGCGATGCCCAACCCAAAACCGGCCCGAGCCCGATGGTGATGCAGGATATGGCCACGCCTCGCAAAACGTACGTCCTCGAGCGCGGCGAATACGACCAACGTCGCGAAGAAGTTTCCGCCAACACACCCGCCGCCCTCGGCGCGATGGCGAAGGATGCCCCGCGCAATCGGCTCGGCCTCGCGCAATGGCTCGTGAACGGCAAGCATCCGCTCACCGCGCGCGTGGCGGTGAACCGCGATTGGCAACGCCTCTTCGGCGAAGGCCTTGTAAAAACCACCGAGGAATTCGGCATCCAAGGCGATTGGCCGAGCCATCCGGATTTGCTCGATTGGTTGGCGGTTCAATTTGTGGAAAAGGGATGGGATCAAAAAGCGTTGATCAAACTCATCGTCACCAGCGCCACGTATCGACAGGACTCCCGCGCCTCCGTCGCACTGCTCGCACGCGACCGCGACAACCGCCTCCTCGCCCGCGGCCCGCGCCATCGGCTTGATGCCGAGGTCATCCGCGACAACGCCCTCGCCGCGAGCGGTTTGTTGCTCGACAAAATTGGCGGCCCCAGCGTTTACCCTTACCACCCCAAAGGCCTCTGGTTGGAGCTGAACAATCGCCCCGGATTATCAAAGCCTTACCCCCACGCCAAAGGCGAGGCGCTCTATCGCCGCAGCGTTTACACCTATTGGAAACGCACCGTGCCACCGCCCTCAATGGCCACCTTCGACGCGCCCGAACGTGAGTTTTGCCTCGTACGCCGCAGCCGCACCAACACGCCGTTGCAAGCGTTCGTACTGCTTCACGATCCGCAATTTGTCGAAGCCGCCCGCCAACTCGCCGCCCAAATGATGGCCGCCGCCAAAGACCCGAAGACCCGCATCACCCACGGCTTCCGCATCATCACCGCCCGCCCGCCCAACACGCGCGAGCAAGCTATCCTCCAACGCCTCTTCACCGAGCGCTTTGCGTTTTACAAACAGAACCCCAAGGCCGCCGAAGCCCTTTTGACCATCGGTGAATCCAATACCCCCGAAACCCTGTCCGCCACCGAACACGCCGCATGGACAACGGTGGCCCGGGCGATGATGAACTTAAGCGAAACGATTACGAAAAATTAAATTTTAAATTACCAATGCCCAAAACCCAATGACCAAGGAATTCCCAATCCCCAATTACCAAGCGCAAGCCAGACGCGTGGTTTTGGAGGGACGAGCTTGCGAGTCCGTTTGCGGATTGAGCGTGCGCGGACTCGCAAGCTCGCTCCTCCATTTTCGCTCATTGAATCATTGGTCATTCCTTGGGATTTGCTCATTGAGCCTTGGTCATTCACCCCTCCTTGAAAATTGAAAAATGATAATTGATAATTCCATAAACCGCCGCCATTTCTTCCACCGCTCCGCCACCGGCATCGGCAGCGCCGCCCTTGCCTCGCTGCTCAACGAAGATCTCTTCGCCAAACCGGCAAAGCCTACCCTCCCCGACCTCATGTCCGGCTTGCCCGACTTGCCCCACTTCGCGCCCAAGGCCAAGCGTGTCATTTATATGTACCAAAGCGGCGCACCGTCGCAGGTTGATCTCTTTGACCCCAAGCCCTCGCTGGAAAAACTCAACGGCCAAAACCTGCCCGACTCCATTCGCAAAGGCCAACGCCTCACCGGAATGACTTCGCGCCAAAAAACTTTCCCCGCCGCCAAGTCATTCTCCCCCTTCCGCGCCCACGGCCAGAGCGGCACGCAAATCAGCAACCTCCTCCCGTGGCATCATAAAATCGTCGACGAAATGTGTCTCATTCGCTCGATGCACACCGAGGCCATCAACCACGATCCCGCCATCACCTTTTTCCAAACCGGCCACCAACAACCCGGCCGCCCCAGCCTCGGCGCGTGGGCCAGCTACGGCCTCGGCAGCGCCAGCAAAGACCTCCCCGCCTTCGTCGTCCTCCACAGCAAATGCACCGACCATCAGGCCCAACCGCTCTACGCACGCCTTTGGGGAAGCGGATTTCTGCCAAGCAATCATCAGGGCGTGAAATTTCGTGCCGGCAACAACCCCGTCCTTTATCTAAACGACCCCACCGGCGACACCGCAAAAGGCAGACGACAATTACTCGATTCGTTGTCGGAACTAAATTCCGTGCGCCGCGAAGCCACCGGCAACCCCGAAATCGATACCCGCATCGCCGCGTACGAGATGGCGCACCGAATGCAAATGAGCGTGCCTGATTTGACTGATTTATCCAAAGAACCCGAAAGCACCTTCAAACTCTATGGCAAAGACGCCCGCATCCCCGGCACCCACGCCGCCAATTGCCTCCTCGCCCGCCGCCTTGCCGAGCGCGACGTCCGTTTCATTCAGCTTTACCATCGCGGCTGGGATCACCACAGCAACCTCCCCAACCGCCATCCAAAAATCACCAAAGAAACCGATCAAGGCAGCGCCGCCCTCGTGCTCGATTTAAAAGAACGCGGCCTCCTCGACGACACCCTCATCATCTGGGGCGGCGAATTCGGCCGCACTGTCTTCCGCCAAGGCGGCAACGCCAACAGCTTCGGCCGTGACCACCATCCCCGCTGCTTCTCCCTATGGCTCGCCGGCGGCGGAATCAAAGGCGGCATCACCCACGGCCAAACCGACGACTGGTGCTACAACATCGCCAAAGACCCCGTCCACGTCCACGACCTAAACGCCACCATCCTCCACCTCCTAGGAATCAACCACGAAAAATTGACGTACCGGTACCAAGGCAGAGACTACCGCCTAACGGATGTGCACGGAAAAGTGGTGAAGCAAATTTTAGCGTAAGGGAATTTTGTAGCTGACCACTTCCAGCCCCGGCACCATTTCAAAGTGCTTTCGGTTGCGTGTGATGACTGGCACTCCCCTCAACAAGGCGGCCACTGCAATCCATAAGTCGGGATAGTCTACACGAAGTTTCAGTTGGCGCATCTCAGCCCAAGTTTGGGCGTAAAGGTGAATCAAATCGGGGGTCATCGGCAGAGGCGTATAAGCCTGAAAATACTTTTCTAATTCCTCGCGACCAATGCCCTGATAATACGCGCCCCGTGCATACTCGGCCTGAACTATCCACGGCAAAAGAATCACCGACTCGCCCAAGGCTTGGCGCAATCCAGCCAGTGCCTCCGTCCGCCGCCGATGGCGGAAGAGGTCAATCAGCACGGTGGTGTCGGCCACTACTTCCACGGGTCATCCAATGTTTTTCTGCCTTCGTTAACGGCTGATTCCAGTGAATCCACCTGTTCATCGGACAAATCAGGCAAATTTCCAGTCGCCTCCAGCACGGCATCGAATGTGCCCTTTGCAGGCACCATCCGCTCAATTACCTTTGAAAACGTGTCTTTTCGGCTTTTTTTCCAAACTGCAAGCCGCTCATAAGCTGTCTCTGATACTGCTATTGTCTTCACACAGACAACATTACACAGAGCACAGACTGTGTCAATTTGATTTCTTTTTCAAAACCGTTCGAGGCACCCACGCTGCAGAAGTTTGAATTGAATCCGTGCAGGAACAGCAACTGCTGCTTTCGGGGGCGAGCATTAAGCCTTGGGCGGGGATGATGCCGAGCCAGCAGCCGCTGCGAAGTCCTTCAAGCTGGATCGCATCGTTCGTTTCCAAATTCCATATACCGTGGGAGAGGTGGCGGTAAAACATACTGTGATTGCTCGCAGCCATATTTCCGCAACCTCGGCGCTTTGGAAATTGAATGGGAAGCTCCTTGCCGGTTCGGAGAACAAAAGCGCGATTGTCAGAATAAAAAACATCCTTCACGACTAATGGATGCTGCAACAAACCGCCGTGGTGCGTTTCTATCACATCACCCTTAAAGCGCTTCCCCGCATCGTGCACCTCCTCCCAGAGCAAGGGCACATTCGCATTGATGAGCGGCTTTTCAGAAAAACGCAACGCGGGCGAACTGACATCATAAGCGTATGTATAATATTTCTTGGCGCGGTCCGAGCCGGTGGCCACCAGCGTGCCATTAGAGTGAACGAGATATAGCATAAACTCGCACTTGGCAAAATCCACGGGCTTCTCCCATAACTTCCTGCCGGTCACGCGATCCAGCGCCACGAGATGTTGGGCATTCAATTGCGCGGGCATATGACGACTGGTGGCGGACTTGGCGACTTGGGGATTTCGGCTTTCCACAAAATAAATTGTGTCGTCCGCAACGGTGAGAGTGGAATTCACCACCGCCCCGCCGCGATACGCCCATTGCAGTTTGCCGGTGGCGGCATCGTGGCTCACCAATGAATCGCTGACCACGCGCTCCACTTTGCCCGGTTCGAACACTTCGTACCACTCGCCGGCATCCGCCTTGTAGCCGGACCCTTTTTTCACCGTGGAATTAAGAACCTGCCCTTTGCCCGCCGATAGCCATCCCCAATCGCGACCCTTCGACGCATTCACCGCCGTGCGACGTTGGCCGGTCTGTGCATCCAACGCGATGCATTCGCTGCCGATGGTGACAAAAACTGTATCGTCCGTGGCCACCATATTTGAGCCATCGCGCGGCATATTCGAGCGACGCATTTCGGGCGCAAAAAACGTCCACAACACCGTGCCGTTATAGGCATCAACCCCAAACAGCACGCGGTCGCCCTGCACAAACATCCGGCCATTGGCAGCAAGCGGCGCGGGATTGCGTCCACCGCGGTCAGGCATCGGCCGCGGCCCCGGTTCGCCCCACCAAAGGATGCCCATCTCGCCGCGCACGAGGTCATCGCGGCTGTTGGTCGTGTTGTCCGCGGAGCCGTATTGATGCGTCCATTCACCCGCGCCTTTGAGCTTGCCGCGTTTCACCGTGGCCCACACTGCACCGCCTTTGCTGGAAACTTCGCACTTCGCCCCACCCCGCTTAAACCAATCCTGAAAATCCGTCGCCGTAACTTTACCGCCCGCGTGGCCAAGCATCGCCATGCCGCCCGCCGGACGCAGCACGCGCATCAACTCCGCCGCATCCTCGCCCGGCAATGTTCCATCCATCAACAAACTGCCCGAGACAATGAGATTCGCAAAGTACGGCCCGTACGACAAATCCGCCACGCTGCCCGAGTGCACGCTTACTCGAATGCCGTACAACCCCGCCGCACTCAACGCCCGCCGTGCGGCTTGCGCTTTGGCCGCATCCGGTTCCACAACGACCACTTGTAATTCCGTTTGCCGCGCCAGCTCGTAGGCCAAACGCCCTTCCGCGCTGCCGAGCACCAGCGCGTAGCCCTGCCGAATGCCGCTTTCGGAAAGAATCCGTGTTGCCGCCGATTGCACCCGCCGCATCGCCGCATCATTCGCGAAAGGCGAAGGCCGCTGGGGCCGATCCGGCAGTTCATAAAAAAACGAGGCGTCAAATTTATGCCAATCACTGGCGAATTCCGTTTTCCCGTTACCCTTCGAAATAATTCGATACTCAAATTCGCCTTCCGCCGGAATGTCGGTCAACAAAGTTGACACTTGTTTCGTTGCGCCAATTTTAAAACGCCGCTCGCCCGTGCCGTCCTTGCGCTTCCAACGGATGTAACCCGGGAGCGCCTCAGCCGTTTCCCATTCCATCCGCAACGTGCTGCGATTTTCCCAGCGCACCTGCGGGGACGACACAAACTCGAGCGGCTGTGGCGGAAGCAAAAATTCGTTTTTACGCGCGTTGAACCGCTTCGCGATGGTCGTGCCGTCCAGTGTCTTTTCGTAAATGGAAATTTCGTGGAGACTGATTTTGCCGCGGTACTGCTCATCATTATCCTTATAATTCCCAAACTCAAAAGTAGCCTTGGGCGGATAACTGATGCCACCGGAATGGCGTTTCTCAGACACTTCCAATTTGCCGTTCACATACAGGCACGTGACCTTCGTATCGCTGTCGTAAGTGCCCACCACGTGGTACCAGCGGTTGTCCTGAAAATCGGTCTTGCCCCGCGTGTATGCCATTTTTTGATTGCCCTCGCTGGCCATTGTAAAAACAAATTTCCGCTCGCGATACCCCAGCAACCAACCGCGCTCATATTCGCCGTTGTCCTGAATGATGCCCGCGATGCAGCCCCACGTCATCGGAGCCGCCGGGCTCACCCACGCCTCCACGGTGATGGATTTTTTGGGCACCTTCACCGAATTAAAATCATCCGTCACCCACGCGCGACTGTCCGTGCCTTTCATTTGCAGCCGACTCAAGCCGTCAACCTTAACCACTTGCGCCGCGCCGCTATACTTTGCCGGCGCGCCGACCACTGCCGGAATCGCCCCATCCTTCGCCTGCTCAAAACGCCAGCGATGCAACAGCCCCTCTTCCACCGCAAATGCGGAATGAAGCGTGCCGACAAACACCAATAATATTAAGAGTCCGTTTTTCATTTTGTGGTGAAACAGTGAATGGTGCCTTTATTTGTGCTGACCAATAACCGACCGTGAGCAACGGCAAGACCGAGCGCGACTCCATTGACTTTGGCCTTCCAAACTTGTTTGCCATCGGACGTTGAGTACGCAACCACCTCATTATCACCGCCCGCGAACAATGTATCGCCCGCGAGAACAAGTGCGTGCGGCTGGCCGCAGTCCACGCGCCAGAGGAAGCACGCCTTCATTGCCGCGCTGATTTCACCCAAGCGCCGACCACCGGCGGTGACTCTTTCTAAAACCGCGGCCACATCGGGCGATTTTTGTTTGCGCAATTTGGCGAGCAGTGTCCCATCCGTTTTGCGATCTTTATCGACTTGTTTGCGTTCGCCCTCGAGCTTCAAATAACGAACCCGATCCAGCACACTCAATGCTTTGTCCGCGTGCAAATAAGATTTTTCGCGAAACACAATCATGTGATTGCCTGAGAAATTAGCAAATATATCTTTGCTCTCACCCTGCACCAAACCCAATTGCCCCTTTCGTCCGGGCCCAAAGACGAGGGTGTTTCCCGTGAGCAACGCGTACGTGCCGCCGCCGCCGCCCACGGCGCGCAAGTGCTTGCCGTTGGCGCGATCGTACACCCCTGGATTATCGCGACCGGCGGGCACGTATACGCGATCCTCGGAAACCAACAAATAGCCTTGCGCGGGTTTGTCTGTTCGTTCGGTGCGCCACCGCTCTTTGCCATCGGCAGCACTAAACGCCACCACGTGCACGCCCTCGCTGGGGAACATTCCCGCGCCGGCATACGCCACGTCATCGCGCACAAGGATTCCCGTACGCACGGGCCACGCGGAAATGATCCGGTTATTGCCGGCGATGCGATATTCGCTTGGCGCGAGGCGCTGCCTCCAAATCGATTTACCTGCGGTGGAAATGCAATACGCATGACCGTCATCCGAACCGACGTACAGTTTGCCGCCGTGCAGTGTGGGGGCGAGCCGCACGGGGCCTTCGGTGAAAAACGTCCAACTCTCTTTGCCGGTGTCCGCGTTAAGGCAGTGGATTTGATCATCGGCGGAGGAGCCAAAATAAATTTGTTTCGCATCCGCAACCACGTGAAAGGCGTGATCGAAAAGCTGACGGTTCTTAAGGTTTTCGACCTTGTTGTAGGGATCGCGCTTCGCCGGCCCGCGCCAAGCCGGACGCGGCGCGTGCAGCGGTTGATGCACCCACGCTTGTTTTAGCGGCAACGCAAGTTGCTCAGTCGTCACCCCGCTGCGCGAGGCATCAGCACGGTACGTCGGCCAATCCGCAGCACTCACGCAAAAGCTGATAAACAAAAATAAAAATCTCATACCGGTGTTTTTAAATTCACAATGCGGTCAGCAAATTCATCCGCCGTGGAACCGTGGGTAACGACAATCACCGTGCCGCCCGCGCGATGAAACTCCGCTAAATGCCCGAACACTTGCCGGTCATTTTCAGGGTCCAAATTCCCCGTCGGTTCATCGGCCAAAATCAAACGCGGCTCATTCACCAACGCGCGCGCCAGTGCCACGCGTTGGCGTTCGCCCGCGCTCAGCTCACCCGGCGTATGCGTCAGACGATGGCCCAAGCCAAATTGTTCGAGCAACTCGCGCGGACGTTGTGTCATCGCGCCATTGCGGGCGGCGAGCCGCACATTCTCCTCCACGCCGAGATAAGGCACGAGGTGGAACATTTGAAAAACGAACCCCACTTCCGTGGCCCGATAATCCGCGCGCGTGGCGGGCGATTGGGCGTACAAATCCGAGCCATCAAAATTCACCGCGCCGTCGCTGGGCCGGAGCATCCCGCCGAGCGTCAGCAGCAATGTCGTCTTGCCGCTTCCGCTGGCGCCTTTGATGGCGATGAATTCGCCGGACGCCACTTCCAAATCAAACGGCGCCAACGCAGTGACCGCGCCGAATCGTTTGGTGACTTGTTTGCAGGCAATCATCCGTCGTGTCGCAACGTGTCGGCGGGATCTTGCGTGACCGCCAGCATCGCCGGAATAAAACTCGCCAACGCCGCAAACACCGGCGCGAGCAGCAGCGCCCATTTAAGGTTTTCAAAATCCCAAGCAATTAACTTGGGCGAAATTTGCAGCACTTCATTCCCCCAGCCAAACAGCAACCCCGTGCCCAACGCGAAGCCACCCACTGCGCCCACCACGCCAAGCAACAAAGCCTTACCAAGAAACAACGCGGCAATCTCGCCGCTGCCTTTGCCGAGTGCGCGGAGGGTGCCAATTTCCTGCCGACGCGCGCGGGTGTTCACAAAGGCAAGCACGCCAACGATGACGCCGCACAAAATGATGACTGCGGGCATTAGCGTGGAAAAAGTTTGTTCAATATCGCGCCTCTGTTTTTCGCGCGCCTCGGCCATATCCTGCATTCGGAAAACTTGCGCTTGCGGTAAAATGGGCGCGAGCTGTTCGCGCAACAGCACGAGTGTGTCCTGCGTTTCATCGGCGCAATAGCAATCGAGCGCCTGGATTTCATTGATGAGCCCTTCGCGTTTGAGCACGGATTGCGCGTCGGCGAGGTGCATATAAATGCGAATCTCCGCGCCGCTGCCTTTTTCCGACAACACACGCGCGACTGAAAATTTATCGCCTTCAACGGTCACCGTTTCATCGCGCTTCACGTTATGAATTTCCGCCAATGCGTTTCCCAAGAGCACGGTGCCTTTTTTGACCGGCGTAATCATAATCGGCTTTTTGCGTCCGGGCGGTGCTACCTCGCGCGGGGCGAGGCCGTAAATCATCGCGGGCGAACGGCGCCATTGCACTTTCCACTTCAACACGGCGGAGAGATGCGAATAGTTGATGGTATCATTGATGTTCGTAAAACTCTGTACCCAGTTTTCAGGAAACGTGGTTTTTGAAAACCCTTCATCCCAAAAATGCGCGAGGTCGGTGTCCTTGGAAACGATGCGGAGGTTTTGGCCCATATCGCGTTGGATACGTTTGGTGCGCTGCAGGCTTCCGGCGAAAGCGGTGTGAAAAATAATCGAACCGCCCACCGCAATGGCAACGGCCAGCAAACTGAACACGGCGTTCACCTTGCGATGCCCCATCTCCTTTAGAATCAGCGTGAGTGGATTCATTTAGTTCACGAATCGCGTTTGCGGCCGAGCAGTAAAATGACGCCGCCGGCCACGAGGATGGGCACACCGGCCATTATCATCCAGCCAAAAAATGAAAAGCCCGCCCGCGGCTGGGCAATCGGCGGCTGGGGCGTGTCCGCTTTCGGCTGCGTGGGCTTGGGCGCGTCCGGTTGTGTGGGCGTGGGCTCGGCATTCGCAAGATTGAGCGCGCCTTCGCGGTAACCCATCAGCAAATCATCGAGCGTGCCGCCGATTTGGGTTTGGCGATTGGCGCCCTCCCCTTTGCCGCCTTTGGAAAGAATTTGGCTCATCTCAATCCGAATGGCCGGACTTTCGGGATCGAAGCCAAGGTGATTGGCGAATCGTTTCTGCACATCCTCATCCCACTTTTGCGGGATCATCGTGCCCTGCATCCACTTGCGATCCAGCCCGCATTCGCAATTGAGGCCGATGGTATTCACGATGGCCGTGAGCGCGCGTTCATCCAACTGCGCATCGCGAAGCACCGGCCCAATGATACGGCCGCGCCCGTACAACACCGCCACTTGCGGCGTCTCGGCAATGGCGTCAATACCGAGGCTCCACATAAACGCTTTCTCGCTCGCAAACTCTTTTTCAGAAATCACCTCCACCACCGGCGGCTCGCGGATTTCCTTTTCCAGTTTATCCATCTGCGAAGTGATAGTCGCAACAACGGTGTCCGCCATCTTCCGAATACGCGCATTTTCATCCGCGTTTTTTCCTTCAACAATAAGAATGACGCCGTAATGTTCGTACACTTTGGAAACCACCACATTGCGCCGCTTAGAATCAAACACCGATTCTAAGCCATCCCAAGCGGAAATAGAAAGAGGTTTGCCCTCAGCCGTCAAATCCACAGCCAGCGAATGCCGGCCATCGGGAGAAACTAAAAGTGCTTCAACGCGCAGTTTTTTTTTTGGGGCAACCCTGCGTTGTGTTCGACTGGACTCGGAATAAAATTCCCAAAATTATCCGTCACCGATACATTCGCCGGAACCATCCCCTTAAACCCTTTGCTCACAATCAGCCGAATTGTACGCGCAAGTTTTGCATCCAAATCACCCTGGTTTTTCATTTGCATAAGTACTGTGGCGGTGGGATTTCGCTTATCCTCAGGCTCAGGAATAACCGCGTGCACGCGTGCCGCTATTACATTCGGCAATTGAGCAATCACACGCGCCAATTCATCTTGTTGGGCTCTGACTCGTTTTACTCGCTTTACAAAATCTGATTCAGCGGGCGCTTCATCGAAGAAACAAGCAACCATTTCCGCCTTCACATTGGAATCCAAGTACGTGGCGTAAGCAATGGATTGGAGAGATTCCCTTTCAGCCTTGGTGGTGGCGTCGGGCAGGAAAACAAACAAGCGATACGGAGCCGAGCCGAGATCGACAAAGCCGACATCGCGAACATTAAAACGGCAGGCCAATGCATTGAACGCCACCATTCCGATTAGAATCATTGCCAGCTTTTTCATAGTCGTTCGCCACACACCGGGCAGCCCTTCCTTGGACGTAACCGCACTTGATTGAATTTCATCGATTTCAGATCACAAGTCAACAACCGACCATACAACGGCTCGCCCAATCCGGCGATGATTTTGATGGCCTCCATCGCGCCGAGGCAGCCAACCATTCCGGACACTGCGCCAAATACCGGAAAACGCCGCTGCCAGTAGTCCGGCTTCTCGGGATACAAACATTGGAGGCAACCGGTGACGCCGGGTTTGAAGCTGGTGATGTGCGCTTCCAATTCGAACATCGCGCATTCGACGAGCGGCTTGCCTTGGCGCACGGCTTCGCGATTCATAAAAAATCGCTCTTCAAACAACGGTGCGCAGTCGACCACCACGTCGGCTGCGGCGACGAGTTCGGCGGCGTTGGTGTCATTGACGTTTTCGGGCAGGGAAATAATTTCGAGACGCGGGTTGAGTTCGCGCAAACGCTTCACCGCGCAGTCGATGCGCGAAGTATCCAACGCCGATTCGGACATCAACAGTTGGCGGTTCAAGTCCGATGGCCGAAGATTCCCACCGTGGGCGAGGATGAGTTTGCCGATACCCGCTGCGGCCAGTTCGTAAGCCACCAATCCGCCAAGGCCGCCAATGCGACTGACCATTACGCTGGCGGCTTTGAGCTTGCGCTGGCCGGTTTCGCCGAAGCCATCGATGCTGGTTTGCCACGAGTAAATCTCCTGCTCGAGCGAGGTGAGTTCGGGCAATGTATTATCGTCGGGCATTGGGTTTAATTTTTTGGAGGGACGAGCTTGCGAGTCCGTTGGGTGTTCGCGGACTCGCGAGCTCGTCCCTCCATTACGCGCTATCGTCGCGCGTTACTTTGCCATCTTCCATTCGAAAATGACAGCCTGCCAAGCGCTTGGCTTCGCTGGGGCTGTGGGTGATGTGGAGGATAGTGACGCCGGTTTCGCGGTGGATGTGCTCGAGGAGCCGACACATTTCCTCGTGGAGTTCTTCGTCAAGCGCGCTGAGCGGTTCGTCGAGGCACAGCACGGCGGGGCGATGGGCGAGTGCGCGGCCGAGGGCGACACGTTGGGCTTCGCCGCCGCTAAGCTTGTCCGGCGCGCGATCAAGGAGATGAGTAATGCCGAGCAGTTGGGCGAGTTCATTAACGCGCTCGGCGATTTGGGTTTGCGGTTGTTTGCGGAGGACAAGGGCGAAGGCCAGTTGCTCGCGGACGATCATCGTGGGAAACAACGCGCGATCTTGCGGCACGTAACCCACGCCGCGCTCGGCGGGCGGGAGTCCGGCAACTTCCTCGTCGCCCAAACGAATGCTGCCGCCCTCGATGGATCGCAGTCCACAGATGGCTTCAAGAATGGTCGTTTTGCCGCAACCGCTGCGGCCCATTAGCACGCCGTATTCGCCGGCGGTGAGTGTGAGATTCACGCCGCTCAATTCAAAGCCGCCTTGCCGTATTGAAATGTTTTTAAGAGCGATCACGCAAAGATTCGTTTCATCCCGAGCGTACGGGCGATGAGGAACACGACGACCGCCGCGCCAATCATTATGAGCGACACCGCCAGCATTCCCTCGGTACGACCGGCTTGGAGCTCGAGAAAAGCGCTGGTCGGCAGCACTTCAGTTTTCTGACGCGTGGCGCCGGCGAACACCAAAATGGGCCCGAACTCGCCCAACGCCCGCGCCCACGAAAGCGTAGCGGCCGCGAGCAAACCGCCTTTGGCCTGCGGCATAATCACGCGCCAAAAAGCTTGCTGCCGATTGCAGCCGAGCGTGAGCGCGACTTGTTCGTAGCGGTGCGGAATTTGATCAAACGTCACGCGCATCGTTCGCACGGCGAAGGCGCAGGCGACCATAAATTGCGCGAGCACCACGGCGGGCCATTTGTACACCACCGAATCGCTGAGCCAATCGGGCGCGTAACGAAACAAAATCAACAGCGAAAGGCCAACGACGAGCGGCGGCAACACGATGGGGATATCGAGCAGCGTATCGATGAGCGGTTTCCCGCGAAACTCAAACCGGCTCATTATATAACCAATCGGCACCGCCACCCAAATGGACAACAGCGTTGTGATGGTGCAACTGATGAGGCTCAGCATAATCGAAAACTGAATGTCACGACTGCGCAGCGCTTGGACGAGTGGATTGGGTTTGGAAAGTTGAAGTGTCTTAGGCGCGGCGGCGAAGTTTTCCGGCAGCGTGATGGAAAGTTGGTTGGTGGTGGTGTCGGTAATTTCGTGCACGCCATCCCAGCCATTACCTCCACCGTGGACGCGGATGAATTGGCCCCACAACAGGCCGTGCGGTTCGTCGGTGGTGAGCGTGGCGACGTGATTGGTGAGGGCGATCCCAATCACGCGCGCCTCGGGCCGAAGTGAAGCGGTGATGGGCGCGTCCGGGATTCGCGGTTGCAACCGCACTTCGTCGGTGTTGGCCTTGAACAAGTTTTCACCGGTGAGGATTTGCCCGTCGTGCTTCAAGCTCACTTCGTTTTTGCCTAAACGAAAATGATAGGTGCGGCCGGCTTCCACGCGAATAGGCACGGTGCCTTCGGCGTAGCGACCTTGTTGCACGCGTTCGTTGCCGAGGATGGGTTGGTCGCCGTAATTGAGAAACACGAGGTCGGCCAAAACCATCGCGGCGATGATGAGCAGATAACTACCGGCCAACACGCCGAGGCCAATGAGGAACGGCTTGTCAGATGCGATTCGGAATTTGGGTTGCGCGGGATCGCTCATTCGGCACCGGCCTCCCAGTTGAAGCCGAGCTGCTCGAAGCGGCGACGCGAGGCCTCCGAGATGACATGATGCATCAGCCGTTGCGCGAGATGCGGAAAATGAGTGTCCTTGCGGGCGGCGATGTTTTGAACGGCAATGGCGCGGGCGGGTTTGAGCGGCACAGCGTCGAATTTATTTTTGAGATGCTGGATGTTGGCCTCATACACGAGCACGACATCGAGCTTGCCGCCGGCTTCCATGGATTGAATGAGCGTGTGGGCGGTGTCGGCTTTCACAGGGATATTGTTTGCAACGGCATCCCATTGGCCGGATTCGCGGATCAATTCTTCGCTGAGCTTGCCGAGCGTGCTCGCCTTGGGTTCGGTGACACCCACGCGTAAGTTGGGCTGCGCGAGATCGGCGAGGGATTGTAAATTTTTTGGATTCCCTTTGGCGACGAGCATCACGATTCGCGTGCTGGAAATTTTCAGGTCGGGCCCGAAGGGGTTGCCCATTTTGCTTTGGGCCATATCGAGGTAGGTGGCATCGCAAGTCATAAACAAATCCGGCAGGCCCTGTTCGCCCGTTTGCATTTTACCGACAAGCGTGCCGCAACCTGCGTAAACCATACTGATGACGCAGCCCTCGCGCGCCTCGAATTCGCGGATTGTTTTCTCCACCGCCTCACGATTCACACCGCCGCAATCCACGCGCAACTTGGGCGTCTTAGCCCACGCATCACCCGCGAGCGGTTTGTATTTGTGACGGGCAAACACCTTGCCGCCTTTGCTTGGCGCGGCAAGGAATCGCGCGAACTGCAACGCCAACGTTGGCCGATCCGTTGAAGCCGTCACCGCCACGGAAATGTTTGCACGGCTTGCTTTGAGTTCCGGCAGCTCTATGACACGCAGCCCGTGTTGGCGCGCCACGGAATCCCACACGAACGCGGCTTGCGTGCCCGCATTCTCTTTCACCGCCAGCGCGGCCTCGGTGACGGTGGGGAAGGAAGACGCCTTTGCCTTATTGATGGCCGTCCAATGGCCGGATTGCTCGAGCATCTTTTTGGTTTTTTTGCCAACCCCCGCGAGCGGGTCGCATATGACGAAAGACAGATTTGAACTCAACACATCATCGCAATTGTTTACATCGATGTTCGCGCCTGACTTTACGCCGAGCACCACTTGCCACGTGGCCACGCGCAAGGATTCCCGCGTGAGACCATCGGCCGCAGCTTTTTCTGTGTAGGAATAATCCGCCGGAATGTAAACGTCCGCGATGGCGAGGCCGCCTTTCTTGTCCATTTTAAGGCGATTGGCGAGCACGCCGCTGTTGGCGTACTCGAGCTTCACGGTGACGCCCATTTCGTTTTCGAATTGCTTGGCCGCTTCCTCAACCGCGAGCCGCACACCGGCGGCGCAATACACGGTGAGACTTTTCGCCTGCCCATCGCGCGGACCGGAGGAAGGATTGTCGGCGAATTTGTTTTGCAGGAAAACGGCAAGGCAACCGATGGCTAACGCAGTGAGCGCGAGCCAAAGCATTCCATTGCCGCCGCGCGTGCCGTATTGATGTTCGTTATCAGTCACCGGAAAGAGCGGACTCTATTTGGCAATCAACCGGTTTTCAAGTCAGCGCTTTGCCGCAGTTTTTGGATCTTCGCGAATGACTTCAATTGATTGAATCACCGTGGAGGCCGGATGGCCAGTGACCAACTGCACGCGGCCCACTTCAATGTCGTCGGTGCTTTTTTCATCACGGCGAATGACCAACACATTTGCGCCCTTTTTCAAAACGCCTTTCGGCACCGGCACACGCACCACTTGCTTCGCGGCATCCCTTCTCAAACGCCCAATTTCGCGGCCGTTTAGCACGACCCACCAACCGTTGTTGACGTCCCGCTGCGAAATGGACAGCGAATAAGTTTCGTCACCGCCCTTGAATTCAAACGGCATCGTCAGCACAAATCCCTCAGGCTTGGGCGTGGATTCCTTCCAACCGGCCACGACGTTGTCGCCAAGATGATGCAGCTTCGGATGCACATCAATCGCCGCCGCGCCTTTCAATCCCGGCGGGGTTAATTCCACCAACAAATTTTCCGTGACCTCCACGCCTTTAATTTCGCGCACCACCACCGCGCCCGCTGCGGCGGCCTTAGCGACATCGAAATTTCGCAACACTGTTTTGCCTTGAAGCCTCACATCGAACACGCGGCTTCCCGCGGCATCGCCGGGCAAGGGCGTGAAGCCAAGGCGAACGGTGTATTTGGCCTTCGCACCTTTTTCCAAAAGCGGCACGCTAAATTTTGTCACGCCCTTCAATCCGCTGGTGAACACCCACGGCTTATCAGTGCCCGCGAATTTTACATCGCGCCAATCGCGTTGAACGACTTCGATGTTGCCCGCTTCGGCGAGTTTAAACTTGATCCCGTAGTTGCGAAAAGAGCCCTGCCCATTGACCGTGCTCGGACGCGGATAGCCGAACCACACCGTGCCGTCGCGATCGCGCATATCGCCGGGCGCGCCAAAGTTGATGGCCAGATGGCTCACCGGTTTGGTCGCCTCTTCAGAAATAAACACCGCCCATTCGGCGTGGCCTTTCTGCGGTTTATTTTTTAGCACCACCGTGGTGCGCAGCGAGTAACTGCAGGTACAACCCGCGCTGGCTTCCTGCATACTGAGCAAGCCGTTGGCGGGAATCATACTGTTCCAGCAGCCGGGCCGAATACCGCCGAAGAGTTGCAAGCCGGTGTCCTCTTTGGTGTTTACAATCGCGCCGCTGAAGGAACGGAAAAAAATGTTGTTCGGCGTAGCGGTGACAATGCCGCAGCTATGGCCGGGGCGCAGGAATTCCCAGTCCACCGATTCGCCGGTGATGGGGTGTTTGCGCTTTTGAATATTGCCTGTCTCCAAGTCGCACCGGAGTGGCTCGATGTAAATCGTGTTGCCAACAATCGCCGGCCGCCGCCGGTAGTTGAGCGGTTTGCTCCACAGCAAACTGCCGCCACCGCCATCGATCACCGTGATGCGTCGCCAGTTTAATTGGCCCTTTGCAAACGGTCCTTCATCGTGATTGCTATAATGGGCGAACGCCAGCAGCTTGCCGGATTGATATGCCATCCCGAGTTTGGTGCCGCCGCTTCCGGTGAGGTCATACGGGCGGCTCCACAACGCGCGGCCGGTTTTGACGTCGAGACACATCACGCGACGATAATCGCGATCCTTCTCCAACATTTTTTACTCGCGCGCGACGACAAATGTCCCACTGCTAATATTCGCCTCCGTGGCTGCCTTCGCCTGCGCATCTTCGCGGGCATTGAGATCGTCTTTCAAAAAATAAATACGACCGTCACCGATCACCACTGAAATATTCGGAATGGCTTCGCCCTCGTGCTCCCATAGTTTTTCGCCGGTGACGATGTCGTACGCAAATACTTTTTCGCTGGTCATAATCGTGTCGTTCACGGGCGAGGGATTGTGGTCGGGCAACCATCGCGGGGGATTTTCATTCATCGGATGCCAGTGCAATCCCGCGCGCTTGAAGTAGGCAAACGCACGGGCATCGGGAGTGGCGTAGCTGGCCGTTAGTTTTTCGTAGCTGTTCCTCCGCTTTATCAACGTGTCCAGCGCGCGCTTCGGCACATCAGCCTTCGGGATCCATTGATCGTCTTTCACGATGGAATTCCACAGATAACCATAATCATTATCTAACGGGGTAGCACCCGTGCCGATGAGGATATTGCCGTGCACCGCGATGTAACCCCAACGCAATGCCTTGCCGCCTGCTTTGCGCGGCACGGGAAACTCGCGAATCGTTTTGCCGGTTTGCCCATCGAGCTGCAGCACACGATTGTGTGCGGCCACAAAAAGCGCGTCGTCCGTGGCCGTGATGTTGGAGCCGTCCACATCCACTTTCACACGCACTGCGCCATCGATTTTGCGTTTCCAAAGGAAGGTGCCGTTGTACGCATCGTACGCCATCAGCACTTCTGCCCCCTGCATAAAGAGGCGGCCATTGATGGCCAGCGGACTAGCCGCACGCGCGTGGCGATCCACCATATCTTCACTGCCCGGCTCGCCATACCACAACACGCCCAGCGGGCCTTTCACCAAGGTATCCGGCGTGGAAGAAGTATTGGCGGCGTTTCCGTAAAGCCCCGACCAACTGCCCGCGCCATTGAGCTTGCCGCGCGTGAAATGTAACCTTTCGTTTGTGAGCACCAAATCGGTCTTCGCCTGCGCGTTGGCTTTGAGACCGGCGGCGATTTTGTGCACACTCGCCAAGGGCCAATCCTTAATCGATCCCAGCACCAACTGCCCGCCCGAAGGCCGCAGCACACGGGCAAGCTGATCCACCGGCAAATCCAATTCTTCGCCCAAGATCGCGCGCTCGGACACAATGAGGTTGGCAAAGTAATCCGGCAAATCACTGTACGGTGCGTCCCACACAACCACGCGACTTCCGTTGAGGCCGGCATTCATCAATCGCGTGCAGATGGCCTTCACGCGTTTTGCGTCGTGCTCCACCACCACAATGTTGAGCGCGGATTGCGCGGCTAAAAACTCCGCCAAACTTCCATCCCGCGCACCGGCCACGAGGCACCAACCGCGATCCACCTTCGCCAAATCCAATGCGGATTTAGCAGCGGCTTTTATTTTGGCAGAAATTTTTCCGGCAGTGGATGGTGCCTTGATCGTGCGCCCGCCAACCGCCAGCGCGCGCGGAGAAAGACAAAGGATCGCCCCACCGTCGGTGCTGACGAATAAGCGGTCGTCCGCAATCGCAAGACTGATTGCGTGACCTTTGATTGCGTGATCCATTACGAGCTTGCCCGTGGCGGCTTCGATCGAAATCACGAAGCCCTTGCCCGCGGCAAAGAGTGTGTCGCCCGCGAGCGCCATCGGGCCGAGGCCTTCACGTGGGGCGTCCCATTTTACACGCGCGGCGTTGAGCGCGGCCTTTTCTTTGGCGATGTCGGTGAGGCGCGTGGTGGCTTTGACGAGGTCGGCCGTGAGCGTTTTCAATTCCTCCGGCTTTTCGGCTGCCGCTTTGTGGCGTTTGCGAATGGCGGCGATTGTTTTGACGAGCGCGGCGGATTCCTTGTCCAGCGCGGGCACGGCGGAATTGGCTTTGCGATTGGCGGCGCGGTCGATGGCGTACACAGCTTTTTGCGTGGCGATGTACGCGATGTCTTTGGTGAGCACCATATCGATGGAGGGATACCGCGAAAATTGGTCGCCACGACTGCGACCACTTTCGGCATCAAATTCGATTTTGGTGTCGGTGCCTTGATTGCCAATGCCGGCGTACAATTTATTGCCGTCCATTATGGCCCATGAACCGCCAACTTTACCGCCGCCACTCAGGAAGCGTTTGAACTTTCCGGTGCGTTTATTGAATGCCGCGGGCATGCTACGACCGGCGGGCACGAACAGCGTGTCCCCCGAAGCCACGATGTATCCCTGCGGCGACATACCGCCGTACTGCATCCCCCACGCTTGATCGCCGGCGGTGTCGTTCACCCAAATCGGTTTGCCGGTCTTGGCGTCGATGGCTTTGATGTAAAGTCCCTCATACGGAAACACGCCGGCGGCGGCATACAGCACTCCGTTCTCCACCAACACACCGGTGCGCACCGGCCACACGGAAACCATTCGGCTGCGACCAATGATGCGTTCGCCGCTCGGGCCCATCCGATGCTTCCAAATCAGCGCGCCGTTCGCGGCCCCGATGCAGTACACGTAGCCGTCATCAGACCCAAAATAAATTCGTGCGCCATCAATCATCGGCGCAAAGCGCACGGAGCCTTCGGTGGCAAAGCTCCATTTCATTTTGCCCGTGCGCGTGTCGAGCGCGTGCACGTGATTATCCACGTTGTTTCCAAAAACCAAAGTGGTGCCGGTGATCACCGCGTGATACGCGCGGTCCGTATGCATCCGCGGCACTTCCTCGCCCGGCAAAGGCCAAGCGGTGCGCGGCGCGTGGCGCGACTGAAACGTCCAATGCGGAAACAATTTTGCAGGAAGATTTGCAGTGGTCACCGCAGAGCGATGCCCATCCGCGCGATACGCCGGCCAATCATTCGCGGCCAGCGGGGAAGTCAAAAGAAAGAGGCCAAGGAGTCCGGAAAGCAGGGAATCGTTCATCGAGTTAGGATTGCCGCGCGCGGTGGGTTATTCAAGTGAATTGCAAATTATGAATCGCGACCGCTCGCCAAGCCGACACCCGGCGACACACGAATGAACCGTAGATTCACACCCTCAACTGCTATTATAAAACCCGAGGCGTTGCCTCAAGTTTTCAGGACTGTAATCTCCCTATTACTGGCGACCCCGAGGGGTTGATTGACCATATCCTGGCGTAAACGAATTAAAGCGCTGGAATCCTGTGTTCCCACCAAAATTCTGCTGTGAAAATGGCTGCATATTAAATCGATTGCCCTGTTGGAACCCTCGACCGTTGTAGCTGCCGCCATTGAATCCATTCCCGTTATAGCCGCCGCCATTGAAATTGAATTGCCGGAATTGAGGAGCGCCACCGGGACCGCCGCGTCCACCACCGGGACCGCCTGCCGGGCCGCCGCCCATACCTCCTCCGGGGCCTCCGCCCATACCCGGACCGCCGGGGCCACCGCCAGGAGTTGTGCCGCCTCCGGGGCCGCCGCCAATGCCTCCACCGGGGCCACCACCTTGACCGCCGCCGCCCTGACCTCCACCACCTTGACCGCCTCCGCCGCCGGCGCCCGACATTCCGGGGAAGCCAAGCACTGCGCTGGGGTTCAGCCTGAAAGTGCGGGTAAAGTATCCCTGTTGGCTCGCGGGTTTTTGCACGAATACAATGCCCTGATCCATAATCACATATTGAATGGGATGGTCAAACGACATTGTCACGATATCGAGTACCTGCTTAGCGCTCAGATTTTTCAACCCGCTGCTCAATCCTCTTACTTTGACAATTTCCGGGTCAAACGCCGCCTGAGCACCGCCTCCATTCGCGCCGCCGCCGCCGCCTGGAATCACTCCACCCCCAACGCCGGGCATACCCCCAACGCCAGGTAAACCGCCGCCTACACCTGGCAAACCGCCCCCAACACCCGGCAAAGCACCGCCAGCACCCGGCAGACCTGCGCCCGGGCCACCTGTTGCGCCTGCCCCTCCGGCACCCGTGATGGGAAGCCCCGTGATGGGATCAATCGTCTGGCCACCTGTGCCGCCGCCCATCATACCGCCGCCCGCGTTCAAAGGTAAACCGGTGGCCGGATCCACTCCACCGCCACCTCCACCTTGAGCGCCACCTCCGCCTTGGCCGCCACCTTGACCGCCTTGCTGGTTGTTGGGTGCGCCGGGTGTCAAAAACTGATTGATGATAATGTTCACGCCAACTCCGGTTCCATCGGGCATCCGATCCGTGTCGTTCTGCTTGATGAGATTGCCGAGCACCAGAAGCGCATCTGACATATTGAAGCCGTCCACCTCGGACAGTTCCGGAATCACAATGTTACGAAGTTTTTGTGCAATATGTTTCCGGTTACGGCCACGCATCATCACGTTGCGTTGGGCCACCGGATCCGGCACGCCATCGTAGTGTGGCTGGGCCGTTAAGCCGGATTGCATCAGGCGATACAGAGCTTCATCGAACTGCATCGGGCCACGCGGAATCTGAGGCTGGACAGGTTGAGTTCCGGGAACGACTCCACCGGGAACAGGTGCCGGCTGCACGGGCTGCACAGGGGGTTGCGGATTAATTCCGGGAAGAGTTCCAGGAACAGTTCCAGGAATCGCACCAGGTTGAGCAATGGCTTGTGCGCCAAGCATAGCCAGCGCAAACCCCGTGAACACTTGTGACATTTTCTTCATCATACTTAAAAGTAGCACGTTTTATACCATCGCGATAGGTCTTTTGACTTTTTTTCGCGGCCCTCAGGGCACATCTAATTTGACGGAAACGAGCAGAAAAGTCTAAGAAAAACGACTGCAAATTGCAGTATTTGTTCACAAAAAGCGTGTATTTCAGGGTTTTTACTTTTGGAATGGGGTTTTCGGCCCTGTCATAGAGCGCTCTGACGACCGATTTTGCCAAGGAAATCCAACCCAATTTTGCCGGGCACCGCGCCAAATGCAATGGATCGGACAAGGAATTGCTGGCAAGGATTACGGTGGATCCGACAAGATCAGCGGAAACATCACGGGTAATTTTGTACACGACGATGAAATGAATATCGCGATTTCGCATCTAACACCAATGCTCCCCTTCCCGCTTTCGACGCCGCGCTGCACTCGGCCTAAGTGTTTTACAAAAGGCCGCGCGTTGCGCACACTGCGCGGGTGATTGTCTTCCTCAACGGCCAGTTCCTCCCCGAGGAGGAGGCGAAGGTTTCTGTCTTCGATCGCGGCTTTCTGTATGGCGATGGCATTTTTGAAACGCTGCGCGTGAACAATGGCAAACCGTTTCTGCTCGACCGCCACATTGGCCGGCTGCAACACGGGATGGGCACGCTGCACATTGGCGAGCGTTATGATTTTGGCCAATTGCTTCAGCACGCCACGGCGTTGATTGCGAAAAATAATTCCTCCAACGCCGTGTTGCGTATTCACGTGACGCGCGGCGCGGGCAAGCGCGGCTACTCGCCTTCGGGCAATTTTGAACCCACGGTTTTGATGAGCCTGCACGAAGCGCCGTCCATTAACCCGGACACGGTGACGCCCCGCAAACTCATCACGGCCACGCAAGTGCTGAGCGATCACGATCCGATGTCCACGGTGAAGACCACTAATAAAATCCCGCACATCCTCGCCACGCGCGAAGCGGAGATGGCGAGCGCCGATGATGCCCTGCTCACCAATCGCGAAGGCAACGTCACTGAGGCCACGAGCAGCAATTTGTTTTGGATTAAGAACAGCGAAATCATCACGCCGCCGCTGCAGAGCGGTTGCCTCTCCGGCATCACGCGCGGGATGGTGCTTGAGCTGGCGGCGTCCATCGGCTTGCCCACGCATCAGCTCAACGCTGTGCCGCGCGATTTGTATGCGGCCGATGGCGTGTTCCTCACCAACAGCGTGAGCGAAATCCAACCGGTCGGCTCGCTGGACGGCCACGATCTCGCGGTGTCGCCGCTCATCCACGAACTGCACCTCGCGTATCACGAAGTGATGGACGCCCAATAAATTCAATGCGGGAACATCTAAAAACGATCTTTGATTTTTCAAACCTCGCCGGGCTCGGCCCCGAACGCCGCGACAGTGCGATGTCGGTTGAGGCGGTGATGGCGGCGGTGGAGGGTGAATCCGAGTTAACCCAAAGCGCAGCGCTTTTGTGGCACGATCACTTGGATGAATCGCATCAATTTTCGCAGGATATTTCCAACGCGGACGGCAGTTTTTTGCACGGGATAATGCATCGACGCGAGCCGGATTATTCGAATGCGAAATATTGGTTCAATCGCGTGGGATCGCATCCGAGTTATCCGGAAATTTTGAAACGCGTGACCCCGTTGGTTACAGGGACATCGCTGGAAAATTTAGCGGGCGCGGAATGGGATGCCGCTGCAATGGTGAATGCGGTGAGTGACGCGCGAGCGGGCAGTGAGGAATATGAGGTGCTGCAACAAGTGCAGCGGGTGGAGTTTGAAGTTTTGCTGGAACGGTTTGGGGCGTGATGTGCCGCCGGCATCTTGCCGGCAGATCGACAGCGTTGAACCTGCCGGCAAGATGCCGGCAGCACATTATTGCGACAAGAGCGCTTCGACTACGCCTTCGATGGTGTGCGGGCTGGCCTCGACTTTGGGGGGCACTCCGAGGGCTTTGAGGGTTTTGGTGGTTTCGGGGCCGATGCTGATGGGTTGCATTGCGTGTTGCTTGAGCGTTTCTTTGAGGCCGAATCGGGCATCGAAATTTTCTGCGGTGGAACTGCTGGTGAAGGTGATCCAGTCGGCGCCCTCTGTTTCCAATCGAGCGACAGCGCCGGTGCGGTCTTCGGTTTCGGGGACGGTTTTGTACACGGGAATGTCATCGACGATTGCGCCTAAATCTTCGAGTGCTTTGGGCAGTTCAGGATTGGCGACTTCGGCTCGGAGGAGGCAGATGTTTTCGTTTTCGATGGTGAAATCTTCGCTGTCGGTAAATGCCCTGGCGACGCCGTCGGCGGTGTAATCTTCAGGCATCAAATCGATTTTCAAATGCAACGCCTTAAGCTTTGCAGCGGTGGCGGGGCCGATGGCGGCGATGCGACAGCCACCGAGATCGCGGAGGTCTTCAAAGCCGCGCAGGAAATATTTGAAAAAATGGTCCACGCCGTTGGGGCTGGTGAAGACGAGCCATTGATACGAACCCAATCCTAGAATGGCATCGCCAATGGGGGATTTGTCTGTGGGTTCTTCGATGCGGATGGTGGGGATTTCGAGCACGTCGGCGCCCAATTCGCTGAGGCGACTGGCGAGTACGCTGGCTTGTTGGCGGGTGCGGGTGACGACGACGCGTTGGCCAAAGAGCGGGCGTTGCTCAAACCAATTCAGCTCAGCGCGAAGGTTGACGACTGAGCCGATGATGGTGACGGCGGGGGATTTGAAGTTGGCTTTCTCAACGGCGTCGGCAATGGAATCAAGTTGGCCGGTGAGGGTTTGGTGACGGCCGGTGGTGCCCCAACGAACAAGAGCCACGGGGGTGTCGGCGGCGAGGCCATATTTTTGCAATTGATCGGCGATGGCGCGCAGGCGTTCGACGCCCATTAGGACGATTTTTGTGCCGGGATTATTTGCGAGGTTTTCCCAGTCGATGGCGCTTTCGTTGCCTTTCTCGGGGCGTTCGTGGCCGGTGATGACGGTGTAGCTGGAGCAATGATCGCGATGGGTGACGGGGATGCCAGCGTACGCGGGGGCGGCCACGGCGGAGGAAATGCCGGGGACGATTTCAAAGGGCACACCGGCTGCGGCAAGTTCCTGCGCTTCTTCGCCGCCGCGGCCAAAGACAAATGGATCGCCGCCTTTGAGGCGGACGACGGTTTTGCCTTGGTTGGCTTTTTCAACGAGGAGGGCGTTGAGTTGGTCCTGCGGGATGGCGTGGTCGGCGGAGCGTTTGCCGGCGAAAATGATTTCGGCTTCGGCGGGGGCGAGCTTGAGGAGCGCGGGATTGCACAGGGCATCGTAGGCGACGACTTGGGCGCGGGCGAGAAGCTCGGCACCGCGCACGGTGAGCAGTCCGGCATCGCCGGGGCCGGCGCCGACTAAATAAACTGTGGCGGGAGGTGTCATCGGGTGAGTTGTTTACGGGTTCGGAGGAGATGGGTCAAGGTTTGGGGGATGATGTGGATTGTTTTTTGTTTATGCGGGGATGGGCGGGCGGTATTGTCGGCGTTTGCCGGATGAATATTGTTTGTACATTTTTGGGGAAGACGAAGTCAGTGAGCGTGCCGCACACGTTGGTGACGGTGGGGCGGAAGAGCTCGAAGGGGATGCCGGAGCTGGACTTGTCGGAGGACAAATCGGTGAGCCGAAAGCACGCAAAGATTTGGGAGGAGGAAGGGGAATATTGGATTGAGGATTTGGGGAGTCGGCTGGGGACGTGGGTGAATGGCCTGCGGCGGACGAAGATTAAGGTGAAGTTTGGGGATCGGATTACGGTGGGGAAAACGATGTTGCAGTTGATGCCTTCGAATGTGGGGGAGTTGAGTCACAAATAATTTCTTAGGATTTCATTGGGGCACAAAAAAGACCGGAGTTTTGGGCTCCGGTTTTTTTGATTAAAGTAAGGCGGCTACCTACTCTCGCAGAACCTTTCGAACTGCTACCATCGGCAACGTGGTGTTTGACGGCCGAGTTCGGGATGGGATCGGGTCGGGCCACCACTTTATGGCCACCTATAAATTGTGTAATTTTCCGAGTATACCCGGATTATTGCAACCGGGATCGTGCCCGGATGGGCGTTCTCTGAAAACCCTGCACGGAATGTTTGCCAGCAATTTTGCCGGCTTATGTTGGTTGTTCTGTTTTTACGGGAACAAGTGTTTTTATCCCATTGGGATAAAGATAAGCGATCGAACATTAGTACCAGTCAGCTGAACACATTGCTGTGCTTACACCTCTGGCCTATCAACCTGGTAGTCTTCCAGGAGTCTCAAAGGAAACCTTATCTTGGGATGAGCTTGGCGCTTAGATGCTTTCAGCGCTTATCTCTTCCGTACATAGCTACGCAGCGCTGCCGTTGTCACGACAACTGCCACACCAGAAGTACGTCATTTCAGGTCCTCTCGTACTATGAAATGAACCCCTCAAGTTTCCTGCGCCCACGGTGGATAAGGACCGAACTGTCTCACGACGTTCTGAACCCAGCTCGCGTGCCACTTTAATCGGCGAACAGCCGAACCCTTGGGACCTTCTTCAGCCCCAGGATGTGACGAGCCGACATCGAGGTGCCAAACCGCGCCGTCG
>JAAZZB010000039.1 GCA_014239365.1 Verrucomicrobiia bacterium | reverse complement strand
CCATCCTTGTTCGATGGAAAACTGCCCGCCGGTGAAGTGTACTCAAAATTGTCTACCTTCATTCTTTGGTGATAATTCCCCGTCCCCACAGGCGGTGGCCACTCCTTGCCCCACGGGTAAACATCTTTGATGCCACTATCCTTTTCCCCCGGTGTGTTCCCCTTCTCCTGCCCCAACCCCACCGCCACGCTCCACTCCGCATCCGTCGGCAACCGGTACTTCTGTCCCGCCTTGATTTTCCCTTCCGCCAACTCCTTCTTCGTCAACCACTCACAAAACGCATTCGCATCATTCCAGCTCACCTTCACCACCGGATGCGTGTCCTCCTGCTTAAACCCACTGCCAAAGTTCTTCCAACTCCCATCCACCCCCGCATTCGCAGCCGCGTACGCCGCGTAATCTTTCACCCGCGTTTCCCAGATGCAGAACGCAACCTCCGTACCCGGCACTGGCACGAAGGGCATCCCCAGCGTGTTGATAAAAGCATTGGCGGGAATCTTTGCCTCCGGCTTGGGTTCGGCATTGGTTACAGGTTCCGCCGGAGTGGTTTTCTTCCCACACCCCCCCACCGCCACCACCGCAACCATCAAGAGAATCTGTTTCATCTGCCGCGAGTCTACAGGAAAATGCTCGCACCCACCTACTACAATAAATCAGAAAGATTATAATGAGATACAGCAACGAGGATCGCCTGTTGTGAAAACAACAGTTTCCCGGCCCGAAATGTCCCTTAACGGCTTTTCTTGGGATAACTCTGGACAAGTTTTTCGTGTGCGGTCGGGCGTTGCATTTATGTTGGGCGCGTGACGGCTTATCATCAACTGCTCGATGCCACGGTGGACTTTCTCGAAAGCGAACGGGCGCACGGACGGCGACACGTCAATGTCGATCCGGCAAAGTTGTCGGTGCTGTTTCGCCCATTGCCTCCACGACCGGTGAAAGCTATCCCGCTCGCGGAATGCAAATCGATGCCCGAGCTACGCGCGCAAGCGTTGGCGTGCACGCGGTGCGAGCACTTGGTGGCTTCGCGGCAACAAGTGGTGTTTGGTGTGGGCAATGAGGCGGCGGATATTTTGTTTGTGGGCGAAGCGCCGGGCGCGGATGAGGATGCGCAGGGCGAACCGTTCGTGGGCGCGGCGGGAGGGCTGCTCACCAAAATGCTCAAAGCGATGGGCTTGGCGCGCGAGGAGGTTTATATCACCAACATTCTCAAGTGCCGTCCGGACACGCCCAACCAACGCACCGGCAACCGCGCGCCCACTGCGGACGAAATGGCGACGTGCTCTGATTGGCTGCATCGGCAGATTGATTTCATCCAACCCAAAGTCATCGTGGCGCTCGGCAAAGTGGCGACGGGGGGATTGTTGGAAATGGAGGATGCGCCCATCACAAAAATGCGCGGCACGTGGCACACCTATCGCGGCATCCCGTTGATGCCCACGTTTCATCCGGCATATTTGTTGCATAAAGAAACCATGCAAAACAAACGCGCCGTGTGGGAAGATCTGTTGGCGGTGATGGAAAAAACCGGCTTACCGATTAGCGACAAACAGCGCGGGTTTTTTCTCAAACACTAACTCGCCCATGGCTTTTGGCTCGTGGCGCGGGTGGTTTTCTGTTAGTAAAATCGCGTGGCTGTTAAACAAACTTTTGGTTTCCTTGGCGCGGGGCGAATGGCCACGGCGTTGGCGGACGGGATGGTGAAAGCAAAGCTCATCACGCCGCGCGCGTTGTTCGCGGCCGATGTGGTGGCGGCGGCGGCGAAGGCGTTTGCGAAAGCGACGGGCGGCAAGGCGTTCAGGAAAAATTCCGAGGTTCTGCAAAAAGCGAACGTCATCGTCATCGCCGTGAAGCCGCATCAAGTGGAGGAGTTGCTGGCGGGGCTTGCCGATGACGCCACTTCTAAACATCTTTTCATTTCCATCGCAGCCGGCGTGACGATTGCGCGATTGGAAGCTGCGCTCGGCGGCAAGGCGCGGGTGATTCGCGTGATGCCGAATACCCCGGCGTTGGTGGGCGAAGGCGCTGCGGGATTTGCCCGTGGCAGTCGCGCCACGGCGGCGGATGCAACACTGGCGGCGCGGATGTTGGGCGCAGTGGGGTTGGCGGTGGAAGTGCCGGAGCGGTTGATCAATGCGGTGACCGGCTTAAGCGGCAGCGGCCCGGCGTATGGATTTCAAATCATTGAGGCGCTGAGCGATGGCGGTGTGGCGGCGGGTTTGCCGCGCGAGCTCTCCACGCAACTGGCGGCGCAGACGATGCTCGGTGCGGCAAAAATGGTATTGGAAACCGGCGAACACCCCGGCACACTCAAAGACCGCGTGGCCAGTCCGGGCGGCACGACCATCGAGGGCCTCCACGAAATGGAAGCGGCGGGCGTGCGCAGCGCGCTGATCAATGCGGTGCGCGCCTCGGCGGACAAAGCGAACGCGCTCGGCGACTAACAAAAAACTAAAATGCCTTTCCCTTCGCCATCAGATAAGCAGGCGAAAGTGCTGTGGTTCTCCCTCACAGTGCTGGCCATCGCTGTGTTCCTCGCGCTACTGGCGCTGATGTTTTATGGCGTGGGTTGGATGCTCGATCGCCTCTCGCCGGTGCTGCTGCCTTTGGCCATCGCGGGTATTCTGGCGTTTTTGCTCAATCCGTTAGTGGATTTTTTTGAGCCTAAAATGTCTGCCAAAGTGAGTTTCCTATTTGCAAAAATCAAAAACCCAAAACGCGTGAAGGCGATCTTGTTGGTGTTGATGATTGGGTTTTGCATCATCACCGCGCTCACGATGATTACGCTCACCACAGTGGTTCCGGAGATGTTGAAGTTAGCCGAGGAAACCAAAGTGGAATATGTGCAGCAAAACATTCGCAACTGGGCGGCTGAACATAAGGGCACCGACTGGGGAAAGGTGATGATGATCGGCAAGCTGGAAGCTATCGATCTCAGCGCGCTGATGACTGCGGGCGAGCAGCAACTCACACGATTTTCCGAAAAAGGCATTTCCGAGGCCATCGCGTTGATTGGACTGTTGGCGGGCTTGGCGTTGGTACCGGTTTACGTTTTTTATTTCCTGCTGGAAGCGCGCACCATTGAAATGAAATGGAGCGATTATCTGCCCCTCAAGGAATCGCGTTTCAAAGAGGAAGCGGTGTTCGTGCTGTCGTCCTTCAACGATTGTCTCGTGGTGTTTTTCCGCGGCCAAGTGTTGGTGGCGTTTTGCGTGGGCGTTTGTTTGGCGATTGGATTTTCGATTATCGGATTGCCTTACGCGATCCTCATCGGGCTGGCGGCGGGGTTGCTCGGCATCATTCCATACTTCGGCGTGATCGCCGCCACCATTCCGGTGCTGTTGCTTTCGCTGGCGTATAGCGACCAAATGATCGTCGATGGCGCGGCTGCGCCGATGGTGGCGTTGATGGTTTGTGCGTTGGTTTTGTTTTTGGAGAAAACAGTGATCCAACCCAAAATCATTGGCGACCGCGTGGGAATGCATCCGGTGGCGGTCATCATTTCGGTGCTAATGGGTGCCACGCTGGTGGGCGGTGTGATTGGCGGTTTGCTCGCCATTCCGGTGGCGATGGCGCTGCGCACGGTGTTGTTCCGGTACGTTTGGGTACGGCAGCAGAGGCCGGAGAAAGCCACGCAAATGGACGTGCTTTAGGCGGTTTTTTAGGCGGTTTTAATTCGCGAGAAGTTCCGGCAACACACCGGGAATGGTGCGCACATCCACGGCGTCCATATGCGCGGCACGAATGGCTTCCATGCCCAAATCAGTATCCTCAAACGCGCGGCAATCTTCCGGCGGCACACCGAGCAGCGCGGCGGCTTTCAGAAAAGTATCCGGCGCGGGCTTGTGGTTTTTTACGTCGTCACTCGTGACGATTGCCTGAAACCAATCCGCCACATCGAGGCGCTCGAGTAGCGGCCGAATGTATTTCGCGCGGCCGCCGGTGGCGATGGCCATTGGAAGTTGGCCAAGATGTTCGCGGGCGATGGCGGCGATGGGTTCGATGAGTTTCACTTCATCCATCAGCGGCAAGTAAGCCTCTTCTTTTTGGCGGGAAATTTCTGCGGGATCAAAGTCGAGGTGTTGTTCCTGCTTGAGCATCGCCAGAATTTTTTGCGAAGGCACGCCGCCGAGTTTATAAAAACGCGCCTCGGAAAGCTCGATGCCGTTGCGTTGGCAGACGGCGTTCCACGCGCGCCAATGCAGCGGCATGCTATCGGCAAGAGTGCCGTCGCAATCGAAAATGAGGGCGCGGGGTTGCATCAGGCTTGGAGGGCGGCGAGTTTTTCCTCCAAGTCATTTTGGATGAGGGGCGCGATCATCTCGCCAATGTCGCCCTCGATGAATGTGGACAGACTATGCATCGTAAGATCGATGCGATGGTCGGTCACGCGGCTTTGCGGGAAATTATAAGTGCGGATGCGTTCGTTGCGTTCGCCGGTGCCCACTTGCGCTTTGCGTTCGGCGGCGTACTTGGCGTTTTCCTCAGCGAGCATTTGATCGAGCAAACGCGAGCGCAGCACCTTCATTGCCTTGGCGCGGTTTTTGATTTGGCTGCGTTCATCCGAGCAACGCACGATGAGGCCCGTCGGTTTGTGAACAATTTGCACGGCGGAATCCGTGGTGTTTACGCCTTGGCCACCGGGGCCGCTGGCGCGCGTGGCGGAGATTTCCAATTCCTCGGGCTTAATTTCAATATCCACTTCCTCCGCCTCGGGCAGCACCGCCACGGTGACCGTGCTAGTGTGAATGCGTCCGCTCGCCTCGGTGGCCGGCACGCGCTGGACGCGATGCACGCCGCTCTCGAATTTCATTTGCTTGTAAACTTCTTCGCCCGCGAGGCTAAAAATGATTTCTTTGTAGCCGCCCATCGCCGCGTCGCTGGTGCTCATCAGCTCGTGCTTCCAGCCTTGGGCCGAGGCAAAGTGGGTGTACATCCGAAAAAGGTCGCCAACAAAAAGCGCGGCTTCATCGCCCCCGGCGCCTGCGCGGATTTCGATAATTGTATTGCGCGAGTCCGCGGCATCCGGCGGCACAAGGCCCATCTCCACTTCCTTTTCGAGCACGGGAATTTCAGTTTCCAAACGGGCGATTTCTTCAACAGCCATCTCGGCCATCTCATCGCCGCCATTGACCAGTTCCTGATTTTCGGCCAATTCCTCGCGGGCTTTCAGGTAACGTTCACCTTTGGTCACCAAATCTTTTAGGCGCGAATATTCGCGGCCGAGTTCCTGCGCGCGCCGGTTGTTTTCGAACACCTTCGGATCGCCCAAGTCGGTTTCAACCTCGGCCATGCGGGCGGCGAATTTTTCGATGTGCGGTTGCAGGTCCATCCAATGAAGGCGGAGAAAAAGAAACCGCCCGCCACGGCGCAAACCGGGCGGGCGGTAAAAAGGGGTTCGCTACTTTTTCGACTTGGCGGCGCGGGCCTCGGCGATGGCTTTGGCTTTGGCGGCACGTTGTTGGAACTTGTCGACGCGACCGGCGGTATCCACAAATTTTTGTTGGCCGGTGTAAAAGGGATGGGAGGTGCTGCTAATACCCATTTGGTACAGCGGATATTCCTCGCCCTCAAAGGTGGTCGTTTCCCTCGTGGGCGCGCAGGAGCGGGTGAGAAATTCGTCACCATTGCTCGTGTCACGAAAAACCACCGGGCGGTATTTATCAGGATGAGTGTCCGTCTTCATAAATCGGGGCGGGGAATCTAACAGCCACAGGAAACTTGGCAAGCGCGAATTTCGGTCATTTTTCCGCTGGTTTTGTGGTGGTTTCCCCTTTGCGCTGGCGTTGGGGCAAAATATCGCAGGCGCCTTTGCAGCCAAAAACCTTACTGATGAGGTGCCGATTGCGGCTCACGCCCGCGTAAATCGCTTCGGCAATCCAGATAATTCCCGGCACCCAAAGCACCAACGCCATCGGCACCAGCAGCGGCATTCGCAGCCCAATGAACCGCAACGCCCGCGCGCCGCGCAGCACTTCGCCGCCCGTGCTCACGCAATGAATCGCCTCCATCAACCCCTCCCGCGTCAGCCCCGGCGCGAGCTTGAGGCACTCGGGATCCGACGCCGGCACCAACCGCGCCACGTCGCACCAATCCAGCCACGTCAGCAAACGCATTTGGAACGTGCACATCCAGCATTCGTCGTCGTAGAGGATGGAATGTTTTTTCTGCTCGGTCATTCGCGTTCGGCAGTTTAGAATTTCCAGACAGCAAAACAAGCCCACACATCCAACTCAATATGAGCGAAGAATCCTGCAGCCTCTCCCAACGCGAATGCAAACCCTGCCAAGGCGGCGTGCCCCCGCTCGCGGGCGAGGCATTGGAAAAACTTACCGCCGAACTCGGCAACCACTGGCAAGTCATTGACGGTCATCATCTCGAAAAAGAATACAGCTTCAAAAACTTCGCCGACGCGCTGGCCTTCACCAACAAAATCGGCGCGCTGGCCGAAGAAAATTTTCATCACCCCGACCTCTTCCTCGCGTGGGGCAAAGTGAAGGTCACCATCTGGACCCACAAAATCGACGGCCTCAACGAAGCCGACTTCATCTTCGCCGCCAAAGCGGATGCGTTGGTGTGAATTTTTGACACGGATTACATGGATTTCCACAGTTTTATTTCCGGGCGAAAATCTGTGTGAATCCGTGTAATCCGTGTCTGAGTTTTGGGCAAGGTGACACTTGCCCCTCCCATCGCGTTGCGGCACACTTGCGGCTTCCAGATTTATGAAGCAAATGAAGCAATACAAAAATTTCATCAATGGCGAATGGGTGTCTGCCGTTTCGGGCGACACGTTTACCAATCTCAACCCCGCCGACACGCGCGAGGCGGTCACCGAATACGCGCTGGGCGGACGCGCCGAGGCGCAAGCGGCCATCGATGCCGCGCAAACCGCCTTCCCCGCGTGGCGCGCGACGACGGTGCCCGCTCGCGGGAAAATTCTCAGCGCGGCGGCCAACATCATCGCCGGTCGCAAGGATGAACTGGCGGAAATTCTTTGCCGTGAAGAAGGCAAAACCAAAGTGGAAGCCGGAATGGAAATCGGTCGCACGGTCGATATTTTTCGGTTCATGGCCGGGCTGAGCTACACCATCGGTGGCAGCGTGGTCCCGCACGATTTGCCGAACAATATGCTCTTCACCAAACGCGAGCCGCTCGGCGTGGTTGCGCTGATCACTCCGTGGAATTTCCCCATCGCCCTTCCCGCGTGGAAGCTCGCGCCCGCGTTGGTGAGCGGCAACACCGTCGTGCTCAAGCCCGCCACTCAAGCGCCCGCGATGGCCCTCGAACTCGCGCGCGCGTTCAATGAAGCCGGTTTGCCCGCGGGCGTGCTCA
This sequence comes from Verrucomicrobiia bacterium, assembly GCA_014239365.1. GTDB lineage: Bacteria > Verrucomicrobiota > Verrucomicrobiia > Limisphaerales > UBA1100 > JACNJL01. The sequence goes on along the minus strand of JAAZZB010000039.1, from coordinate 13,606 downwards.
ACGTCGTCGTCGGTAGCGGCAAAGAAGTGGGCGATGAACTAGCTAATCACGAAGCCGTGCAGGCGCTGTCCTTCACCGGCTCGCACGGCGTGGGCCACAGCATTTATCAGCAACTCGCCCCGCGCATGACCCGCGCGCAAATGGAAATGGGCGGCAAAAATCCAACCATCGTTTTGGCCGATGCCGATCTTGATTTCGCTGCAAAAATTGTCGGCCTCGCTGGCTTCGGCCAAACCGGCCAAGTTTGCACTGCCACCAGTCGCGTGATTGTAAACGAAAAGGTCGCGGACGAGTTTACCGAAAAACTCATCACCGAAGCCCAAGCCCGCAACGTAGGCAACGGAATGAACGACGGCGTCAATATGGGCCCCGCCGTGAGCGCGAGCGAATTGGACGGCAATCTCGACTACATCAAAATCGCCAACGACGAAGGCGCCGAATGCGTTTGGGGCGGCGAGCGATTGGGCGAAGGCGACCTCGAGCACGGCCATTTTATGAGCCCCGCCGTGATTGCCAACGTAAAAAATTCCATGCGCATCGCGCAGGAAGAAGTCTTTGGCCCCGTGGTAGGCGTGGTGAAGTGCGGTGACTTTGACGAAGCCATCGCGCTCGCCAACGACATCGAGTACGGCCTCAGCGCATCCATCATCACCCGCGACATCACCAAGGCGATGCGTTACACGGACCAAATCGAAGCGGGCGTCGTGAAGATCAACCAAATCTCCACCGGCCTCGCCCTGCAAGCCCCATTCGGCGGCGTCAAACATTCCAGCACCAACAACTTCAAAGAACAGGGCCAAACCGCCATCGACTTTTACACCCGCGTGAAATCGGTTTATTTGGATTACTCGGCGTGAAGAGTTGAACCGCCAAGGCACGCCAAGGCACGCCAATGCACGAAGACGCCAAGAATGAAAGTACGCGACGTCATCAAAAAAATCACGAACGACGGCTGGACACTCGCACGGACGCGAGGCAGGCACCGGCAATACAAACACCCGACGAAGCGCGGCTTAGTCACCATCCCCGGCAAGCCCGGCGATGAGCTTGCGCGAGGCACGTTAAACAGTATAATGAAACAGGCAGGATTGAAATGAACCGTTACCTCATCATCATCGAAAAAACCGCCACCGGATTTTCCGCGTATTCGCCGGACTTGATCGGCTGTGCGGCCACCGGCGCCACGCGTGATGAAGTGGAAAGCGAAATGCAATCGGCCATTGAGTTTCATCTCGACGGCATCCGCGAAACCGGCGAGCCCATTCCCGAGCCTGCATCCGAAGCCGCCTACTGCGAAGCCTCGGCATAATCGGTAGGGCGTGCTCTCCGAGCGCGCCTTGGCGGTTTCGGAGAAACCGCCCTACCCACAACCGAAATGAAACTCTGCAGATTTCAAAAAGACGACGCCACCCGCATCGGTCTTGCGGTGGATGACGCCGCCGTTGCCGACCTCACCGCGGGCGGCATCGCCTCCATCACCGAATTGCTGGAGGACGCCAACGCCATTGCGCGCGTGGAGGCGCTCACGGATTTGCCGATCATCCCGCTGGCGGAGGTGACGTTGCTTGCGCCGGTGGAGCAGCAGGAAATTTGGGCCGCGGGCGTCACTTACTTGCGCAGCAAAACGGCGCGGATGGAGGAAAGCGATTTCAGCGCCAGCGCGTACGATTTGGTTTACGACGCGGCGCGACCGGAAATTTTCTTCAAATCGCTCCCCGAAAAAGTCGTGGGCCCGAACGAGCCCGTCGGCATTCGCGCCGATGCGACGTGGAGCGTGCCCGAGCCGGAGCTGGCGTTGGTGCTCAACTCGCGCGGGCAAATCGCCGGCTGCACCATCGGCAACGACATGAGCTCGCGCGACATCGAAGGCGAAAATCTCCTCTACCTCCCGCAGGCCAAAGTGTACGACCGCTCCTGCGCCATCGGCCCGTGGCTCGTCCTCGCCCCCACCGAAGCCGAAGCCCGCGCGTGGACGATCGGCATCGAAATCATCCGCGCAAACGAAACTGTTTTTGAAGGCGAAACATCCCTCAACAATCTCAAGCGTTCATTCGATGAATTGGCCGGTTACCTCTGCCGCTCCCAAACCTTCCCGCACGGCGCGATGCTGCTCACCGGCACCGGCGTGGTGCCGCCCGATGATTTTACGCTGGCGGTGAATGACCTCATCCGCATCCACATATCCGGCATCGGCACGCTGGAAAACCCGGTGGCGGTCGTGTAACGATTTTAGTGAGTGTAACCCTTTTTAGCCTTGTGCGTCTGGGTTGAACGGTCACAATCATCCCTCACCCTCAACTCAGAAAGAAACAAACCTATTATGAAAAAACTAATGATGCTGGCATTCGCCGCAGCCCTCGCGCTTGGCACTGCCCAGGCGGATGACAAAAAAGACGCCCCCAAGAAAAAAGCCGGTCGCGGCATCGTGGCGTTGGTAAAACAGCTGGACCTCGACGCGGACCAAAAGAAAACGCTCAACGCGTTTCTAAAGGAAAACCGCCCGAAAGCAGCCGAAATCCGCAAACTACCCAAGGAAGAGCGGCGCGCAAAATATCAGGAAAACCGCAAAGCGATTGAAGCGAAATTGAAGGAAATCCTGAACGAAGAGCAGCAGAAAAAGCTCAAAGAGTTGACTGCCAAAAACAAGCCCGCCGGCAAAGACAAGAAACCGGAGAAGAAGTAGGCATTCATTCCACTCAAATCACAGCGGCCTTCGGGTCGCTTTTTTTGTATCCTATTCACTCCAGACGCGTCTGCATTTCAGAACCGATTAACAATCACACATTATGAAAACCAAACAAACTATGCTGGCAACAGCACTCATCGCTGGTAGCCTGCTCATTACTGCCACCAGCCAAGCACAACCCGGCGAAGGCAAAGGCCGTCCCGGCCAAGGTAAAGACCGCCCCGGCCAGGGCAAAGGACAGCGCCCCGGCGGCGGCTTCAACCGTTTCAATCCCTATTCACAGCTGGACCTCACCGAGGCGCAGCAGAAAAAAATGACTGCCCTCCAGCAGGAACAAAGCGCCACAATGCGCAAAATGTTTGAGGAACTGCGTGGCGGCGGAGGCGACCGCGAAGCGATGCGCGCCAAATTCACCGAGATGCGCGAGAAGTTTCAGAAACGATCCGAAGCCATCCTCACCGACGCGCAGAAAAAGAAGCTCGCCGAAATCCGCGCCAAAGGCCCGCAACGTCCCGATCGCCCCGGCGGTGGTGCCGGTCGACGTGATCCATTGGCTGCGTTGAACCTCACGGAGGCCCAAAAGAAAAAGGTCGCCGAAATCCAAACCGCACAACGCACCGAAATGCGGAAGCTCTTCAGCGGCGGCAACCGCGAAGCGATGCGCGAAAAAATGAGCGCGCTGCGTGCAAAGACCAACAAACAAATCGAGGCCATCCTCACTGACGAACAAAAAAAGAAGTTCAAAGAACTGCAATCCCAACGCCCCACACGCCCCCAAGGCCGCCCCGGTGGACGCGAAGGTGAAGGCAAAGGCAAACAGCGCCCCGGCCGTTCGGACGCATAAAACCCGCTACAAACACAACCCCAATTCAAGCGGCCTTCGGGCCGCTTTTTTTTGGTTTTGGCCGCAATCACGCGAAACTGGCTGATTTCGCCCCGTTTTTTTCTAGAAAAGAATGGCGTTTCTCCGCCCTTTTCCCGTCTAATTAGCCGCGACAATCCAAACCACACATTATGAAACAAACTCAAATCATCACCGCCCTGGCTTTGGCCGGCGTCACCGCCCTTTCCGCCAACGCACAGGATAATCCTAAGCCCAAACGCCTCTTGCTTCAGGCAGCTCCATTCGCCGCTGGCGGAGGTGCGCTCATCCGCCCCGCCATTTTTCCCCGTGGCGCGCAGATCAAGCTCACCGAAGAGCAGCAGGAAAAAATGACGGAAATCCGCAAGGCCCAAAGCGAAGCCTACCGCGCCATTTTCCAAAACAAAGATCTCACCCCGCAGGATAAGCGCGATCAAATGGCCGACCTCCGCGCGGACTTCCAAAAACAAATCGACGGCATTTACACCAAAGAACAAAAAGCCGAAATCGAGAAGGCCAAGAAAGCTCAGGCCGAGCGCAACGAGCAGATGAAAAAACTGCGCATCGTGCTCACCGAAGATCAACGCGCCAAACTCCAAAAAATGAATGCCAAGCGTCAGGAAGCGTATAAGGCAGTTCGCGAACTCCCGCTGGAAGAGCGACGGGACGCTTACAAAAAGCTCTCCGAGCAATACCAAAAAGACTACAACTCCATCCTCACCGACGAGCAAAAAGCGAATCAAAAGAAAATGCGCGAACTCTTCGGCAATCGCGGCGGTGGCTTTGGCCAAGGCGCCATCCGCATCCTGCCCGCCCCCGGCGGTCGTGGTGGCGGCGTCCAACCCCGCATCCAACCGCGCCAGTTGAAAGTCATCCCCCGAGAGAAAAAATAATCACCCTGAATTGTTCCCCCCTCAAATAAAAGGCGGCCTTCGGGCCGCCTTTTTTGTTGCTCAATTTTCCCGATGCTATTTTTTATCACCCGCCCAGAACAAACCGCGCCTCACCATCGCGTGCAGCGCTGCGGATGATTCCGGATGGGGGCTGATGCAAAGGACACGGCCTTTGCCATATTGGCCGGCGATGATGGCGGGGGTGCCGGTCATCGTGCCTTTCTGCGGTTCGTAACGGGAAACTTCACTGCGGAACTGCGCCAGTGGTTGGAACGCGCCGAGGCCCGCTTTGCCCATGGGCGACATAATGGGGCCGTTGTGATAGCGCACATCGAACGCGCCTTTTTTATCGCCCAAAATTTTGCGGCCCGCTTCGGTGAGTTCCATCCGCACCGTGGCGGAAGGGCCGCGGTACCACATACTTTTGCGGCCCACTTTCGGGATGTCGATGCTCTTGCAAAACGTTTTGTGATTACTGATGCCGAGCGACCATTCGTAATTGGCCGCCGCCAAATACGAGCCCGCACAAATGCCCACGAACCCGCCGCCATCACGCACAAAATTTTGCACCGCCTTGCGTCCGGCCGGTGCCAATGCCTTGGCTTGTTTGCTGCCGCTGCCGCCGGGGAATACCGCGAGGTGAAACTGCCCCAGCACGCCATCGCGCACATCCGCCGCGCCCACGCGCCGCACCACCGCGTGCCCCGCGAGCACGCGATCCACATTGCGCGGCCCATTGCCGCCCACGCCGCCGGCATCATAAATCGCCACGCGGAAACCATCCTTGCCCACCAACACGTGCGGCCCCGCCTGCGCCATTTGCAAATGCGTGAGCAGCGCGTGCACCATCAGCCGATGCTGCCGCGCGCGTTGGCTGCGCGGTTGATCTTTGGAAGTCGTCTCGCAAATCATCGCGTGCGCGCCCAGCCGCTCGTGCGCCGCACGCGCCAGCGAGCCATCCACGGGATAACGCAGCCGCACAAATTTTTTCTTGGGCTCACTCACGGTCGCATTCACCGCCTTGAGCATCAGCGGCACGGCGGCATTTGAAGCGTTTGAATGCACGTCGATGATGGATGAGCCGACGGATTTAGAATTGATTTGGTGAAAGTCCGTCCCCTCGTGCAAATCAATTAACCAATCCGGTTGATGCCCGCTCACAAATTTCCACAACGCCCGCGCCGGTTCGCCGATGGGTCCTTCGCCGATGGGTCCTTCCTTGGAATCTGTTTTTTGAAAATTGCGATTCAAGTCGCGCGTCTTGAGCGACACCCCCGGCAAAAAACGTGAGCCATCTTTCAGCCCCGATCCATTGACGCGCGGCACCACGATGAGCCGCCCGCGTTTCACCGGCCAATGCCAAATTTGCCCCGCCGCGCTGGCCCCCGCCGGTTCGTTGCCGTGCACGCCGCCTACGACAATGAGCGTCGGCCCCGGCTGGCCGCTGTCGTACACGCTCCACGCCATCGCCCATCGCGTGCCCTTGGCGATCACGCCGGTGGACACCGCCGCACCCGCACCCATCGCGCCAAACAGCACGGTGAACATCATCAACCCAAACGCCAATCGTCGTCGCATCCGGATATAATTTGCCAACCACGGCAGCGCGTCAATAACTCTCACTTTCTTGAGCGGCCAAATAATGCCACACATTCGAAATGCGCTGGATGTTGCTTTTGATTTTTCCGTTGTTCGCGAGTGGGGCCGATACATCGCCAAAAAAAATGCCCAAGGAAGTGGTGGCTTTGTGGCGGCAATTGCCGAAGCTCGCCAAGGACACGCCCGCCAAGGCTTATCGCGATTTGGACACGTGGCTGCCCAATCGCGGGTTGCGCGGGCTGTACGCCAAGGCGCAGTTCGCGCTGAACGTGGCGCAACTTGAAAAACTTTCGGGCCATAAAATTTTTCGTGCGGGGCCGCATCGCGATGGCAAGCTGGACTTAAACGCCGAAGGCGACTTCGGCCATTACAATCCGGCGTTTCTCAAGTGGGCGTTGCAAAATGGAATCCCGGGCCGCCGCGACGCCAAGCTGCGCAAGGAATTGCAACCGGTGTACGACAAATTTCTGCGACGCACGGCGCGCAATTTTTTCCACGCTCATCAACTGCTCAAAGCAATGCCCAAACGCGCAGCGAAAGCGCGGGATGGTTATGCGGAAAAAATAGCTGGCGAGGAGGATGCCGGTGATTGGTTGCAGGAATTTTTTCGGCCCGAAGCGGAACGAGCGGACAAGGCGGGGCACGATTATTTTGAAATCAACGTGGCGCTTGGCTTCTGGGTGCGGCGCGAATTGGATGGATCCGCCAAAGATATTCACGCGTTGCTTGCGGCATTGTTGCAAACGCACGACGCGGCGTGGCTTAAGCAGCCAAACTAATTCCCCGCAAAAACCTCCACAAAAAAGTGCGCCCTCAATTTGATTTTTGGGTGAACCGGTGCTATGTTACGATGGTTAGTGTGGACAGGACCTAGCTGACCAAGTTGACGAGACACAGACACAGGCCGGCGGGCGCGGTTGCGTCCTTTCATTCGCGCTCGTCGGTGGCGGTGGAATCGGACATCAGGAGCCGACCCTTCGGGGCCCTCTCCGGGCGAGAAGCTCAAATTTCTCGCGCAGCTCCTAAGTTTGTCCCGCGTTCGGTTCCACCGCTATTCATTAAACTTTTTAAACCATTTTTTATAACCGCAGACTTCGCTGATTACGCAGATTTTTCTTTGGGCTTAATCTGCGTTCATCTGTGTAATCTGTGGTTAACTTTGTTTGGGCGTCCAAAGCGCATCGGTAGCGGCGGGTTGTTCCGTGCGGCGGGCGCGGAGTTGGATGTAAGGCGCAATGAAATGGCCGCGGTATTCGAAACTACCGGGCGCAGCGGAGGCGTCGCCGAACTTCGGCTCGGTGACCGCTTCAATCACAAACCCCGTCTCGCACAGGCCGCCGAGCAAATCGCCCCAGCGATGCAGAAACTCCATCGTGCCCTGTTCGCGATGCGGCCCCGAACGCTTGGCGGGCGAGAGCGGGCCATCGAGAAAATACGGCTCCTCAATCACAAACCCATTCGGCCCCGGCGCGAGATCCATTTGCAAACTGGTGGGCTGCTTGTGGCGGCTGATGTAAACGCCGCCGGGCCGCATCACCCGCGCCAGCTCGCGATAGGCGATGCGAATGTCCGGCACATAACAAGTACTCACCGGTTGCATCACCGCATCATACTCGGCAGCGGGTAGCATCGATAAATCGTCGATGGACGTCGCCACCGTTTCCACTTGGAGCCCGCGCGCCTCAGCGAGCTCGCGATCCAGCCGCAGCATCTCGGGGCTGATATCCACCACCGTGACGCTCGCACCCGCGCTCGCCAGCATCGGCCCGTGCCGACCCCCGCCCGCGCCGAGGCACAGGATGTTTTGATTTGTAACTTCACCGCCGAGCCAGCCGAGCGGATCAAGAATCTCCAACGGCCGCGACATCTCGTCATCCGTCGCCGCCACGGTGAAGCGTTGGCCCTTTTGCACCCGCGCATCCCACGCGGCGCGGTTGTGATCGTGAATGGGATTCATGCCGGCGACGATTGGCAAACGATTATTTCTTTTTCGGCGCGGGCTTTTTGTTCTTTTCTTTTTCGGCTTCTTTTTTCTTTTTTTCTTCGGCTTCTTTGCGGGCTTTTTCTTCGGCTTTTTGTTTGTCGCGGAGGGGGTTGTTGCCAGAGGGTTTTTTGGATTTATTGATGCCGAAGGTGTGCTCGCGGATGCGGCGGGGGAAGTAGTTGTTTTCGATATCGACGTCTGCGGTTTCGCGATGGGGATCGATTTCGATACGGGTGATTTTTTTGTCGGCGACAATCATTTTTGAGACGGACTCGGGATTGCGCCGCCAGATTTGCGCGGGCAACCGGATTTCCTCTGTGCTTTTATCTTCGTACGTGACTTTGATCACGACGGGCATCACGAGGCCGCCGAGGTTTTTTAGGTCCACGACGTAAAACTGGCCTTTGCTTTTGAGCATGGCTTTTTCTTTTTCGCTGAGGCCTTTGAGGAGTTTTTCGTAACTGGCGCGGTCTTTTTCGGTGATGTCCAGTTCGTCGAATTCATTATAGAAATCTTTGAGTTCCGGAAATGCGTCCACGCGTTTGGGGAGGGGTTTATTGAGTTTTTGGAACAGGCGATCGGGTTCGGCATCGCGTTTGTCTTTTTTGGCGGTCTTATCTTTGTACGGATCGCGCGTGTCCATTTTGTAGTGGTGAAGGTTTTCGATGGAAATGTCGGTGTGCTCGATGCCGTAAAACCAGCCGCGCCAAAACCAGTCGAGATCCTGTCCGCCGGCGTCTTCCATGGTGCGGAAAAAATCGGTGGGCGTGGGGCTCTTGAACATCCAACGGCGGGCGTATTGTTTGAAGGCGTAATCGAACTGTTCGCGGCCGAGGACGCTTTCGCGCAGGATATTGAGTGCGAGGGTGGGTTTGGTGTAGGCGTTGTAGCCGGTGCTTTGCAGTGAATCGGCGCCGGTCATGATGGGCATTTTGTTGGGGGACTTCAGGTAGCTGAGCAGTCCGCCCATGCGCGCGGGCATAATGCGCGAGGGATAATCGGCTTCCCATTCCTGTTCGGTGAGAAATTGCAGGAAGGAGTTGATGCCTTCGTCCATCCACATCCATTGGCGCTCGTCGGAGTTGATAATCATTGGAAACCAGTTGTGGCCCACCTCGTGGATGATCACCGAGATGAGGCCGTACTTGGTGCGCTTGGAATAGGTGCCGTCCTTTTCGGGGCGCGGGCGTTGCCAGCAAATCATTGGGTACTCCATCCCGCCCACCGGCGCGTTCACCGAGATGGCGACGGGGTACGGATAATCAAACGTGTAGCGCGAATACAACTCCAGCGTGTGCGCGACGGCATGGGTGCTGTACCGACTCCAAAGCGGCTCGCCTTCCTTGGGCCAATAGCTCATCGCCATAATTGTTTTACCATTCAAATTGACGCCCATGGCGTCCCACAAAAATTTGCGCGAACTGGCAAACGCAAAGTCGCGCACGTTATCGGCTTTGAACACCCACGTTTTTTTGCCTTTGGCTTTTTCTTTTTCATTCGCTTTGGCCTCGGCGAGGTTGATGATGAACACCGGCTTCTTTGATGTGCGCGCTTTGGCGAGGCGGGCGCGTTGTGTTTTGGTTAGAATTTTATCGGCATTTTGCAGCACGCCCGTGGAGGCCACCACGTGATCGGCCGGCGCGGTGATGCGCACGAGGTAATTGCCAAACTCCAACGCAAACTCACCCGTGCCGAGGTACTGTTTATTTTGCCAGCCGGTGACATCCGTGTACGCGCACATCCGCGGGAACCACTGGGCGATGGCGTACAAATGATTTTTGTCTTCCTTAAAATATTCGTACCCCGTGCGACCGCTGATCTTGGCGGTGTCGTTGATGTTATAATTCCACTCCACGGAAAACGTGATCGACTTGCCGGGCTTCAACGGCGCGGGTGGGATGACGCGCATCATCGTTTGCACCACCACGTGCTTGAGCGGTTTGCCGGCGGCATCCTTGACGGCGGTGATTTTGTGCCCGCCATCAAACTTGCGCTGCAACAACATCGAATCGAGCCGCTTAAAAGACAGCCCGGAAAACCCCGGCGCCGTGCGCGACTGCGCGGCGATCATTTTGGGGTCCAACAAATTTTGATCCAGTTGCAGCCACAAATAATCCAGCGTGTCCTGCGAGTGATTGTGATAGGTAATCGTCTCGCGACCGATGATGCGGTGCTTCGCTTCATCGAGCTCCACATCGATGACGTAATCCGCCCGCTGCTGCCAATAGCCCGGCCCCGGCGCGCCCGAAGCGCGGCGTGCCGCATCCGGCGTGGGCCAGAGATCATCGAGTTGTTTGAACGGATCCTTCGGCGCGGCCGATAAAGAGATTGTGGTGATCACCACAAAAAGACTCGCCGCGCAAAAGCGACGCCAAAAAAGACTGAGTGAATTCAGCATAGGAATGGGTTTGCTTTACCCAATCCCACTTAAAAAAGCAATGCTGGAAACGGGGCAGATTGACAGGGGGGCTTTTGATTGAACACAGATGTTCACGATGGACAGGATAAAATTGAATCCTGAATATCCTGCGTATCTGTGTTCAAAAAATGCAGCGGCTTAGCGGCTGCGCAGCTTGGCCAGCAAATGGAGAATTTCGATGTACAGCCAAACGAGCGTCACCATCAATCCGAATGCGCCGATCCATTCCATATATTTGGGGGCACCTTGTTCCGCGCCATTTTCAATGAAATCAAAATCCAACACGAGGTTCAGCGCGGCGATGACCACTACGAACCCACTGAACGCAATCCCGAACGTGCCCGAGCCGTGGATAAATGGAATGTTCACGCCGAACATACCGAGGATGAATGTGGCGAGGTAGATCAACATGATGCCGCCGGTGGCCGCGCACACGCCGAGCTTGAAATTTTCCGTGGCCTTAATGAGCCCGCTGCGATACGCGCCGAGCAGGGCGAACAGCACGCCAAACGTCAACCCCACCGCTTGCACGACGATGCCCGGAAACATGGCCTCCATAAATGCCGATAACGCACCCACAAACAACCCTTTGAGGATCGCGTAACACGGCGCAGTGATAAATGCGATCGTGGGTTTGAAGTAGGTGATCAGTGCCAAAATGAGACTGCCGATCGCGCCGCCGATCATAAACAATTTCAGCTGCGGATGCATCATCAGCATCCCTTCCGAGTTGGTGCCCTGAAACACCATATTCCAAGTCACGGCCGCTGCCGCCACCAACAGCGTCAGTAGCAGGCCGGTTTTGTGGACGGTGCCCATTAGCGTCATCCGATCCTCGCCGGTGAGGTCGATGTGGCGGGTAAATGTTTTGTCGTTGAGAACGGGATTTCCGGATCGCATCATAATTTTTTCCTCCAAATAAATTTTGCCGGTTGGGCCGGACAAAGCGGGACGCTATCACGGACTGGGCTTTTCGTCCATCCCGCTTTATGTCGCGCAGGTTTTCCCTCGCCATCGCGCATTGGCTCGGCCACCATCCGCCGCTATGGCTGATTCGCCTTATCTGACCGCGCCGGTGAAAAGCAAAGGGCTGCCCAAAGGCATCCCGTACATCATCGGCAACGAGACTGCGGAGCGGTATTCCTTTTATGGAATGAAGGCCATCCTGGTTATTTTTATGACCAAATATCTGATGGACAACAACGGCGAGGCCGCGCCGATGTCCGAGGGGGATGCGAAGGTTTGGTATCATTTGTTTAACAGCGCGGTTTATTTCACGCCGTTGTTGGGGGCGATCATCGCCGATGCGTTTCTTGGCAAATACAAAACTATCATCGGTCTTTCGCTGGTGTACTGCGCGGGGCATTTGGCGCTGGCGCTGGATGAAACGCGGCTGGGGCTGACGGTGGGGCTCACGCTCATCGCCATTGGCGCGGGGGGCATCAAGCCGTGTGTGTCGGCGCACGTGGGGGATCAGTTTGGAAAAACCAACGGGCATTTGCTTTCGAAAATTTTCGCGTGGTTTTATTTCGCCATCAACTTCGGGGCGTTTCTTTCGCAAATCATGACGCCGGTTTTGCTGGATCGCTATGGGCCGCACGTGGCCTTCGGCGTGCCGGGCGGGTTGATGTTGTTGGCGACGTTGGTGTTTTGGATGGGACGCGAAAAGTTCGTGCACATTCCCGCGGGCGGGATGGGGTTCCTCAAGGAAACCTTCAGCAAAACCGGCCTGAAAATCATTGGGCGGCTGTGTGTGATTTACATTTTTGTGGCGATGTTTTGGGCGTTGTTCGATCAATCCAGCTCGGCGTGGGTGCTGCAGGCGGACAAGATGGATCGCAATCTGATGGGCATCGAGTGGCTGCCTTCGCAGATTGGCGCGATCAATCCGGTGATGATTATGACGTTCATCCCGATTTTCACTTGGCTGATTTATCCCGCGCTCAACCGCGTGTTCCCGCTGACGCCGTTGCGGAAAATCGCCATCGGATTTTTTGTGGCCGTGCCTTCCTTTTTGATTCCCGCTTGGATCGAAACCCAAATCGCGGGCGGCGAACTGCCGAACATCATTTGGCAAATCGCGGCGTACGTGGTGCTCACGGCGGCGGAAGTTTTCATCTCCATCACCGCGCTGGAATTTTCGTACACGCAGGCGCCCAAGAAAATGAAGTCGCTCATCCTCGGTTTCTTTTTGATGTCCGTCTCCATCGGCAATCTCTTCACCGCGGGCGTGAATCATTTTATCCAAAACCCCACGCCCTCGTTTAAGGCAGATGTGGAAGGCACGTATGTGTTGGCGTTCAAAGCGGATGACGGAAAAACGAGCGCGGTGACTAATGTGACCGTTCACGTGACAACCCCCATTGAGGAAGCGGAAGAAGAATCTTCTGCGCCGACTAACGAGCCCAAGGAAAAGAAACCGCCCACCGCAAACGCGGGCCGGATGCGGGCGATGCCTGCCGGTCAATTGGTGCGCCTTTACGGTACGGCGGGCAAAGGTGATTACAACGGCGCGTTTGACTACACGTGGAAATTTTCCGCTGTCCCCGACGGAAGTGCGCTGGATTCAACTGCGTTGAACAAACCCAAAACACGTAACCCAAATTTCACGCCGGATGTGGACGGCGAATATGAATTGCAGTTTGTCGTGCGAGTTGGCGAGGACGCCAACGCGGTGGCCACAAATTCTGTGACCCTCCAAGTGACCCGTGAAAATCTGCCGCCCGTGATGGCAGTCGGCGAACCCCAAACGCAGCCGTTGGGCCAATCCATCCAACTCAACGGCGCGGACACATTTGATCCCAATGGCGACGCGCTCACTTACGAGTGGAGCTTCGTTTCCGTGCCCGAAGGCAGCACGCTCACGGCGGAATCCATCACCGGCCGCACCTTCCCCGGCCCCACCAGCAAACTCAAGGGAGCCGCTTATTACGTGTTTTTTGCGGGCTTAATGCTGTTGGCGGCGTTGGTGTTTATCCCAGTGGCGATGGCGTATAAGCCCAAGGAATACTTGCAGGACGAGGCTGAGGACAGCGAAACAGAGGCTCCAAACGCCAACTAAATTTCTCGGAAAGACCTGTTGACACGGGGGGGTGTTTCTGGTCTATTCCCCGTCCCTTTTCGCAGTTTTAGGACAATTTTTAAGCTTATGTATGCAGTATTT
>JAAZZB010000043.1 GCA_014239365.1 Verrucomicrobiia bacterium | reverse complement strand
GCGATTGAGCGCCGCTGCAATTATCGGCCGTAGAATCGATTGATCGATTGATTCGGTTCAATAATATTGCCGCCGGCGACTTTGCTGGTTGCGGTGATTTGGGAATCGAACTGGGCTTGGTAGGCCTGTTTCACAGAGCCGTCGGACGTGGCAAAATTGCCCGTGCCCGAGTCCAGGCCCGACATCCGGTTTTGGGCCGGGCCATCCGATGGGCCGAGGAATTGTGCCTTGGCTGAGCCTTGGCTCGCGCACTTCAGACGGTTCGCCTTTTTCTTAGCCTTAGCCAGAGTGGGGAGCAGCATACTGGCGAGGATGCCAATAATAGCAATGACGACTAGTAACTCGATGAGGGTGAATCCCTTATGGTTTTCATTTTTGATTGAGGTTTGCTTTTTGGGTTACGAGCTATTTGAGCTGCATGATGTAATCAATGAGGCTAGGCACGGCGGAACTCTTATGGTGACGAGTTCCAATGCAAAATGCATGCAAGTTTCGTGCCAAATGTTAAAGGCTGTTTTATCGGGGAAACTTCAACCGGCAGGGCTCCATCTGCGTTATTTATGGTAAGCCCAAGCAAATTTCACGCGAATGGGGCTGAATGGGAAGCCCGTTGTGCGGGTTGGGGCGCTTGAATTAAGGGTTGCCAAGAAGAGGGCAATTTGTGAATCTCCGCGTGTGTCGCGCACGTGCGCGGCCGCCCAATAACACACAAAAAAAATGCTGAAACAATACTTAGTCAAAGTTGTTGCCGTCACCGCGATTGCCGCGGGCACCCTGTTCATCGCCGGTTGCGGCGCGGAAGATGCCGCATCAGAAGATCCGGTCCCGTCCACTGGTGGGGAAGAGGAACCTAAAGAAGGGGATTTGCCTCCAAAACCCGGTAACTAATCAATCGGTGGCGATAAGCCTTCCGTTTTTACATTCAAAAAGCCCCCGTCATGGGGGCTTTTTTTGTTTCAGCCGCTTCATTTGTTGTTGGCGTCGCTGGGCGTTCACCGTCTGCACGCAACATCCGGGCACAAAAAAACCCTCCCGAATAATCGGGAGGGTTTATGGTTGGTTGGGTTTATTCGTGCGATTTATTCGTGCCAATCCCGGCTGATGGATTGGTTAACGGATGTAAGGCTACCGCCGTTTTGTTTGGCAGTGGTCGAGATGGCTTCGCTCCACTGAGCGCCGTCACCTTGTTTCACGCTGCCGTCAGAGTTGGACCAGTTGCCTGTATCCTTATCGAAACCGGCCACGCTGTGGCGGTTAGAGGAATCTTCCGCACCGAGCAGACGGCCAGCGGCGTTGTTATTCAACCGACGGGCAATGTTACCATTCCAGCCGAGCATCCAGCCGCGGGGCATTTGGGACCAACCGTAGCCGTCGCCCTGCACGTTGCGGGTGAAGTGCAACATCGCTTCGGGCGTTTGGTCGTCACCCATCAGGTGGTGGCCATAACTGCTGGAACCGGTTTGCACGTAGTAGGAGTTATTATGCGTGTATGAACCCCACTTGCCGTTGTCCAGATTACCACGGGTGCTTTCCACCTGATTGCGGCGTTTGTTTTTTGGATCCGTAGGTGAAAGAACCATCTTCGAGCTATCCAGATCACGCCGGATGGAAGCCATGCAGAGCACGAAGCGGATGTCCGGCATATGCCAGCCGTAGGACCATCCAAACGCGCGGCCTCGGTAATCCGCGGCGTACTGTGCTTTGTTGTCACCGTCCTGCATCAGCCACGGGAACACTTCCGCGTCGGTTGCCACACCAATATAGGCTTTTGAAATTTGACCAATTTGGCTCGAGCACTTCAGGCGGTTCGCCTTTTTCTTAGCCTTAGCCAGAGTGGGGAGCAACATGCTGGCGAGAATGCCAATAATGGCAATGACGACCAGCAACTCGATGAGGCGAGGCACGGCGGAACTGTCGTAACGACTAACTCCATACCAACCCGCACGCAAGTTTTGTACCAAAATTTTCAGTGCTGTTTTATCGGGGAATTGAAAACCGGAGTCATTCCGAAAGCGTCAAAATTGAGCAGATTGTAAAATTTTCACGCAATTCGGATTTCATCGGCGGGGATGTTCAGCAACGAAATCAATGGCACACCAAGGCACCACAACAAGGGACACCAGAGCGCTCGAAAAAGCTGGGAGATTAGTTGAGATCGCGTGAGATCGCGTGGGGCCGGAATTGAGGTTTGGGGGTTTTGACCCATTCCAATTCACACAGTGAAAAGGGGTTGCAAAATCGGGCGTTTTGTTGGAGGATGCCGCTTCAGCCGCGCTTTGACGCGGTGGAACCTTAGCGAAACAAAACCTGTCGAAAGAAAAATAGATATGTTGAAGCAATACCTGACCAAAGTAATCGCCGTGGCTACCATCGCTGCGGCTGGCGTGTTCGTTGCCGGTTGCGGCGCGGAAGAGACTGTTGAAGATGACGGCAAGCCAGACATCAGCCATGATGGCAAAGAGAATGAGAACCTGCCGCAGGAAGAACCCGGCACTGGCGGCGGCGGTGAAGGCGGCGGCGGTGGTGAAGAAGGGAAGTAACCCCAACCCGCACAACTCAAAATTCGATTAACAAGAAAGCCCTCCGGCAACGGGGGGCTTTTCCTTTTGTTGGGTGGGTTGGGCTTTTGTTGAGGAGGGGATAAAACAAAAAACCCTCCGACCGAAGTCGGAGGGTTTAGAGTTTTTCAGCTTCGGTTCAGACTAACGTCCGAAACGAGCCACTTGATCGGTTGGGTTGGTGTTGCTGCCACCGGTGACGGCTGCAGTTTCGCCAATCGCTGTGTTCCACTGAGCTTGGTCGCCCTGAGTCACAGAACCATCGGATTTGGACCAGTTGCCCGTGCCGGCGTCGAAGCCAGCCACTTTGTTCCGCCAGTAACCAGTCGGGCCGAGCAGATTGCTGCCGCGACCGGAAGCGGTGCGAAGCCGTACATTAATGTATGGGTTCGGCCAGCTGATGCGTCCACCGGGGAGGACAGTCGAGGAGGAACGCCAGTCACCGTAGATGTTCCGGGCGAAGGAGAGCAGAGCCTCGGGAGTTTGGTCATCACCATTTTGGTGGTAGCCATAGCTGCCCGCGCGATCGTGCACGTAATGTCCATTAGTGCCCCAAGTCGATCCGGCCCATTTGCCACCGTCGAGCTTGCCTTGAGTGTTATCCTTTTGGTTACCACTCTTGGTGATGGGGTCAGTCGGGGAGAGGAGCATCTTGGAGCTATCCAGATCGCGACGGATGCTGGGTAGCGTCATAACGAAACGAATATCAATCATATGATGGTTGTGCACGTATGTCAGCGTAGTGCCGCCGGCGCCATCACGGTAATCCGAAGCGTAGGCTGCTTTGTTGTCACCTGTTTGCATCAGCCAGGGCATCGTCTCGTTATCACCTGCGAAGGAGAGATAAGCCTTGGAGATTTGGCCAACGTTGTTGGAACATTTGAGGCGATTCGCCTTTTTCTTAGCTTTAGCCAAGGTGGGAAGCAGCATACTGGCCAGGATGCCAATAATGGCGATCACCACCAGCAACTCGATAAGGGTAAACCCCTTTTTGATTTGTGTTTTCATGGTTTTATTATGTTGGGTTGTTTTACGGGTTACACGCTTTCGTATGGCTCGCATAGCTCAGGCGCGGCAGAACCGCCACATGACGGCTCCATTCAAGGATTGTATCGCAAGTCTCGTGCCAAGATGGTTTTGGCCGATTTTACGCACAAAAACGGGGTAAGCGGTGCGGGAAACCCCAAACGTTGCGTTATTTTTCATCACATCGTGTGAAATTCACGCACGAGGGGGGGTTCGGTAGGGCGTGCTCTCCGAGCGCGCCTCAGCGGTTTCAGAGAACCCGCCTTCCCTCTCCTGACGGGGGGTGACGGGGGTGGTAAGCATTAGGGCAAGGAAAAGGGGTTGCCAATGGACAGGCTTTCGGTGAGAATCCAAAACCGAAGCCGCGCCGGTGTGCGGCGGAATGAAGCGAACCAATACCAGTTCAAGGAAAATAAAAAATGCTTAAAAAGAAAATGACCCAAGTCGTGGCCGTGGCGTTCATTGCCGCCGGCTCTGCAGCGATCATTGTCGGTTGTGGCGATGACGCAGCTGATGATGGCCCCAGCCCTAAGGACGGCCCGAAAACGGAGAACCCTAAAGGCGGCGAAAAGAATGGCCCCGGCCCAGAAGCGCCCAAGCCCCCGAGCGGCGTTGGCGCTCCTGAGGGACAGCCCGATGGGATCGAAGGGAAAAAGTAGGCTGAGTAATTAATCAGCCCCCCAAACTTAACAGGAGGCCCTTGATGGCCTCCTTTTTTTGTGTTCATTTTCAAACGCCAACGAATCAAACGAATCAAACGAAGGAAACAAAAAAAGCCCCCGATCCATGGACCGGGGGCTTTGAGGTTTACTTCGATTTAGGAAGTTTGTTCACCCGCGTTTATTGCTCCCAAAGGGATGCGCTGCGGACAGCTTTCTTGGTGCTGTTGGAAACGGCTTTGGTGCCTTCCTGATTGTTGTGGTTCACAATAGCGGCTTTCCACTGCGTGTCGTCAGACTGCTTCACAGAACCATCCGAGGTGCTGAACTGGCCTTGGCTCGCGTCCAGTCCGGACATTTTAGCGCAGTATCCGGCGTAGTCAGCCCAATAGTAGTAGGGGTAACGGTTCACCTGATTGCCATCGATATCTTTGCCGCTTGAGCCGACGAAGTTATCGTTGTTGTCACCACGGAAGGTGCGGGCGCACCAGTAGTTGTAATACTGGTAGTAGTAACCGCTGGGAAGCTCGTCCCATTCGCGACCGCTGCCGGTCACATTACGGGTGAGGGTGAGGAGGGTCTCGGGAGTTTGGTCATCACCACCGCGGTGGAAACCATAACTACCGGCGTACCAAGTGACGTAGAAGCCACCATTTCCGCCGCCTGAGAACTTGCCTGCGGCCCATTTGCCGTTGTCCAAGTTGCCTTTAGTGGAATCCTTTTGGTTCTCGGTCTTCGCCTTGGCGTCGCAAGGGGAATGAATCATCCGCGAGCTATCTAATGCACGGCGAATGCCGGGAACGGTGTAGACGAACCGCACGTCACCCGCATGCCAATCGCGGTGATAACGGAAGCCAGCGGGCATCCGGTTGGATGTGTTTCCGAACTGGGATCCTGCGCGCCAGTCCGCGTAACCATCGTATGGCCAGGTGAAGAAGTGGCTGGTGACCTGAGGGCGCGCACGATAATCGGCCGAATAGGCGTCGATGATCTCACGATCCTGCAGGGTCCAGAGGAAGCCGCCGGCATCGCCAGCAAAGCCAATGTGAGCCTGTGATTGCTGGCCAAGCTTGTTTGCGCATTTGAGGCGGTTTGCTTTTTTCTTGGCCTTCGCCAAGGTGGGAAGAAGCATGCTGGCCAGAATGCCGATAATGGCAATGACCACCAGCAACTCGATAAGGGTAAAGCCCTTTTTATTTAGTTTTTTCATATCTTTCCGTTGGTTGGTTGGTTTTCGGGTTGTTTAGGGTTATGCGTCCATCTAAAGGGCGCAGTCTCACAGCGGCTACATCCATAGCCTTCTCTAATTGCTGAATCTGTTCGCAGTTTTCGTGCCAGTTTTTTTTGGCCCTAAATCCCCAGTAAAATCGGTTGCAGAAAAAAGTTTAGCGTGGTTTTTCCGCATTGGGCGTAATGCTCACGCAATCGGTTGTTACCGGTCACAAAAAACGGTGGTTTGAGCGCTTTCTCACATTTTTGGCGGGTTTATGGCGGTTCGTTGGCGTCCAATGTAAGGCGAAGGTGGGTGAGGCTGAATTGCATCACGGATTTATGCCATGAATTTGCAATCTTTTTGCGTTCTTTTGCCTCGAATGCCGCGTGGTTTTCAGGCAGTGTCTCGCTTTAATGGGCTGGAAAGGGGCGTAAAAGGGGCGATTTATTGAATCTTTTTGCCTGTCGTTTGCGTCTTTATGGGAGACGCCACGCGAATTAATTTTATAAAGTGTCTCGTACAATATGTTTCGATTTGGATTTAGGATAAAACTGCTGCTGTCGATGTTGGTGGTGGTGGCGCTGTGCACGGCGGTGATGCTGCGCGTGTCGTTGCGGCGCGTGGAGGCGGCGCACGATCAGCTCTTCCGCGATCGTGTGAATGAGCAGCTCACGTATCTGCCGCGTGAACAGGAGGCGCGGCTGGGTGCGGTGCGCCAGAAAGCGATGGATTTCGCCAAGCGCACGCAGGTGCAAGAGGCACTGGAAGGCCGCGAAACCACCAAGCTGTACCAACTCGCGCGGCATCAACTGCAGCGGATGTTGGCCGAGGAATTCCGCAAACTAGCCGAGGAAATGGAGGCGGAAGAAAACATCGCCGCACGCCTCGCAATGAGCCGCCAAATGCGCGGGGCCATCGACCAATTCGCCAGCCAACTTGATGACCCTCGCCGTGGCCAGAGACGTTCCTTCGCGCCCTCTCCTCTGCGTACTGCGTTGGAAAAACAGCCTAGCCCGGTGAAGCAAATTTATGACCGCGCTGTGGCTGAGACTCGCCGGAACATTGCGGATCAATTACGCAAATTTTCTGTCGGCATTCAGAGTGCAAGCAAATTGCCGCGCCCCACCCGTCCGCCCGGCGCCGCAGCCAAGGCCGATGTGCCGCCGGCGGCCCGTCACGCATTGGGTATCGACGGCCGCGAACAGGCCCAAACGATCACCGCTTCGTTTCTTGTTTTCCTCGGCGAACAGGGCGAGTTCCTGCTGCCGGAGGCGCGGTTTGGCGGGTTTTTTGACAACGCCGCCCGCCGTCATTTTCGCGAACGGCTTGAGGAGTTTGTGCCCGATTTGGTGGCGCTCGATAAACAGGGCGTCGGCTATCTCGCATTGGAAAAAGACGGCGAAGGCGGCCTCATCGAGCTGGTGTGCACGCCGGTTCTCCAAGCGGGCGGCGGTCGCAAAATCGGCACGCTCGTGCTCGGCTTCCCGCTCAGCACGCGCGGCGAACAGACGCTCAGTGACATCAGCGATTTAATGACCGGGATGTGGGTGGACGGCCATCTGCACTCCCGTGCCATCACCGCCGAAGCCACCAAACCGCTCACCACTTGGCTGCGCCGCAATGTGCGCGGCGAACAACCCGAAGACCAAATCGACCTCGTCAATCTCGATGGCGTGCCGTACCGCGTTTTTTATTCGCCGATGAAAAACGACGCCGGCGCCACCAGTGGCTTGCCCGCCGCCTACAAAGTGGGCCTCTATTCGTGGGCCGCGCCGCTGGCAATGCGCGCGGAATTGCGTGACGAAATTTTGCTGCTCGGCGGCCTGATGGGCCTCGCCACCATGGCGCTGAGCTGGCTGATTTCGCTGGGCCTCTTCAAGCCCTTGCGCCGCCTTTTCAAAGCCACCATGCGCCTTCGCGAAGGCGATTATGATGTTCGCATTCCAGTGCGCAGTGGCGATGAATTTGGCAAATTAGCCCATGCATTCAACGAAACCGCGCAAGAGTTATCGTTAAAGAACAAGTATCGAGATTTGTTGAAAAAGGTGGCGGACAAGGAAGTGGCCGATCGTTTGTTGGAGGGCGATGTGGTGCTGGGCGGCGAGACGCGCGGGATGACGGTGCTCTTTTGCGACATCCGAAAGTACACCGAGATCACCCAGCATATGCCGCCGGAGGAGGTGGTTTCGTTGCTGAACGAACATATGACCGCGATGACGTGGGTCATTCACGAGCACGGCGGGATGGTGGATAAATTTGTGGGCGATATGATCATGGCCGTGTTCGGCGCTACCGGCAAAGACCCCACCGCGCCCGAACGCGCCGTGGCTTGCGCGCGGCATATGTTACAGGAACGCAAGGTGCTGAATATGCTGCGCGGCAATGAAATCGACGTTGGCATCGGCATCGCCACGGGCGAAATGCTCGCCGGCTTTATGGGCTCTGAGGATCGGCTGAATTTCACCGTCATCGGCCAAGGGGCGAACCTCGCCAGTCGCCTTTGCACGGTGGCCAGTCCGATGGATATTTTGGTCGACGAACCCACTTGCGAAGCCGCCCGCGAAGGCCGCTCCGCCGAGACCTTGCCGCCAATGGAAATCAAAGGCTTCAGCGACCTCCAAGCCGTGTATCGCCTAAGCCCCGAACCGACCTCAAAAAACGAATCGGTGGACGCGCCGGTCCCCACTTCGTAAACCAATAAATTAAACGCGATTTCATGTAGCCCGGGCCGGTGGCCCGGGCCCGGCCCAACGGGCCGGGCTACAAACGGCGAGCCCTTCCGAAATTCTCCAAATTCCGCCCTATTTTACCGGCAAAATTCTTATGACATTTTGGCCTTTCCGGCTGAATGATTCGCAACTTCGCCGCGTCGAATTTTCCAGCGACTTGAGCTGTAAATAATGATCACGATTAAGGGACAAAAATATCGTTTTTGCGATGGCCTATCGCGCCGTGGTTTTTTGCAAATCGGCGGCCTTGCGATGGGTGGTCTTTCGTTGCCACAAATCCTCCAAGCCGAGCAGCGGCAAGGCATCAAGCGCGGGCATAAAGCGATCATCAATATCTTCCTTCCCGGCGGCCCGAGCCATCAGGATATGTGGGATCTTAAACCCACCGCGCCCAAAGAAATTCGTGGCGAGTTCAATGAGATTTCTACGAGCGTCCCCGGCATTCGTATTGGCGATCAGTTTCCGCGGATGGCGAAGATGATGGACAAGTTTACGATCATCCGCTCGATGGTCGGCGCCAATGGCCGGCACGATGCGTGGCAATGCCAAACCGGTCGCGCCAATTTTGGCAATCAACCTCCCGGCGGTTGGCCGGGGATGGGCGCGGTGTTGTCGCGGCTGCACGGGCCGGCGGCCAAAGGCGTGCCGCCCTTCGTTGGCTTGGCCCCCAATTGCGGCCACAAAGAATGGGGCGACCCCGGCCCGCACGGATTTCTTGGCCCCGCCCACGGCCCCTTTCTCCCCGCCAAAGCCGGCGGCGTGCGCGAGGATATGAAGCTCAATGGCTTGAACCTCGACCGCCTTGATGGACGGCGTTCGTTGCTTTCGCAGTTTGATCGACTGCGCAGTGACATTGATCACAGCGGCCAGATGGATGGCCTCGATGCCTTCAATGAACAGGCGTTGGCGATGCTCACTTCCGCCCGCTTTGCCGAGGCGTTGGATTTGGAAAAGGAAGATCCCAAACTGCGCGCGCGGTATGGCCGGGGTAGCGCTGTCAAACGCGCGGATGGTTCGCATAAATTGCTCGATGATTTTTTGATGGCGCGGCGTTTGGTGGAAGCCGGCGCGCGTTGCGTCACGCTGGCGTTCAGCCGGTGGGATTGGCATAGCGGAAATTTCAAACGCGGTCGCGAGGATATGCCGATGCTCGATCAAGGGCTCACGGCGCTCGTCGAAGATTTGCATCAGCGCGGAATGGATCGCGATGTCAGCGTGGTGGTGTGGGGCGAATTTGGTCGCACGCCGAAGATCAACGCCAAAGCCGGGCGCGATCATTGGCCGCGCGTGAGCTGCGCCGCGCTCGCCTGCGGCGGAATGAACCACGGCCAAGTCATTGGTGCCACCGACAAACACGCGGGCGAAGCCACCGATCGCCCGGTGAAATTCAGCGAAGTCTTTGCCACGCTGTACACCGCGTTGGGCATCAACGTGGAAACCACCACCGTGCCCGATTTGCAAGGGCGTCCGCGTTTTCTTGTGGACCCCGGCGTGAAGCCATTACCGGAAATGGTCAGCTAAAAATTTTCAGTTATGTAAAAAAACCCAAACCATCAAACCAGCGAAGGACCCCAGCTATGTTAAAAATATTCGGAACCCCAAACAGTCGCGATTGCGACGGATTTTCACGAAGAAATTTTTTACAGGTGGGCACGCTGGGGGCAGCGGGAATGTCGTTGCCCGGTTTGTTGCAGGCCAAAGACATCGCGGCGAAGCAGGGGTTGGCCGTGAAAAACAAATCCGTGATTTGGATTTGGCTCGCGGGCGGGCCCACCCATGTGGAGACGTTTGATCCGAAGATGGATGCGCCGCGCGAATACCGCAGCACCACCGGCGAATGCAAAACCTCCATCCCCGGGATGAGCCTCGGCGGGACGTTCCCGAAGATGGCGGCAGTGGCCGACAAGATGGCGCTCGTGCGTTCCTTCGCCCACGGCAGCAGCAGCCACGGCACCGGCACCCAATGGGTGATGACCGGCTACGACGATCGCACCAAAACGAAACCTTCCCTCGGCGCCATTATTTCCAAAGCCAAAGGCACCACCCATTCGGAAACGGGAATGCCCACTTACGTGCGCATCGGCGGCATCGGCAGCGATGGCCCGGGCTGGCTCGGCGCGCGTTATCAGGCGTTGAGCCCAAGCGGTCAGGCGCGCAAAAATATGCAACTCAGCGTCGATAGCAATCGCTTCGATAGCCGGCGCGGTTTGCTCGATGAACTGGACACTATCAACCGCAACATCGATCGCTCCGGCCAAATGGAAGGGCTCGACGGCTTTGAGCAACAGGCGTTCGACCTCGTGCTCGGTAGCTCCAAGGACGCCTTTGACATTAAAAAAGAAGACCCCAAAGTGCGCGCCCGTTATGGCCGTGGGTTGGGCGAACAACTCCTGCTCGCCAAGCGCCTGTGCGCTGCCGGATGCAGGTTTGTCAACATCAGCTACGGCGGTTGGGATATGCACAGCACCGTGGCGAAAAGTATGAAGAGCCGCTCACCGCAAATGGATCAGGGCATCAGCGCGCTCATCGCCGACCTCGCCCAAACCGGCCAGCTCGACGACACGCTGGTGGTCGTCACCGGCGAATTCGGCCGCACCCCGCGCGTCAATTCCAGAGCCGGGCGCGATCACTGGGGTCGCCTGTGCACGCTTGCGCTGGCCGGCGGCGGCTTGCGAATGGGGCAAGTCATCGGCAAGAGCTCCAGCAAAATCGAGGTGCCCGAGGAAAACCCAATCCATCCGCAAGACGTGATGGCCACCATCCTGCAAATGTTCGGCCTCAGCCATCGCCTCCAATTCACCAGCCCACAAGGTCGCCCCACCTTTATGGTCGAAAACGGCCGACCGATTAAGGCGCTCATCTAGGGAATCATTTAGCTGAAAATCAAATGCTCAGAATCGAAGGACAATCACAAACGGGATTTTGCGACGGATTGAACCGGCGGGATTTCCTGCGGGTTGGCGCGTTTGGCGCGTTTGGCGGGCTGGCGTTGCCGGAGCTTTTGCAGGCGGAGGCCGCGGCGGGCGTGGGCAAAAGCCATAAGGCGCTCATTATGATTTATATGGCGGGCGCGCCGCCGCATCAGGATCTTATCGATCCCAAACCCAACGCGCCGCGCGAATATCGTGGCGACCTCGCAGCCATTCGCACCAGCGTGCCGGGCATTCACGTGAGCGAATTGATGCCGAGGATGGCGCGCATTATGGATAAGTGGACGGCAATCCGTTCCATCATCGGCGCGCCCAACGGCAGCAACGATTCGTTTATGTGCTACTCCGGCCGCAAGGGGTCCACGTTTAACAACAACGGCCAAGCGGCCGGCGGTTGGCCGTCCATCGGCGCGGCGCTTTCCAAACTGCGCGGCGCTCACGTGCCGGGCATCCCGCCTTTCATCGGCCTCGCGCCCAAGGCGGGTCATCCACCGTACGGCGCGAGCGGCAAGCCGGGATTCCTCGGCGTGGGCCACGGGCCGTTCAAGCCCACGAATCATAGTCGCGGCGATATGACGTTGAACGACGTTAGCGTCGGCCGCTTCGGCGCACGGCGTAGTTTGTTGCAGAGCTTCGATAGCTTCCGACGCGAGGCCGATAGCTCCGGTGCGGTGCGCGGCATGGACGCCTTCACGCAACAAGCGATGGGCGTGCTCACCAGCAGCAAACTCGCCGACGCGATGAACCTCGAAAAGGAAGACCCAAAAATCCGCGAGCGTTACGGCAAGGGCGACGCGAAAAATTTTGGCGACGGCGCTCCGCGCGACAACACGCATTTCCTAATGGCCCGCCGCCTCGTCGAAGCGGGGGCGCGTTGCGTCACGCTGAACTTCGGTCGCTGGGATTTTCACGATAAAATTTATGATGCCAAAAGCGGTGTCAACGGCCACGCGCCCATCTTCGATCGCGGCCTCTCGGCGCTCATCGAAGATTTGCACGCGCGCGGTCTCGACAAAGATGTGACGGTCGTGGCGTGGGGCGAGTTCGGTCGCACCCCAAAAATCAACGCCAAAGGCGGCCGAGATCATTGGCCCAACGTGAGCTGCGCCTTCATCGCCGGCGGCGGAATGCGCCACGGACAAGTCATCGGCGCGAGCGACAAACACGCCGCCGAACCCGCTGATCGCCCCGTTCATATGGGCGAAGTCCACGCGACCGTTTACCAAGCGATGGGCCTCGACCCCAACGCCACGACATTGCCCGACCTCACCGGTCGCCCGCATTATTTGGTCGACGGTTGGCAGCCGATGAAGGAGTTGATTTGAATGTGCTGACGGCACATTGGAGGGTCGAACTTGCGAGTCCACTTGAGTGAATTTCAAGGCACGCAGAGCGTCGAAAATGGGAAGGCAAAATAGGTATTTTGCGCTTCGATGCGGGGGTTGCGTTGGGGTCGTGGATTTGTGTAAACTGGGACAACTCACAAGCTTATGAAAAAGATTGGAACTTTGATGGCATTGGGGCTGATGGTCGGCGTGCTGACCGTGGCGGCGAAACCGAGCGCGGTGAATTTGACGGCGCAAGTGGGCAAGGGCGCGAAGGCGTTTTCGTTGAAGGGCAAGCACAGCCGACAACAGCTCGTGGCTTCGGCGACGGACGCGGGGAAGCTGGCGGATGTAAGCCGCGCGGTGAAGTATTCCGCCACACCCAAAAACATCGTGGCGATCAACGCCAATGGAATGGTCACGCCGCTGGGCGATGGGGTGGCGACGATTACGGCGACGCTCGCGGGCGGGTTGAAGTCGA
The DNA here is from genome assembly GCA_014239365.1 of Verrucomicrobiia bacterium. Taxonomy (GTDB): domain Bacteria; phylum Verrucomicrobiota; class Verrucomicrobiia; order Limisphaerales; family UBA1100; genus JACNJL01. Next base: position 23,659 of record JAAZZB010000043.1, on the reverse strand, counting down.
CAGTGACGGTGACGGTCACGGAATTCGACGTCACACAGCCCATCAATTTTGCGAATGAAATTTCGCCTATCTTCACCAAGGCCGGTTGCAACTCGGGCGGTTGTCACGGCAAGAGCGGCGGGCAAAATGGATTTCGGCTTTCGTTGCTCGGCTTCGAGCCGCAGGAGGACTACGAGTATCTCGTGAAGGAATCGCGCGGGCGGCGGTTGAGCCCGGCGGCGCCGGAGAATAGTTTGTTGTTGCTCAAAGGTGCGGCGATTTTGCCGCACGGCGGCGGCGCGCGGTTGGATACAAAGAGTTACGATTGGGACCTGATGGTGCGCTGGATTAAACAGGGTATGCCGCGCGGCAGCAAAGAGGATCCGACGGTGGTTGGGTTGGAGGTGTACCCGAAGCAGCGGTTGGTTAGTGCGAATGCCGCGCAGCAGTTGTCGGTGACGGCAATTTACAGCGACGGTCACACGGAAGACGCTTCGCACATCGCGACGTATGAGGCGAACGATAAAGAGATTGCCGAGGTGGATCAGACCGGCCGCGTGACGTTTTTCGAGCAGCCGGGTGATGTGTCGGTGATGATTCGGTATCTCGGGCAGGTGAGTGTGTATCAGGCGAGTGTGCCGCTGGGCGCGCCGGTGGCGAAGGTGCCGCAGCCGCGCAACTTCATCGACAATTTGGTTTTCGAAAAACTCAAGCGCGTGGGGATGCCGCCCTCGGCGGTTTGTGATGACGCGACGTTCATCCGGCGCGTGAGCATTGACATCGCCGGGCGTTTACCGACCGACGCGGAGGCCGAGGCGTTTTTGAAAAGCACCGACCCCGCCAAGCGCGACAAGCTCATCAACCGCCTGCTGGCGAGCAGCGATTACGCGGATTATTTCGCCAACAAATGGGGCGCGTTATTGCGGAACAAGCGTTCAAACACCACCGCGTTGCGCGGCAATTACGCCTTCCACGGGTGGATCCGCGACAGCCTCCACAAAAATATGCGCTACGATGAATTCACCCGCAACGTGATCGCCGCCTCCGGTGATATGGCGCGGAACCCCGGCGCGTTTTGGTATCGCGAGGTGAAGACGATGCAGACGCAAATGGAAGACACCGCACAGCTTTTCCTCGGCACCCGAATGCAATGCGCGCAGTGCCACCATCATCCCTTCGAGAAATGGAGCCAAAAGGATTACTACAGCTTCAGTGCATTCTTCTCAACCGTCGGCCGCAAAGCGGGGCGGAACCCCGGCGAGGAGGTCATTTATCACACCCGAAAAGTTGCGCAAACCGCCAATAAAAAAGACGGCGGCACCGTGAAAGCCACCGGCCTCGGCGACGCGCCACTGGCCCTCACGGCGGATGATGATCCACGGCACGCGCTGGTTGATTGGTTGTCGAAGCCGACTAACCCGTTCTTCGCACAAACTTTGGTGAATCGTTATTGGAAACATTTCTTCAGCCGCGGGCTCGTGGAACCGGAAGACGATATGCGCGAGACGAATCCCGCCGTAAACCCCGAACTGCTCGAGGCGTTAGCGCAGCATTTCATTAAGAGCGGGTTTGACATGAAGCAGCTCATCCGGACGATTTGCCAGTCACGAACATATCAGCTCAGCTCGATTCCCAATGACTTCAACGCGAAGGACAAAACCTACTTCAGCCGCTACTATCCTAAGCGCTTGAATGCCGAGGTGCTCTACGATGCCATCAACCAAATGACGGATTCGCAGGCAAACTTTAGCGGGCTGCCAGTGGGCACACGCGCGGTGCAGTTGCCGGATAACTCGTTCAACAGCCAGTCGTATTTTCTAACGGTGTTTGGTCGGCCGGATAGCTCCAGCTCCTGCGAGTGCGAGCGGTCCAGCGATGCCAGCCTCGCGCAGAGTTTGCACCTGCTCAATTCGAAGGACATTCAAGGCAAACTCGCCAGCGGCAACGGCCGTGCGGCGAAACTGGCCAGTGCCAAAACGCCTGTCAGCGAGGCCTTCACCAAGGCGCAAAACGAAAAAGCCGCCGCCGACAAAGCGCTGACTGCAGCGACCGCCCAAATCGAGAAAGCCACCGCCGCTGCTAAGACCGAGGCAGCTAAGAAAGCGTTGGTTGATCTCATCGCTAAGATGCAAGAACCCGCGCAAGCCAAGGCCGTCGCCGCGAAGGCTGCGTTCGAAAAGGCGCAAGTGGCGATGTCGGCCGAAGAGGAAAAGAAAATCCGCAACCTGTTCCTGCTGGCTTTTTCCCGTGAACCCAGCGGCAGCGAAGTGCTGCTTGCGCGCGCGCATTTGGATCGCATCATCAAAGACAAAGACGGCAAGGAAAAACCGGCCGTCCGAAAAAATTCTTACGAGGACATTATTTGGGCGCTCTTTAACACGAAGGAGTTTCTCTTCAACCACTAACCGGAAGGCTCGATGAGCGAAGGCAAACGAGCAAGCCGCGTCGGGTGCGCGGAGTTCCGGCGCAACCTCGCATCCGCAGAATGTCCTCGCGACGAGATGCCGCCCCCTGAGCGTGGACATTGCTGAGCAATGCAAAGATTTCGCCGGTCGCCCGCACTGATTTATTTAAAAACAATTATTTAACGCAACAGCACAGACATGAAAAAGGCACTCCCCCTCCTTGGCATGTTCGCGGCGCTTGTGGCCGCGTTCGACACCTCCGCGCAGCAGCTCCCGTGCGCGCGCATCACCAGCATCTTTCCCGCCGGCGGACAACAGGGCACGAGCGTGGACATCACCCTCACCGGCGGCGATCTTGACGGATCGAAACAACTTTTCTTTTCGCACAAAGGCATCACCGCCGTGCAAAAAAAAGACGACAAAGGCAACGTGGTGGCCAATCAATACACCCTCACCATCGCCAAGAATGTGCCCGTTGGAATTTTTGATGTGCAAGTCGGCGGGGGGCAGTTTGGTATTTCAAACGTGCGCGCCTTTGCAGTCGGCGATTTGCCGGAGGAAAAATCTACCGCGGGCAGCTCGGCTGAGAAGGCGATGGAAACCAAGCTCGGCACCACCATCAACGGCCAGGCCACTACACGTAATTACAGTTATTTTAAAGTAGCGCTCAAAAAGGGCCAGCGCGTGCTGGTCAATTGCCAAGCCAGTGAGCTCGATTCGAAAATGGCTCCTGTGCTCGTGCTTCAGGATGCCAACGGATTGGAATTAGAACGCAATCGCTTTGGCGAGCCGCTTGATTTCACACCGGCCCGCGACGGTGATTTCTACGTCGCGATGCACGACTTCACCTATGGCGGCGGCGCAGAGCACGTATTTCGCCTGACCATCTCGCAGCGCGCGCACATTGATTTCATCATCCCGCCGGTCGGCAAACCCGGCAGCAACGGCAAGTACACCGTCTACGGCCGCAACCTCCCCGGAGGCCAGGACGCCGGCATGGAGCTGGGCGGCAAGCCGTTGCAGAAAACAACCGTGACCATCGCCCTGCCCGGCGATGCTGCAGCGCGCCTGAACATTTCCAGCAGCACGCCCATCGGCCCCGTGGCGGCAGGTTTTGACGGCATCGATTATCGTCTGCCCAGTCCCGCTGGCGCGTCGAATCCCGTCCGCATTCATTTCGCGGACAGCACCGTCATCGCCGAGGCCGCCACGGACAACAACCAGCCGGAGTCCGCGCAGAAAATTTCTGTGCCGTGCGAATACGTCGGCCAATTTTTCCCGCAGCGCGACCGCGATTGGGTGACTTTTGACGCGAAGAAAGGCGACACCTATTGGGTTGAAGTCATCAGCGAACGCCTCGGCGCGCCGACGAATCCTTTCTTCCGCATCCAGCGGGTCACTAAGGATGACAAGGGCGTTGAGAAAGTCAGCACCGTGAAGGAAGTGCAGGACACCCCTGTGAACATCGGCGGTGCGACTTTCAACACCACGTCGGTCGATCCCTCCTTCCGTTTTGTTGTGCCCGACGACGGCACCTATCGAATCTTGCTGTACGACCTTTACAGCCGTGGCAGTGCCGACAGCCTTTACCGGCTGTCCATCCACAAAGAGGCTCCCGACTTTCGGCTCGTGGCGATGCCCGAAGGTGCGCTCGCCATCGCCAACCAACCCGTGCCCATGCCCACCGGTTTCCTACGGCGCGGCCAGGTGTTGCCCATTAAAGTGATGGTGTTCAAGCGCGATAATTTTAATGAACCCATCGAGCTCGCCATCGCGGGTTTGCCTGCGACTATCACCGCCAGCAAAGCCGTGATCCCCGCCGGCCAAAACAACGCTTATTTGATGCTCAAGGCAAAGGCCGACGCTCCCAATTGGGCCGGCAACATCATCATCACCGGCAAAAGCATGATCGCCGATAAACCCGTTATCCGGACCGCGCGCAATGCCGCCGTATCCACCATCGCTTACAACAGCACCACCAAGCGCAGCAAAGTCCGCGCGCGCTTGACCAACACCTTGCAGCTCCAAGTCACCGCCGAGGATACCATCCCCGTCGCCATTTCGTTCAAGGAAAACAAAGTGTACGAACACTCGCGTTTCGGGCAGTTGAAAATTCCAGTGACGGTGGTTCATTCCGACGGCTTTAAAGGCATCGACAAAAAAGTCAAATGCCTCGGCCACAGCACGTTGTCCAAGTTCAAGGATTTCACCATCGCCAAAAATAAAACCGACGGCACGCTCGACCTCAACCTCAACACCTACAAACTCCCCGTCGGCGAGCACGTTCTTTATTTGCGTTCGCAGGTCAAAGGCAAATACAGCCGAGTCCCTAAAGCCAAACTTGACGCCGCCAAGGCCGGCCAGAAAAAAGCCGACGAGGCCGCCGCTGCCGCTGACAAGCTCGCCAAGGCTGCCACTACCGAACTAACCGCTGCCAAAGCCGCAGCGACTAAAACAAATACTGCCAAGACCGCCGCCGATCAGGCAGTGGTCACCGCCAAGACCACCCAAGCCAACGCACAAAAGGCATTCGACGCCGGCGACACGGCCGCGAAAGCCGCCGAGGCAAATTCTAAAAAAATTGCGAACGACACCAATAAAAAGCCCGCCGAAAAACAAGCCGCTGCCAAAGCTGCCACCGACAAACGCAATGCTGCCACCACCGCCAAGGCCGCCCTCGACAAAACCATGATCGCCACCCAAGCGGCCGAGGCCAAAGCCGTCGGCGCCACCAAAGTCGCCGCTGACACCAAAACTAAACAAGCCACCGCGCAAAAGAAAAACGACGACCTCGCCGCGAAGAAGAAAACCACCGATGCCGCTAAGGCTGCTGCCGCCGCGAGCGTTAAAAAACTCACCGCCGCGGCCAAGCCCAAGGATATTACTGCGACGTTTTTCAGCCAGCCCATCACCGTGCGCGTCACCGAAGCGCCCGTTGAGTTGAAGCCCGTGGCCGCCAGCCAAGTGAAGCAGGGAGCAAAGGTCGAGTTCACCGTGAACCTCACGCGCAAGTACGGCTTCGCCGACCCCGTCACCGTCGGCGTCGCGCTGCCCAAGGGCACCAGCGGCTTGACCATCGGCAAGCTCACCATCGCCAAGGGCCAGGCCACCGGCAAATTCACCATCACCGCCAACAACAAGGCGACCGTGGGCGACCTCGCGCTAAACGTTGAGGCAACTTTGAGGCTCCAAGGTCAAACCATCAAGGTCACCCAGCCGCTGAATCTGAAAGTCATCGAAGTGAAAAAAGAAGCGAAGAAAAAGTAACAGCCAACGGACTCGCAGGCTCGTCCCTCCAGCGCACGACCCAATGGAGGGACGAGCCTGCGAGTCCGCGGATGCAAATTAACCAAACGATAATTTAAGAGTTAGACTAAATGAAAAACACAAAACTCATTCTCGTCTTAATCGCCGCTGGCTTGGCCACCCAAGCCGATGCAGCCAAGAAAGGCTCGCTTCCCGTCACGGACATCAAGCGCGCCAAGCCCGTTGATTTCCAATCCGAAATCCTTCCCTTCCTCCGTGCCAACTGCCTCGCCTGCCACAACCAAACCAAGGCCAAAGCAGATCTCATTCTCGAAACTCCGCAGGACATTCTCGAAGCCGATGCGGTTGTCCCCGGGAAGCCTGACGAAAGTATTCTCTTCCAGCTTGCCGCGCACATGGATGACCCCCCCATGCCTCCGCCGGAAAACAAAGCCTCCGCAAAAAATCTGACCCCTCAGCAACTCGGCCTGCTCAAGCTATGGATTGCCCAAGGCGCGAAAGGGATCGTGAAGGCGGCTCGCACCGTCAATTGGCAGCCGTTGCCCGAGGGGCTCAACCCCATCTACTCCGTCGCCGTTTCGCCCGATGGCCAATACGCCGCCGCCGGCCGCGCCAATCAAATTTTCATCTACCACGTGCCGACCAAAAAACTCATCACCCGCCTCACCGACCCCACGCTGTTAAAAGACAACAAATACAAAAACGGCGTCAGCCATCGCGACCTTGTCCACTCGCTCACCTTCAACCAAACCGGCAACCTCCTCGCCAGCGGCGGATACCGCGAAGTAAAACTTTGGCGTCGTCAACCCGTCAAAGCGCTCCGCAACATTCCGCTCAACACCGCTGCTGCCATCATCGCTCTTAGCCCTGACGGCCAATCCCTTGCCGTCGCCGAGGCTAATAATATTCGCCTCATCAATCCTAACACCGGCGTCGCTATCAAAACCCTCGCCGGCCACACAATGCCCGTGAGCTACGTCGCCTTCTCGCCCGATAACACCCAACTCCTCTCCGGCGCCACCGATGGGACCTATCACATTTGGACCATCGCCGACGGCAAATATATCGCTCCCAAACTCGAGCTCGCCAAGCCCAGCAAAATCACCGCCGTCACCTGGACCACCGGCGGCAAACTGCTCGTCACCGCCCACGAAGACAACCTCATCCGTTCGTGGGATCTCGCCACCGCGAAAACCATTAACGCCACCGTTGCCCAAGCCCTAGTCGTCGCCAAAAAAACCGCAACCGACTCGCTCAAGCTGTTCACCGCCGCTGACCTAGCCTCCAAAGCTGCTGTCACCAAAGCCGCCACCGCCAAAGCGAACGCCACCAAGGCCGCTGCCGCGTTGGTCGCCGCCACCAAGGACGCCGCCACTAAACGCACCGCTGCCACAGCGGCCAAGAAGGCGTATGACACCAGCATCACTCAAACGCAGAAGCCCGCAGAAACTAAACTCGCGGCTGCCAAAAACGCCACCACCACCGCGACCACCGCAAAAACAAACGCCGACAAAGCGTTCACCATCGCGACGACCGCTACTGTTGCCGCGCAAAAGGCATTCACCACCGCTGATGCCGCCGCCAAAACAGCTGAGGCCAACTCAAAAAAAATCGCCGGTGACGCCAACAAAAAACCCGCCGAAAAACAGGCCGCCGCCAAAAGCGCCACCGACAAACGTAACCTCGCCAACACCGCGAAGACCGCATTAACGCAGTCACAAGCAAAAGAAAAAACCGCGCAAACCACCGCGACCACCGCCGCCACGAATTTTACCAAAGCTCAGGCCGCACAAAAAGTCGCCGAAACCGCATTGACCACCGCCACCACCGCAGTCGCCAAGGCCAAGACAATTTCCGACTCGGCGGAGAAAGCTGCCAAGACCGCCGCGACGACAGCCGCCACCACCACCGCTGCCGATACGAAAGCGAAGGCCGACGTGATCACCACCGCCAAAGCAGTCGTTGACACCAAGAAAATTTCCGACGCCGCCAAGGTAGAGTCAGACAAAGCGAAGGCTGCCGAAACCGCCGCCGCTCAGGCCGGCCTCAAGCCATTTAAGGAAATGAAAGGGCACAGCAAACCCATCCTCGCCCTGACCCGTTTGCCGAACCAACCCACACAAATTCTCTCCGGCAGTCAGGATGGCACCCTCCGTCATTGGGACGCCAACGGCGGCAATCTCATCCGCAGTATGACCCATGGCGGGCCTGTCTTCGCCATCGCCATCAGCCCGGACGCCGCCAAGTTCGCGTCCGCCAGTGAAAATAAAACCGCAAAAATCTGGCAGGCCAACAACGGCAAACAACTCGCCGAGCTGCGCGGCCAGCGCGATCAGAAAATTGACCTTGCGAAAAAGGAACGGCGCCTCGCCTACGCCAAGCGCGAGGTCACTTATCACACCGGAAATCTCAAGGCCAAAATCGACGCGCAAAAGAAAGCCGCCGACCGTTTAAAAAAATCTGATGAAGCCAGGAAAAAAGCCGAGGGAATGCCCATTGCCGCGAAGAAAAAAATTCTCGATGACGCCCTCGCCGAAAAGAAAAAGAACGAGGACGCGTACACCAAGCTCAAGGCCGATTACGATGCCGAGGTGAAAACCTTCCCCGAACTCGACACAGTGGCCAAGACTGCCGAAGCCGCCGCCGCCAAGGCGAAGACCACCGCTGCCAAACCGATTGCCGATTTGGTTGCCAAGGAGAAGCTTGCCGCTACGCGAATGACAGCCGCCGCCAATGCAAAGAAAGCACTCGATGACACTCTCGCCAAACAACAAAAACCAGCCGAGACCAAGTTGATCGCCGCGCAAAAAGTCACCGCAACCGCCACTACCGCCAAGACCGCTGCGGCCAAGGCGTTAACCACCGCGAAGACCGCCACCGCCAACGTGCTAAAGGCATTCACCGCCGCCGACACTGCTGCGAAAGCCGCCGAAGCAAACGCAAAGAACATTGCCGGTGACCCCAAGAAAACCCCCGCCGAGAAACAGGCCGCCGCCAAGGCCGGCGTCGACAAGCGCACGCTCGCCAACACCGCGAAGACCAAGTTGACCGGGGAACAGGCGAAGGAAAAAACAGCGCAAACCGCCGCCACCGCCGCCGCCACGAAATTGACGCAAGCGCAGGCCGCGCAAAAGGTTGCCGAAACAGCATTGGCCAAAGCGAAAGCCACCGTCGCCAACGCGCAAAAAGTTTACACCGCCGCCGAGAAGGCCAACACCGATGCCGCGAAGCTCGCCGTCGCCGCCAAGCCCATCGCCGACAAGGCTAAGGCCGCGCAGGACGCCGCCGTAAAAATCGCCACCGATAAGCGCAAGATCGCCAATGATTCCAAAACCAAACGTGACCAGCTCAACAAAGACCAAGTTGCCGCGAAGAAGACGCTCGACGCCACCGCCAAAAAAGTTACCACCGCTGATACGGAATACAAAAAACTGGAGGAGCCACGCGTGCAAGCGGTTAATGAGTTCAACCTCGCCACCAAGGCCAAGGCAAAATCCGACACCGACGCCGCCAAAGCCGACGCCGGCAAGAAGGCCGCCGACACCGATTCCAAGGCGCTCGAGACCGCCGTCACCGCCACCAAGACGGCCATGACTCAAGCCGAAAAACCCATCCGCGCGATTGCGTTTTCTGCCGACAGCCAAATGGTGTTCACCGGCGGTGATGATATGAAAGTCCACACGTGGTCCGCCACCACCGGCCAGCCGCTCGAATCTTTCAGCGGCCACACGGGCGCGGTAATGGCGCTGGTTTTTAATGGCGAGAAATTCATCTCCGCCAGCGCCGACAAGACCGCCCGCGTTTGGAGCCCCGGCATCGAGTGGAAGCTCGAGCGTACGCTCGGCACCGGCGACAACAACTCACCGCTGACCGACCGCGTGAACACCATCGACTTCAGCCCCGACGGCAAACAAATCGCCGCCGGCAGCGGCGAACCCAGTCGCGGCGGCGAAGTGCAAATCTGGAATCTCGCCGACGGCAAGCTTGCTAAAAACTTCGCGGAGGTTCACAGCGACAGCGTGCTCGGCCTCGAATTTTCCAAGGACGGCAAATACATCGCCAGTGCCAGCGCGGACAAGTTTGTGAAAGTCACCGACATCGCCACCGGCAAAATTATCCACAGCTTTGAGGGCCACACCCACCACGCCCTCGGCGTCAGCTGGCTGCCCCACGGCCGCCAACTCGTCAGCGTCGGCGCGGACAAAAGCATCCGCCACTGGAACTTCGAAGCCGGTGAACGCATCCGCCAGCGCACCAATTTTGGTAAAGAAGTTACCTCCATCCACTACGTCGGCCTCAGCGAACAAGCGGTCGTCACTTCCGGCGACAAGACCGTGCGCCTCATCAACAGCAGCAACCTAAACGACGCCCGCAGCTTCAGCGGCGGCACCGATTACATGTACGCCAGCGCCGCCACCCCCGACGGCAAAGTCATCCTAGCCGGCGGCCAAGACAGCACCCTCCGAGTCTGGAACCTAACCAACGGCCAATCCCTCGCCACCTTTGCAGCTCCGAAGCCGGCCGAGCAGGAAGAGGAATAATAATCGGATTCATTAGTTGTTTGCCAATTTGCGGCCACGGTTTTTTTGTGAGGGGCGAATCCCGCTAATTTCCGCCCAAGCTGTCCGCCGCGGGAAGAATTGACCCGCGACTGAGTTCGATGTTTACTCGCCTTTATCAAGAGGCGAAACAATGTTTGATGAAATTCCAGAATGGGTTTGGTGGGTGGCGGCGATTTTCGCGGCTGGTGTTGTGGGCCAGTTTGGTAAATCGCTGACGCTAAAAATTCTTGGCTTGTTTTCAAAAGGCGCGGAAGAGCCGGAGATTGAAGTTGCAGAGCCCGGGGCCGCATTGGATTTGAAAGAGCAAAAAAAACTTTCGAAGGCAGAATTGAAGCGTGCAAAAAAGGAAGCTAAGTCACAGGCTAAATGACGCCGAAGAGTTTCAGCAGGATGACCACCTGTAAAAGCAGCGTCATCACGCCCAGACACGTCCGTAGCAACTCCATCAGGTGATTGCACCGATCCAAGCTTCTCTCGATTTTCTTTAAGGTCATGTTCTGTCGTCCTTTCCCAAGTTGCGGTTCACACTATAATATACCCGCAAACCGCGAAAAAAGAAACCGACATTTGGGGCTTTTTTCATCAAAATGCTGTTTTTCCATCGATTGTGCAGATTTTATTCCCACGAAGGGCAAAAGCCAGTTTGGCCTAAAACCTCGCAAAAACAGGGCTGTAATGGCTCACACCATTTTCACCGGCACTTTATCCGCACATTATCCACACGTGTTTTGGATAAAAAAGGGAGCTTTTCCTGTTTTCCTCCAACCGATAGACTCGCCCGATGCGTTATCTGATTTTCTCTTTGTTACTCATCAACTTCGCCCAAGCCGAGGATTGGCCAAACTGGCGTGGGCCTCGGCACGATGGCATTTCGCGCGAAGCGGTGCCCAAAGCGGATTTCAGCAAAATCGCTTGGCGCGCAAAAATTGGCGTGGGCTTTTCCAGTATGGCCGTGGCCGATGGGCGCGTGTTTGCGATGGGCTGCACCGGCCAACGCCGCGGCAATCAGGAAACGTTCACTTGCCTCAATGCCGCCACCGGCAAAGAAATTTGGAGTGATACTTACGCCGCTGCGCTTGTGGATTATATGTACGAAGGCGGGCCGTGCGCCACGCCTGCGGTGGAAGACAAACGCGTTTATGGTTACAGCAAATCCGGTCGGCTCACTTGTTACAATGTGACCAATGGCGAAAAAATTTGGACGGCGGATCTTATGGCAAAAGCTGGATTGCCCAAGCCACCCGAATGGGGCTTCGCCGGTTCGCCGTTGGTGCTCGGCAATATGGTCATCGTTGAAGCCACTTTTACTTGCGCGTTTAACAAAATGACCGGCAAAGAAATTTGGCGCAGTCAGAAATACAAACCCGCTTACGGCTCGCCCATTGCGTTCCAATTCAAAAACAAAATCTACCTCGCCACGCTCAAGACCGATGGCCTTGTTATCCTCGATGCCCAAACCGGCAAGACCGTTGCCTTCCAGGATTGGCGCACTTCATTCCGCACCAACTCCACCACGCCCATCATCATCGGTAACAAAATTTTTATCTCCACCGGTTACAATCGCGGCTGTGCGTTATTTGAATTCACCGGCAACGCGTTGAAACAAATTTACACCAACAAACATCTTAGCAATCATATGAACAACTCCGTCGTACTCGACGGCTTCATTTATGGCGTAAACGGAAACACCCACGGCCGCGGCCCCAAGCAGATTGTTTGTATGCGCTTCGCCGATGGAGCAGTGCAATGGCGCAAAGAAGGCTTCGGCTGCGGCTCATTGATGGCTGTGCAAAACCAATTGCTCATCCTCGGCGAGAAAGGAAAACTCGCGCTCGGCCCCGCCTCGCCCAAAGGCTTCACCCCCACCGCCGAAGCTCAAATCCTCCAAGGCCGCTGCTGGACCGTCCCTGTTTATACCAACGGCCGCATCTACGCCCGCAACGCCGCCGGCACACTCGTGTGTGTCGACGCCCGCAAGTAGATTGGAAAATTCCCCGCATCGGACTCGCAAGCTCGTCCCTCCAAATGAGGCCCCAGTGATTTCGATGATTGGAGAGGCGAGCTTGCGAGTCCGCAGCTTTTTGAGATGACTTCTTTTCAAACCCTCCGCCCTGCGGCAAGATGCCTTCGTGCTCCCGTAGCTCAGCTGGATAGAGCGAGGGTTTCCTAAACCTTAGGTCGAAGGTTCGAATCCTTCCGGGAGTGCCAAATTTTTTCTGTATCGCCCGTGCCAAAAAGAAGTCCTGAAAGGACGCAATGTGATAGCCCGGGGCAACGCCCCGGGTAAAAGGGCCAAAAAACAGTGAAGCCCTGTAAGGGCGAAATACCCCCTCAATCCCACACAAACCGTTCATCAAATTGAACGCCGTATTTTTTTAACAACCGGCGGTATTCGTCTTGGTATGAAACAGTGCGATGATGTTCGGCTTGATTGGAAATATATTTCTCCAAGGCCGCACGGTGGGAAGGGCTCACCGAAAAAATTCCGTACCCATTCTGCCAATGAAAAGTCGCGTATTGCGGCCCTTTGGTTTTCAACCATTTCGACGAACCGGTTTTTATTTCCATTACCAAATCCGCCGGCGCGCAAGTGCGTGGGTGGGCAATCAATAAATGGATGTGGTCGGCCACTGATCCGATTTTTAGGAGGGTGCCTTTTTGGTTTTCAATGATGCCACCGAGGTAGGCGTGGAGTTCATCCCGCAAATCATCCGCGAGCATCGGATCGCGGTTTTTTGTGGAGAACACAAGATGCACGAGAACTTGGGCGAGGGATTGGGACATCAGATTTCGCCCTTACAGGGCTCGATTTAATTTCGTTCATTCTTCCCGGGGCGTTGCCCCGGGCTATCACATTGCGCCCTTGCAGGGCTTTTCGCGAGGTTGCACGCGATGTCGCGCGTGCGTCTCCCCCCAAAAAAACCTTGGCGGCTTTGTGTCTTGGCGGTTCAAAAAAAGCTCCCCAAAAACTCTACGCCAAGAAGCGCATTTCGCCGTCTAGCCAGACGCCTTTGACTTGGTAGCGGTTGTCGAACCAGACGAGGTCGGCGCGTTTGCCGGTTTCGAGTGAACCGAATTCGTTGTCGCGGCCGAGTTGGCGGGCGGGGTTGAGGGTGGCCATGAGCACGGCGTCGACGAGCGAGACGTTGGCTTGTTCGACGGCGGTTTGGACGGCGCGGATCATCGTGAGCGTGCTGCCGGCGAGGCCGCGGCCGTCAAACACTTCGGCGGTGGTGGGGGTGACTTTGGCTTTGATGCCGCAGAGCTCAAACTTTGTGCCGGGCTTGAGGCCGGCGCCTTTGGTGGCGTCGGTGATGATGACCACTTGCTCGCGGGGTTTGGCGTTGAAAAGCATGCGCATCAAAACGGGCGGCACGTGTTGGCCGTCGCTGATGATTTCGCAAACCAAATCGTCTACCGCCAGGCCGAATTCCAGCATTCCCGCGATGCGGTAGGGGCCTTTTTTGGTGAGGCCGCTCATGGCATTGAACGTGTGGGTGACTTGGTTTAGGCCGGCTTTGACTGCGGGGAAAAGTTCTTTCTCGGTGGCATCGGTGTGGCCGGCGCTGGCGATGGTGCCGTTTTTGCGCAGGGCTTTGATGAGATTCAGGGCGCGGGGCAGCTCGGGCGCGAGGGTCATTTGCGTGATGAGCTTGCCGTGTTTGAGGATGGGCTGCCATTCTTTGGCGGTGGGGGCGCGGCAGTATTCGGGGTTTTGCGCGCCGGCGCGGACTTTATTGATGAACGGTCCTTCCACATGAACGCCCACGATCCTCGAGCCGCCGAGGGAGCGGTTGTGAATGGGCGCGATGGCATCAAGGGTTTTTTCGATGTCACTTTGCGCGGCGGATAGCGTGGTGAGCGTCAACGAAGTGGTGCCGCCTTTGAGATGGAAATCGGTGATTTCTTTGAACGCATCGAGCCGCGCCTCCATCGTGTCGCGCCCGAGCGCGCCGTGGATGTGGAGGTCGATAAATCCCGGCGCCAGAAAGCCGCCGCGCAGGTCGAACACATTATCCCCGCCTTTGTTCGAGGGCTTGGCGTCCTTGGAAATTTGATGGATTTGCCCGTCGCGAACGCTCAACGAGCCCCGCTGAATTTCATCCGGCAACACCAGCCGTGCATTGGTAAATTCCATGGGCGGATGATGGGGTCAGTGAGTGGCGGGCGTCAATGGTTTTGGGGACGGGCGAGTAATGGTTTCAATGCCCACACGATGAGGACCGTAAGCGCAGAGGCCGCGGCGGTTTTCCAGCCTTGCGCAATGGCGGACACGACCATCCAAAGCGACAAGCCAATAAAAATGACGGGCGTGACCGGATACAACGGCACGCGGAAGGGCCGCTCGGTTTTGGGCTCGCGGCGGCGCAGCACAAATACGCCGGCCACCGTCGCGCCCATAATGAGCGTGAGCGGTAGGCCGATGTAATCGAGTATCGTGCCCACGCTGCCGACGTTGTTGGCGGCAAAAATAAAAATAAGCGTGAGCGCGGCTTGCAGGATGAGCGCGTTTTGTGGCGCGCGCGTGGGGCTGGGGCGACCGAGCGCGGCGGGCAATTGGCCATCGCGCGCCATTGTGGACACGATACGCGAGCCAACCATCAGGATGGTGCTGGTGGTGGAGATGAGCAAAACGATCACCATCCAGTTGAACCATTGACTGGCGGCGGGGCCGAATAAAATTTTGGTGGCGTGTAGGCCGATGCCTTCGATTTCACCGGTCATCGTCGAGGCCGATTGCGCGCGCAAAAAAACTGAGTTGAGCAATAGGTACAACACCGTGACAAACACCGTGCCGGCGATGAGCGAGCGCGGCAGATTGCGTTTGGGATCGCGGATGTCACCGGCAATCCACGATGAAGTTTCCCAGCCGAGATACGCGAAGCTCGCCGTGAGCATCGCGCTGGCGAAGGGGGCGGAAAAGACACCGGGATTGGTGGCGGCAGGATTGATTTCTGTTTCCACATTTGCCTGAAACCCCACCACGATGAACGCCAGAATGACGCTCACTTTGAAAATCGTAAAAAAATTGTTCACGTAATTTCCCTCGCGCAAGCCGATGCAATGGATGAGCGTGAACACCAACACCACCGCCGAGGCCGTGGCGGCGGGCGGAATGCCGGGGATAATTTCCTGAACGTACACGCCGAGCAACAGCGTGATGAACGCCGCCGCACCCACGAAGGCGAGCAGGAAGCTGAGCACGCCGCTCAAGTAACCGGCGGTGTCGCCGTATAAATGCCGGTTATAAGTGTAACAACCGCCGCTGCGGGGCATCATCGCGCCGAGTTCGCCGAGGGACAGCGCGCCGGTTAAGGCAAGTCCGCCGCAGAAAAGCCAGACGAGCAGTACGTTGGTGTCCGTGCCCAGCTCGTGGGCGAAGCCGCCGGTGGCACCAAAGATGCCCGCGCCAATCATCGTGGCGATGACGGCTCCGGTTGCGGACCAAAAGCCCAGCGGGCGGTCGTGTTTTTTTTCGCTCACTTATTGGTTGGCGAAATATACGATGGTGCCGATGATGGCAATGCCCAACAACACAGCAAGGGTGATCTTGATCCAACTGTACGGGCGTTCGCCCTGCACTTCGCCGGTGCGGGCGTTGACGAGGAATTGAAAATTGCGGTCCTTGAATCGATACGCGCTGATCCACACCGGCAGCAGGATATACTTGAAGGTGATGTCCGAATAATAAGTGGTCTTGCTGTGGATGCGTTGTTCGTCGCCGCCGATGTCCCAGCGGATTTTGCTGTCGATGTCCGGCGCCATTTTTTCTTTGGCGAGGTTGAAGCCGGCGCGCAAATCGGTGGTGTAGCTTTCGCTTTGAAAACCGCTGAGATATTCGTCGGCGTAAGGCGTGAGCTGCGGGAGATCCCACGGCTCGAGTTCATCGACGTACTCGCGCGGCAATGTATCGCTTGCGGGAATCAGGATGTCATCGAAATCCACAAACACGCGACCGGCGGCGGGATACCAATGGGTGTGCCGCACCTGCCGCGTTTGGCTGCGGCCTTGGCTGTCGGTGTAATGTTCGGTGGTGTAATAATGCTCACCGCGTTGACCCATATAATCCGTGGTGGTGTTGCTGTCGTACGTCCAATGCGGAATGTACAGACCCTTGAGCTTGCTGATGTCGCGCGCGAATTGCTTGAGCTTGTTGGGCGCAAACCACAGGCCATTGATCCATTCGCGAAAATGGCCGAGCCCTTCCTCGCGCGTGACGGCAAAGGGTAGCACCGCTTGCGGCCGCAACACGTTGGCGGTTTGCGGTTGTTGCACAAATGGCGTGCCGCAGAAGGCGCATTCGCCGGAAGTTTGGTTGGTGTCGAGTTGGTTGTTCGCGCCGCACGCTTCGCAGTTTACTTCGGCGACCACCGTGGTGGTCGTGCCGGATTCCAGTGCGGCGAGTTGGCTTTCGAAATCGTGCTCGAGCACCTCGCCCGTGGGTGCGGGGCAATCCACTTCCGCGCCGCAGTAAGGGCATTCCATTTTCGCCAAGCCGGGCTTGAAAACCAAATCGCCGCCGCAACCGGTGCAAGGGAACGTGGACGGGCCGGATTTTTCCTCGGCGGCCGCAGGTGCATTTTCACCGGCATTTTCCGTGAGCCCCGGCACATCCTTCAATGGCAACCAATCCGCCGCGCCTTCGTAATGGGCGAGATCGGTTTCCTGCAGCGTGCCGTTGGCGAGCAGTTCGCGTGCTTGCTCGATGGAATAGGGGCCGTGATTTTCACCGCCGCGGTTGATGGTGATTTGCATCGTTTGCAAAAATCAAAATTAAATCAGGGCAGCGGTGGTGGGCCGTCATCGGCAGCGGCGGGCAAGGGCGGCGGGCCAAAGAGTCCGGACAACTCCGCCACTTCGCCGGCCTTTGTCCAAGCACCCATTCCTTTGGCCCAGACGAGCATATCGGTTTTGAAGCTGCCGTCATCGGCCATCTTTTGCAGATGCGCCAAATTGTACGGGCCGTATTTTTCGTCATTGATCGCCACAGTATATTCTGTGCCCGACGCAGCGGCCGCGCCCGGGAGAGGCGGGGCTGCTTGGGGAGCGGCTGCCGGTTGAGTGGCTCCAACTGCGGCGGCGCCCATTTGGTTGCCCATCATCATTCCCATGCCCATTCCCATTCCTGCACCGGCAACGCCTCCGGCGCCGGGGTTGTTGGCGAGGTCTCCCATCGCGCGGCTGGCGCGGAGGGCGGTGAGATTTTGCATCGCATTAGGGTCGGCATTGGCGAGCTTGCCCGCGCTGAGGCGGCTCATTTCCATCAGCTCTTTGCGGACATCGTCCGGCATCGAAATGCTACCCACACGGAAGCGCGTGATCTCGAGGCCGAGCGTGCCGAAATATTCCTGCAAGGGCGCCTGCAATTCCTCGGAGATATCCTTCATCTTGCCCGTGAGCTTCGCGGGATCCAGCTCCATCTCGCCGAGGCGATCGCTGACGTTCATCAGGATTTCCTCACGCAGATCGTTGGAAATTTCTTCCACCTCAAAGTTGCCGTCCGTGCCCACCTTCTCCGTCAAAAACTTTTGCGGATCGGCAATCTGCATTACGTAGCTGCCGTTGGCGCGCAGGGCGGTGAGGTTTTGCATCGCATTGGGATCGGCGTTGGCGAGCTTGCCCGCGCTGAGGCGGCTCATCTCCATCAACTCCTTGCGCACATCGTCCGGCATGGAAATACTGCCCACGCGGAAGCGCGTGATCTCAAGGCCGAGCGTGCCGAAATATTCCTGCAACGGCGCTTGCAGCTCCTCGGAAATATCCTTCATCTTGCCGGTGAGCTTGGCGGGGTTCAGCTCCATCTCGCCCAGCCGATCGCTGACGGTCATCAGAATTTCCTCGCGCAGATCGTTGGAAATTTCGTCCACCTCAAAATTGCCATCGGTGCCCACTTTCTCGGTCAAAAACTTTGCCGGATCAGCAATCTGGATCACATAGCTGCCATTGGCGCGCAGGTCGAACATTCCGTACCCCGCACACTCCACCGTCACCGGCGCGCGCGTGCCCCACTTGAGGTCCGTGATTTTGGTGGTCTTGAAAAAATAAACCTCCGCCTTGAACGGACTTTCGAAGCCGTGCTTCCAGCCCATCAACGTGGAAAGAATCGGCAAGTTCGCCGTGGTCAGTTCGTGCGTGCCCGGCTCGAACACATCCGCCACGCCCGTGCTGCCTTCGTTGACAAACACCGCCGCCTGCCCCGGCCGCACCACCAGCTTGGCGCCGTTTTTGATTTCGTTATTATGCCGCTCGAAGCGGTACACCATCGTGTCCTGCCCATCATCGAGCCACTCGATAATGTCAATCAATTGTCCGGATAACCATCCCATGATAAATGCCTTTCAGTTTGGGTTGCTGCGTTGGTGTACGCAGTATCGCCCAACCGCCGCCAATTCGCAACCCTCGCGTTGGGGGCGGTTTTTTAACCACAGATTACGCAGATGCGCGCAGATTTTTTTCTCTGCGCTAATCTGCGTAATCTGTGGTTGATAATGGTTTCGATTCTCCAAGTCTCTCGGTGGTGTATTGAACCGACCGTGACGCACATCGATTTTATCGATTTCCACTTGTGGGGTTCTTCCGGTAGAGTCCGGCCCACGGATGAATATTTGGGCTAATCGATTGTTTTTGAAGCTGATGCGGTTTGGGCTGCGTTTGTGGTTTCGTTTTCGTGCGATCAATGAGGAGGCCACGCGCGGTGAGGGGCCGTTGTTGCTGATCCCGAATCATCTTTCGTGGATCGATTGGTTGTTCGTGGGGCTGTGCCTGGATCCGGATTGGAAGTTCGCGGCATCGGAAATGCCCGCGCGCGCCAGCAAACTCCACGCGTGGGTGCTCGGCAATCCGCGCATTATTTTGATTGGCGCGGATCCGGCGGCGGCGCTCAAGCGGATGGCTGCGCATCTCGAGGGCGGCGGCAAGCTGGTGTTGTTTGCCGAAGGGCGGATGAGCCGCACGGGAAGTTTGCAGCGGCTTTTTGATGGCACGGGATTTCTCATTCAGAAATCGAAGGCCAAGGTGATCACTTGTTATTTGCGCGGCGCGAGCCGGGTGTTGGGGAGCCCGCACGGTGGTTGGACGAAGTGGTTCCCGAAAGTGACAGCGCATTTTAGCGATCCCATTGAGTCGCCGGAGTACGAAGGTAAACCGGCCGAGCAACGGGCGAAGCTCAATCAATGGCTGCGCGATCGGATGGTGAACCAGCAGTTTGAAATGGAGATGGAGCACGGCCCGCAAACGATCATCACCGCGCTGGCGGCATTGGCCAAACACATCCCGCACAAAGTCGCGCTGGAGGATACGACGTTTCAAACGCTGACGTATCGGCGGCTGCTCATCGGCACGGATTTGCTGGCGGCGCAGTGGGAGCGGTTGCTCGATAAACAAGCCGAACGCGTGGGGCTGCTGCTGCCGAATGTGAATAGTAAGGTGGCCACGCTCACCAGCTTGTGGGCGGCGGGCAAGGTGCCGGCGGTTTTGAATTACACCGCCGGCGCGGCCACGATGCTGCAGTGCACGGAACTGGCGGGCATCAAACAAATCATCACGTCCAAAGCGTTTCTCGAAAAAGCGAAGCTGGAGGCGGAACCCTTCGAGGCAGCGGGCGTGGAGTTGATTTATCTGGAGGACGTGCGCGAAAATATTTCCGGCCTCAGTAAACTGGGCGCGTTGTTGAATCATAAGTTCAACCCGCTCGCGGGACATTACACGCCGTTCACCGACACGGCGGTGGTCCTCTTTACCAGCGGCTCCGAGGGCGTGCCCAAGGGCGTGGAGCTGACGCATCGCAATTTGCTCGCCAACGCGCGCCAATGCGCCTCGGTGATTGACCTCAAAGAATCCGATCGCTTCTTCACTTGCCTGCCGCTCTTCCACAGCTTCGGGCTCACGGCGGGTTTGTTGCTGCCGCTGTTGCGCGGCAATTTTGTTTATCTATTTCCATCACCGCTGATGTACCGGCAAATCCCCGCGGTCTTTTACGATCGCGACTGCACGGTGATGTTGGCCACCAATACATTTCTCAATGGCTACGCGCGCTTTGGGCAACCGTCGGATTTTGCAGAACTGCGCTACGTGATTTGTGGCGCGGAAAAAATTCAGGAAGCCACGCGCGACACGTGGGCGCGGAAGTTTGGCGTGAGCCTCATGGAAGGCTACGGCGCCACCGAAACCGGCCCCGTGCTCAGCACCAGCACCATCCTCGAAAGCCGCGAGGGCGCGGTGGGTCGTTTGTTCCCCGGCGTGGACTATCGGCTGGAGAAAATCGATGGCGTGGCCGAAGGCGGCAAGTTATTGGTCAAAGGCCCGAACATCATGAAGGGCTACCTCAACCCCGAGCCCAACGCGGAATTTCAAAAACTCGGCGGCTGGTACGACACCGGCGACATCGTCACCATGGATGCCGATCGCTATATCACCATCAAAGGCCGCGCCAAGCGCTTTGCGAAAATCAGCGGCGAAATGGTGAGCCTCACCGCCGTGGAAAACGCCCTCGCCGGAGCCTTCCCCCAACACGGCGAAGATTGCGCCATCGCCGTCGTGGCCCGTCCCGATGCCGACAAAGGCGAGCAACTCATCGCCGCCACCAACAAAGCCGCGCTCGAGCTAACCGAAATCCGTGAAGCCATCACCGCCGCCGGATTGCCAAACCTCGCCGCGCCGCGCGAAATCAAAGTGCTCGAAGAAATCCCAGTGCTCGGTTCCGGTAAAACCAATTATCCGGAGTTGAATAAATTGGTGGTGGGTTAAATGTGCTGCCGGCATCTTGCCGGCAGATCAGCGGCGTTCAATTAAAAAGGGAAGGCGAAGCTCCCGCTGAGCCGAAGGGCGGCGAAGCCGTCCTCACGTTCTTAACGTTTTGATTTATGATTCAGCCCACGGCGCACTAGCGCGCGCCACGGCTCAGCGGGAGCTTCGCCCTCCCGGCGCGTAATTCGAACGCTTTAATCCTGCCGGCAAGATGCCGGCAGCACAATTAGCCCTCAAGTTTCTCAAAGCTTTCTTCGATGAAGGTGGTGTTTTGGATGCGGGCGAGTTTGGCGTAGAGGCCGTTTTGGTCGAGGAGGGTTTGGTGTGTGCCGCGTTCGATGATTTCGCCGTTCTTTAGAACTAAGATTTGGGTGGCTTTGCGGATGGTGCTGAGGCGGTGGGCGATCACAAAACTGGTGCGGCCTTCCATGAGGTGTTCGAGGGCTTCCTGAATTAAACGCTCGGTGGCGGTGTCTACGCTGGCGGTGGCTTCATCGAGGATGAGCAGCGGGGCGTCGGCGAGCAATGCGCGCGCGACGCTGACGCGTTGCTTTTCGCCGACGCTGAGTTTCACGCCGCGTTCGCCCACGCGGGCGTCGTAGCTTTCGGGAAGTGCGGTGATAAATTCGTGGCAGTTGGCGGCTTTGGCGGCGGCGATGAGTTCGTCTTCGGTGGCATCGAGTTTGCCGTATTGGATATTCTCGCGGATGGTGCCGTTGAAGAGAAAGGGTTCCTGACTGACAATGGCGATGTGTTGGCGCAGCGAAGCGAGCGAGGTGTCGGCCACGCTTTGGCCATCAATAGTAACGCGGCCGGAACTGATTTCGTAAAACGCCGGCAACAAATTCACGAGCGTGCTTTTGCCCGCGCCGGTGGGGCCGACGAGTGCGATCATCTCGCCGGGCTTGGCGTGCAGCGAAATGTGTTTCAAAATGGGTCGGTCGGATTCGTATTCAAAACCGACGTCTTCATAAACCACCTCGCCCCGCACGGGTTCGGGCAATTGGGTTTTGCTGGTCTCGTCGCGTTCGGTGTCGTGGTCGAGAATGTCGAACACGCGCTCGCCTGCGGCGCGGGCGCTTTGGAGCATTTGGTTTAGCCCGTGCAATCGCGCGACGGGTTCATAAAAAAGCATCAGATAAAAAAGAAACCCGACTAATTCGCCCGTGGTCATTTCGCCGGCCATCACTTCCTGTCCGCCAAACCACAGCACGAGCACGATGCCGAGCGCCGCAAAAAAATTCATCGCGGGATTGTAATTGGCCCACGCGCGCATAATGCCGAGGTTTCCGTGGCGGAGCGCATCGGCGCGGTCGGCAAAGCGCGCGTCCTCGTGGTCTTGTCGTCCGTACGCCTTGATTTGCCGGATGCCCTGCAGGTCATCCATTAAGAGCGCGTTCATTGCGCTGGCGGCTTCGCGTTGGCGGCGGTAGCGGCGGTGCGCGGTGAGGGTGTACCACAACGCGCCCGCGGCCAGCAGCGGCAGGGGCGAGAGGGCGATGGTGGCCAGAAATGGATTGGTGTAAAACAAAATGCCGCTGATGCCGCCGATGCAAAGGACGGCGACGGTGCCTTGCTCGGTGCCATCGATGAGCACGCGCTCGACGTTGTTGATGTCTTCGACGACCCGCGTCATCAAATCGCCGCTGGCGCGTTTGTCGAAATAATTGACCGGCAAGCGTTGCAGTTTGCCGAAGACTTCGCGGCGCATATCGAAGATGACGTTTTGCTCGAAATGATTGTTAATGCGAATGCGCAGGCTGTTGAACAAATCACGCAGCAAAAACGCAGCTGCCATTGCGAGTACCGCCCATTTGAGGCGTTCGGTGCCACCGTCTTTTTCGATGATGCCGTCGATGATGTATTCCGTGAGCTTCGGATACGTGAGCGCGCAAAGGAGCGACAGCACCGCGCAGCCGACAGTGGCCAGCGCGAGGCCTTTGTAGGGCAACAGATATTTCCACACGCGCCCGAGGACTTCCATCGTGGTACGCCTGCGCGCGGTGAAGGTGGGATCGCCCGCCGGAGCGGAGT
This sequence comes from Verrucomicrobiia bacterium, assembly GCA_014239365.1. Classification (GTDB taxonomy): domain Bacteria; phylum Verrucomicrobiota; class Verrucomicrobiia; order Limisphaerales; family UBA1100; genus JACNJL01. The sequence goes on along the minus strand of JAAZZB010000043.1, from coordinate 666 downwards.
GGTCAGCGTGGCTGTGACTGGACATCGCGGGAATGGAACCGCCAAGACGCCAAGACGCCAAGGTTTATTTGAAACGAAGGGAGATTAAATCGGCACGCCGTCTTGATCCCAGTGTTGGGCTTGGGCGCACTCGCCGTTGGTGATGAAAAATTCTTCGCGCTTTTGGCCGTTATTGTACCAACGCGTCCAATGGCCCTCGGGGCGGCCTTCGTGAAAGTAGCCTTCGGCGGTCACGCGCCCTTGCAGATCGACCGCCTGCGCGCGGCCGGTGTAGGCGGTGCGTTCGTTTTGGAAATAGGAAAGGCAGTCGAAAAAATCCCGTGATGTGGGCAACTCCTGCACGGCACCGATCACATCGCGCAATTCCAAATCCGCAAAGCGAACCAAACGCACGCAGCGCGCAGTGAATGTGTGATCTCCAGAATCCGGCATAACCTCCTCCTGCGCGAAGAATAGTGGGTGAATGGGGCGGAGCGATGATAAGTTATTCGCGAGGGGGAGATTAGGGGTGAGTGGGGAATTGGGTGTAGGGATTAGTGGGTTGTGATCCGGAGGGCTATTTTCATTCGTCCCGTTGGGACGATTGCGCGGATTGCGGTTCTCGCAAACCGCACACTACTCCCTACTCCCAATTGCCCACTCACTAAAAACTTCTTCCCTCGCCCT
>JAAZZB010000072.1 GCA_014239365.1 Verrucomicrobiia bacterium | reverse complement strand
TTTTCCATCCAAAATGCTTTGCCGGTGAAATGGCCGTACTCGCAGACCACCCAATCCTCCCGACCATCGCCATTCAAATCCACGGGCAACACGTCGGTGGGGCGATGCAAAGGTGCCGCCAAGGTTTCCACTTTGCCCGCGTGCCATCGCACCAACGCGCCGTTGCGTTCCATCGAGGGCATAAAATCTCCAATCAACACGCCGATGATTCCGTTGGCGGTGAAGCGCATTTCCACCGGAGAACCTCCCGGCGTGAGGGGCGGTGTTTGCCATTCCAAGTTGGGGGCCATTCGATGGACGGTTTGTGTGGGGTCGTGAGTCGCCCACAACCCACCGGATTCCGGATCCATTCGGACAGCAATGCAGTTGGCATCAAAAGGTGCGCGGGGGATCACCGGCTCAAACGTTTTTTGTGCGCCGACAAATTGAAGTGCTTTCGGTTCCGGCAACATGCGTGGCGCGCGGGTGACATAATATTCCCGAATCAATGCAAAATCCTGTCGGGCCAGCAGCGGCTCGGGCGGAAACAGTCCTGACGCCAGCGCGCGTTCGAATCCGTTGGTTTTGATCAAGCCCGTTCCCGGCGGCACGAGGCCCATAAACGGCAGCATCAATGTCAGGCTCATTTCCCACGAACCCGCGTCGAGCATTTCTGGCGTGGGCAGTTGATGGCACGCGATGCAATGCTGCCGCGCCAGCGTTTCCCCGCGCGCCAGTCGTTCCTTTGTGTGCTCGTCCAATTCAGCGGGCTGTCCGGCGGGGGGTTCCGGTTTCGCCAATTCTTGAATTGATGCCCGCTGCGTCCACAGCACCACGGCCAAGGTCGCAAGTCCAAAAATGAGGACTATGGTTTTCTGTAATCGTTCGGTCATAGCGGCACCAAATAGCGGCACGAAAGGGAAACGGCTTCGGCTGTTTTACTTTGCCCCCTCGCGGCCGAATGGTACACTTGCCGAATGCAAAGTAAAGTTTGGCTGATGCTGCCGCTGTTGGCTTGTGCCGCGTTGGCGCAGGATGAAAATAAAACCGTTGCCCCGATTGCTTCGAAACCGGTGAAGTTTGAGGAGGCGTGGGTGTCGCAAATGCAATGGCGCTCCATCGGCCCGGCGAGTATGGGCGGGCGGATTGTGGATTTGGAAGTGCTGCCGGATGATCCGTTTACGTTTTATTTGGCCACCGCTTCGGGTGGGTTGTTCAAGACCACTAATAATGGCACGACCTTCACGCCGATTTTTGAAAAGCAATCCGCCGTGTCCATCGGCGACGTGGCGGTGTCGCGCAGTGATCCGAAAATTATTTGGATCGGCACCGGCGAACACAATGCGCGCAACTCAGTGAGCTGGGGTGATGGCGTTTACAAATCCACCGATGCTGGAAAAACCTGGGCCAACATGGGTTTGAAAAAATCATTTCAAATTGGGCGCATCGCCATTCATCCAAAAAATCCGGACATCGTTTACGTGGGCGCGCTCGGCCGTTTGTGGGGGCCGAATGAGGAACGCGGTGTGTACAAAACCATCGACGGCGGCAAGACGCGGAAAAAGATTTTGCACGTCGATAACAAAACCGGATGCGTGGAGTTGAAGATGCATCCGGCCAATCCCGACACACTCATCGTGGCAATGTACGAACGCGAGCGGGATGGCTTCGACTCCAACGACCCCGCAAAGCGCTGGGGCCCCGGCAGCGGTATTTACAAAACCACCGACGCCGGCGCGAATTGGACGAAGCTTGAAAAGGGCTTGCCGACACGACCGCTCGGCCGCGTGGGCATTGCGTTTTACGAAAAAAATCCCGACGTGGTGTACGCCATCATTGAGACGGACAAAATCGGCGATGGCCCCGCCACGGCGTTCATGGGCATCAGCGGCGGCAATCGCGTGCGCGAGGCGATTATCCAAGGTGTCACCGAAGGCGGCCCGTCGCAAAAGGCGGGCATCAAAGCCGGCGATCTCATTTTGCAAATGGGCGATAAAAAAGTGAAAAGTTATAACGACCTCATTGTCGCCATCCGCGCCCACAAACCGAAAGACAAAGTGAAGGTGAAACTCAAGCGCGATGAAGAGGAGCTGGAAGTCGAACTCACTTTCAGCAAACGCGGCGGCGACAACAGTCGGCCTTTCACCAGTTACCTCGGCGGCCAACGCGCCAACGCGATGAAAGAGCAGGGCGCGGTGGGGAACGAAACGGGCGGCATTTATCGCAGCGAAGATGGCGGCGAAACTTGGAAGCGCATCAACAGCCTCAACCCGCGTCCGTTTTATTACAGCCAGATTTTTGTGGATCCCAGTGACGACAATTTTATTTACGTGATGGGCATCCAATTTCATTTTTCGGCCGATCGCGGCAAGACTTTCAAGACCGGCGCGCGCGGCGTGCATCCCGATCACCACGCGCTATGGGTCAATCCCCGCGACGGACGCCATCTCATCCTCGGTTGCGACGGCGGCTTGTACATCACGCACGATCGCGGCGTCACGTGGGATTTCCATAACGTGATGGACATCGGCCAGTTTTATGACATTGGCGTGGACACGCGCGCGCCGTATTGGGTGTACGGCGGTTTGCAGGACAACGGCTCGTGGGGCGCGCCCAATCGAAAGCGCGGCTCGCGCGGAACGGTCAATAGCGATTGGCTGCGCATCGGGGGCGGCGATGGATTTCTGTGCCGCGCCGATCCGGACGATCCATTCACCGTCTACTGCGAAATGCAAGGCGGCCGCATCTGGCGCGTGAATATGAAAACCGGCGCGCGTTACACCCTCCGTCCGCCGGGCAAGGACGTGAAGTTCAACTGGAAAACACCCTTCGCCTTGAGCCCGCATAACTCGCGCATTTTTTACAGCGCGGGAAACTATGCCTTTCGTTCCCTCAATCGCGGCGAAAATCTCCAGCGCATTTCCCCCAAGCTCGGCCTCACCGATCGCGGCACAGCCACGGCCCTCGCGGAATCGCCGCGCAAATCCGGCGTGCTATGGGTGGGCACAGATGACGGCGCGCTGTGGATCACGCGCGATGGCGGACGCGAATGGAAAAATATCACAGAAAAAGTTGGCCTCCCCAAACCCTTTCACGTGGCCAGCATCGAAGCCTCGCGCTTTGCCGAGGGGCGCGCGTATGTGGCCTTCGACGGGCATCGATCCAATAACGACGCGCCGCATATTTATGTGACCGAAGATTTCGGCGCCACGTGGAACTCGTTGGCGGCGAATTTGCCGATGGGCAGCACGCGTTGTTTGCGCGAGGATGTGACGAATGAAAATCTGCTCTATTGCGGCACGGAGTTTGGCGTCTTCGCCAGCGTGGATCGCGGCACAAGTTGGCTTCGCCTGAAGAACAATCTTCCCACCGTGGCCGTGCACGAGATCGCGGTGCATCCCACTGCGGGCGAAATCGTCGCGGGCACCCACGGCCGCAGCGCGTGGATTTTGGAGATTACTCCGTTGCGGCAGTTCACCCAAAAAGTGGCGGCGGCCAAAGCGCATTTGTTTCAACCGCGCGAAGGTGTTTTATGGGCGGGCGCGCTTGGGTTTTCGCGTTCGGGCCATCGGAATTTTGCCGGTAAAAATCCGGAGTTTGGTAGCCGGATTTTTTATCACCTCAGCGAAAACGCAAAAGCGGTGTCACTGGAAATTCGTAACGCCCGTGGCCAAGCCATCCGACGGTTGCCCGTGAAAAAAACCAAAGGCCTCCACGCCGTCCGCTGGGATTTGCGCGCCGCCGCCCGTCCTCCCGCCCCACGCCCCGCACCCGGCAAAAGGACAGCCGGCGGCCGTACCGGCCGCCCCGCGCCCAACCTCACTCGCCCCGGCGCATCGGCCGGCGCGGGCACCTTCATCGTCATCCTAACAGTGGATGGCAAAGAATTCGTCCAGGAAATCAAAGTCACCGCCGACCCTGAATTTCCAACCGCACTGTTGCAGGAAGAATTAGAAGCCGAAACCGCAAAGCAACGACAGGAAGTAATTGAATGAATTTACGAATTAAGATTTTCGAATGACGATTGGTTTTGATTCGTAAATCGTAAATCTGAATTCGTCATTTCAAAAAAATCCATCCGGCCAGCGCGAGCAATCCCGTCGCCAATCCAATCAGCCACGGCAATTGTTTCCTTCGCGCCTGCCATTTTGCGTAGTGGGCCAGCTTGCATTCTTCGCAGCGTTCGGGGCGTTTGTGCTGCATTTCGTCGGGCATCTCCATCTGCAAACGCGTGTTGCCCGGCGCGAGGGGCTTTGGAGTCGCACCGCTAAATGGCGTGGGGTCAAACTCCACCGGCCGCCCGCAGTCCACACAATTCCCGTGCACCACAATGTGATCGGGCAGGGGATTTGCAGGTGAGGTCATAGGCTGAAGATAACCCAACAGCCCAAAAACTGGAAGGGCGGTTTTGGTTTTGAGCTTTTGCCTGATCGGGGCATAATGACCACCAATACAAATCTCAATTTTTCCTCAACTATTTTGTAAGAAATGAATCCGCGCCACGTATCCCTGTTGAGAGAAGTTATGGAGGAGGCCGGTCCGAAGAATGCCACCAACGTCGTCAATGCCACGCGCAGCTCGTTGCTCGAGCGCTTGCGGGAGTTTGACGATGATGAATCGTGGTCGGAATTTTTCAATCTCTATTGGAAACTCATCTACAGCACCGCACGCAAATCCGGCCTTGCGGATGCCGAGGCGCAGGATGTCGTGCAGGAGACGTTGATTACCGTGGTACGGCATATCCGGGATTTTGAATACGACCGCGCGCGCGGCAGTTTCAAGAGTTGGCTGCTCACCCTCACCCGTTCGCGCATCACCGATCACATCCGCCACCGCCAACGCCGCGCTGTGGTGGACAACGCCCTCGGCGGCGAGCTCGCCGAGGAATTAGAAAATTTCCTCGACCCCACCGTAATTTTGCCCGATGCGCAGTGGGATGCCGACTGGCACAAAAACCTCGCCGACACCGCGATGGAACGCGTGCAACAAAATGTTTCCGCCAAGCATTTTCAGATTTTCCATTGTTACGTCATCGAGAAATGGAGCGTGGCTGAGGTAAGCCGCGCGTTGCGCGTGAGCGCGGGGCTCGTGTACGTCACCAAACATCGCCTCGGCCGGATGTTTGAAAATGAACTCGAAACCCTTCGGCGCGAGGAGGATAGCCGATGAGCGAGTGCCCCGCCAATTGGGTTCGTTGTTTGGCGTGCCGATGGTTCGCGATCCGATGCGTTCAATTCATTGCCCAACACCCACCCCGCCGAGGCCACGACCGCCTACGCCGCAAACTCTGGCATCGATTCCGCAAAACCCTGCACAAGGAAGCGATATGAAAATAATTAAGAAAGAGACGCACCCCAATGTAGCCCGGGTCGATGGCCCGGGCCCCGGCTCACCGAGCCGGGCTACAACGATGCACGCCAATGTAGCCCGGGCCGGTGGCCCGGGGCCCGGCTCACCGAGCCGGGCTACATAAAAATCCAATGACCGATTCACCCGAACCCAACCCGCCAACCATCCCCGAGCACACGCTGCTGCGCTGTATCGCCAGCGGCAGCTACGGCGATGTGTGGCTCGCGCGTAATGCCACCGGCACGTGGCGCGCGGTCAAAATTGTCCCGCGCGATCGCTTCGAGCACGACCGCCCGTTCGAGCGCGAGTACGAAGGCATCCAATCGTTTGAACCCGTTTCCCGCGAGCACCCCGGCCTCGTCAACGTCCTCCAAGTCGGCCGTGTGGAAGGCGATGCCGGTTACTATTGCGTGATGGAACTCGCCGATCCACGCGAAGAAGATCGTGAAGACATCGACCCCAAAACCTACGCCCCCCGCACTTTACAGGACGACATCGACGCCCACGGCGCGCTCAACCTCCCCGACACCCTCAACCACGCCCGTCGCCTTGCCGAGGCACTTGCCCATTTGCACGCCGCCGGTCTCGTCCATCGCGACCTCAAACCCGCCAACATCATTTTTGTAAAAGGCGCCCCCAAGCTCGCCGACATCGGCCTCGTCGCTCCCCTCAACAGCTCCCGCTCCGTGATGGGCACCCACGGCTACATCCCCCGCGAAGGCCTTGGCCAACCCCCCGCTGACGTCTACGCGATGGGCAAAGTGTTGTACGAAATGATCACCGGCCACGACCGACACGCCTTCCCCTCACCCCCGCCCGCCCTGCGCGATCCCGAATGCCCGCCCGAACTACACGCCCTAAACACCCTCATCCTCCAAGCCTGCGACCCCGACCCCACCACCCGCCCCACCGCCGAAGACTTCGCCCAAACCCTCGAAGCCATCCTCCAAGGGCAAGTCCAAACGCCCCATCGCAATCCCGTCCTCGCGTGGGTTGCCGCGTTGGGAGTTGTGCTGCTCGTTCTTTGGGTTGGCTTTGGTAAACCCACTTCTCAGCCAGCTGCGCTACCGCCGGTGGATTTGCAGGCTGGCCTCATTTGCCATTTTGATTTTAATGGAAACACCCGCGATCAGTCGCCTCACAGAAACCACGCTGAAGCGCGCGGGGAAATTGCTTTCGGTCCGGGGCGCAAGGGGAAGCTCAGCCAAGCTTGCATTTTTAATGGCAACAAAACCCATCTGATTGTCGCGCCCTCAAAAAGTTTAGAGACGTTAACGAATATTACAATTACCGCTTGGATTTTTATTGCTGAGGCGTCTCGCAATCTTGAAGAGGAAGATTTTGGAGGTTTGATTGACCGTATTCCTGAACCCGGTTTTTCATTTCTTCGGTTATGGAATGATCAACTCGATTTCGGGACAAACGTTTCTTATCATCAGACCAAACATTTTCACGCCATCCCGCGCGGCGAATGGCATCACGTCGCGGCTGTGTACGATGGCGAAACCAAGCGGCTGTATCTTAATGGAAGTGAAGTGGAGAGGGAAACCGTGGGCGCTGGCAAACTCGCCTGGGGTTCCTCCGGCCTCCGCATTGGTCACGAAGCGGCGGGAAGTTTTCAGGGAGCGATGGATTCGTTGCGGATATATAATCGGGGGCTCTCAGAAGTTGAAGTCCGCCTTTTGAGGGATAGTGTGCAATGATGCAAATTATGGTTTTTGTTTGATCAGGAAATTGATTTCAGATTTAGAAAGGGCTCGGTTGTAAATGCGAATGTCGTCCATTAAACCATGAAAGTGTCCAGAGTACTCTTCGCCGATTCGAATACTGGAGTTCCCCCATTTCAGCCGATTCGGACCGACGTTTTCACTGGCGTCCAATTCGCCATTCAAATAGATGCACTTCATTTGGCCATCATAAGTCGCGGCGACGTGATGCCATTGGCCTCGACTTAATTTAGTTTGGCCAAGGGTTTGGTGGTATGAGGTGTGTTGGTGGCAAAATCGAGATGGTCGTTTATGATTCTGAAGAATGCAAATCCGGGACTAGGAATGCGGTCGATAATGCCGCCCACAAAATCTCGTTCTTTGCGTTCAGATCCTTGAGGATCAATCCAAATCCATGCGGAAAAAGTCACTAGCCGTAGCTCTTTGAGAGTGTCGGATGACTTGATTACCAAGTTGGAACTTTTCCCGTCGAATTTGGCCGCACCAGTGGGAACCCCTTGCTTGTCCGGTGCTGATATTAGTTTTTCGCCTTCCGGATGATTCCCGTATTTACTGGAATCAATTTGTTCATCATCGAACGTAATGTGAACTGTCAATCCTGACCATAATGACTGGTCCGTGGGTTGGGGTTTTGTAACTGATTGGTTTATCGAATTATCAATTTCATCCGGATCTGTTTCGTCGGATTGATTCAACCAAATAAAAATTCCTAATCCAATGGCAATAACAATTAAAACGGCCATTGCATAAATTGATTTAATTTTTCTCGTGTGTAGTTTGTGAACGGGTGTGTGTGACGCACTTTCTAAATTTTCGGAGATTGAATCGGATGCTATGGATTTTACAGTTTCGGTTTTCTTTTGCTTAGTGAGCTGCGAGGTGTTGCCTTGAGTATTAATCCACTCGCAAATGACATCCATTCCTGATGGGCGCTGGTCGGAGTTTTTGGCGAGGCAGGCATTGATAAGGGTATTCACAAAATCAGGGGGTATTGTGTCATGCCCACGTTCGCGAAGCACTTCAGCCAAGGGAGGCGGAGTTTGGTTCAATACCTGATGGCGGACATCGCCAGTGTAAAATGGTGGGTATCCGGTCAATATCTCATAGAGAGTTGCCCCGAGTGAATAGATGTCATCCGAAGGTTGGGGGGATTTGCCTTGGATTTGTTGCGGGCTCATATAGGCGGGCGTGCCGCTGACTTGGCCGCCTAAGGAGGATCGGCTGGCCGCATCCGCCACTGTGGCTGAGATTCCAAAGTCAGTAAGTTTGGTTGCCCAATCTTGGGTGACCATAATATTGGCGGGTTTGATGTCGCGATGCACAACTCGTTGGCGATGTGCATAATCAAGGGCTTGGCAAAGCTGAAGGACAAGCAACTTGGCTTGATCCCATTGCAGTGAGCGGAGGGGGCGGTTAGCGAGGATCACATCAAGGCTGGCTCCGTCGATATATTCCAATGTGAGAAAGGGCGCTTCACCGGGGAGGTTGCTCAGGTCAAACACACGCAGAATATGCTCGTGGGACAGTGAGCGATTTTTCTGAACTTCACGTTTGAGGTCATTGATCGTTAACACATCGCCGGCCAACTCAGGGGCCAGCATTTTGATGGCAATTTGTTCATTGAGGTCGTTATCGGTAGCCAGCCAAACCGTCCCCATCGCGCCACGGCCTAGTTCTTGGGCGAGGGTGTAGCGCCCCGCACCAATGCGAATGCCAGGCGAAGGTTGGCCCGTTTCAGCCATAGTTAATTGAATCGTCAAGTCACCCAGTTGCACCATTTGGCCGGGGTTGATGGCTGTGCGATTGGTGATCTCGTTCCCGTCGAGAATTACTCCGCACGTGCTGCCGAGATCATCCAGTTCCATCCCTTGATCGCTGATGTGCAGGGACGCGTGACGCCGGGAAATGTAATCACTTTCTAAGCAAACAGCAGCCTCCGGGTCGCGGCCGATAATATGTACGCCATTGCCTAAAAAAAACTCACCCAGCAGTGCTCCGTCTTGTCGGTGTGCAACTAGCTTAATCCGCATAATGATCGACAGGAAAACAAGTCAAAAACTTATTGTGAAAACGGCGCCCCATTTAAGAGGCGCCGTTTTGTTTATGCGCTTAACTTTTTAATCCAACCCAACTCCGCGCATAGCAATCATGCTCGTATCGCCCATAGCCACTCCACCGGAGCAGCCCCAAGAGGGACGGCTGATTTTGCCTTTATCTCCGAAATCTGCATCGGTGGATTGTCTGGCGCTGCCGTCCATCATTACCACTTGGCCCTGTGAAGCGTTCAGGCCCGCCATCGTCATACGGTTGCTGGAATCCGAGTCGGCCCCCAGCCAATACGTGCCGGTGGAGGTTAGGTTGTCGTGGGATCGATTTCGGGTGACTGCCAAAGGGGCGGACGGGCGTTGGGTGTCAGCGCCGCGAACCAAGTTGTAGCTGGAGCCTTTGCCCACTTCCGCGCTCGGGCCTCTGGACTTGGTGTCATATGTGGCCCAATTTTTTTGCACGACTTCATTGGCTGCTTCCCGGGTGGGATCGCAGGGAGACAAAATAATTTTTGGGGTTTGCAGCTCCTGTTTCATTGCCGCGATGGTGTACACGCCGGCGGTGTGGAGTGAATTAATATGAGCGTGCAGCTCGTTGACAGCGACGTTCACATAAGGGCCCGCGATTTTCGCACCAAATTGGTTTGCCGGAGTGGCGCTTGAATCCAAGTGGTTGCGTACGCCGGAGGAGGTCAACTGCCAAGGCATCCGTTCACCATTTGCTTGGGCGAATCCTAAGAGCGCTTTGTAGATGCTGCTGAGATTGTTAACGCATTTAACGCGGCGGGCTTTCGCCTTAGCTCGGGCTAGTGCGGGTAAGAGCATCGAGGCCAGAATGCCAATGATGGCGATGACGACGAGGAGTTCAATGAGGGTGAATCCTCGTTTATTTTGTAGGGTGTGTTTTTTCATTTTGTGTCCTATTGCGCTGGGTTGGAAGTGCTGGTTTTTGGTCGAGCTGCACTTTTGCCGCTATTAGGGTTACGCCTGAAAGGTGGGATTCTTACAAAAAGAATAGGGAAAAATTTGGGCTAAACTGAGGGCGGAGGAGGGTAGGGGACACGGATTACACGGATTTTCACGGATGAGATTTAATCCGTGTTAATCGGTGGAATCCGTGTCTTTTAACTGTTTTAGGACTGGGAGGAGGTGGAACTCGTGCCTCTCGGCCCGGCGTTGCGGATGGGGGCGGGGGTGTCGGGGGCGTATTGTTGGAAGTTGTCGCGGAACATTTGGGCGAGGTGGTCGGCTTGGGTGTCGTAGGCGGTGGTGGATTCCCAGGTGTCGCGGGGGGTTAGGATTTCGCTTGGGACGTCGGGGCACGCTTGCGGGATTTGGAAGCCGAAGCGGTCATCGGTTTTGTAATCGACGTTGGCGAGGTGGCCTTCTAATGCGGCGTTGAGGAGGGCGCGGGTCCACTTGATTTTGATGCGGTCGCTTTGGCCGTAGCCGCCGGCGATCCAGCCGGTGTTGAGTAGCCAACATTGGGACTGATGCTTGGCGATTTTTTCGGTGAGGAGCTTGGCATAAACTCCGGGGTGCCGGGGCATAAAGGGGGCGCCGAAGCAGGTGGAGAAGGTGGCGGTGGGGGTGTCGATATTCATCTCGGTGCCGGCGACTTTGGCGGTGTAGCCGCTGATGAAATGGTAGGCGGCTTGCTCGGGCGTGAGGCGGGCGATGGGGGGAAGCACGCCAAAGGCGTCGCACGTGAGGAAGACGATGTTTTGCGGATGCCCGGCCGTGCCACTGGGTTTGCGGTTTTCGATGTACTCAATGGGGTAAGCGGCGCGAGTGTTGGCGGTCAGCGAATCGTCGGTGAAATCGGGCGTGCCATCGAGACCGAGGATGACGTTTTCCATAATGGTACCGGGCATTCGGGTGGTGGCGAAAATGGCGGGCTCGTCTTTTTCTTTGAGGTTGATGAGCTTGGCGTAGCAGCCGCCTTCGAAATTGAAAATGCCGTGGTCGGTCCAGCCGTGTTCGTCGTCGCCCACGAGGCGGCGGTTGGGGTCGGCGGAGAGAGTGGTTTTGCCGGTACCGGAAAGGCCGAAGAAGACTGCGGTGTTTTCGCCGGTGGTGTTACACGAACAATGCATCGGCAGCTGACCGGTGGCGGGCAGCAGATAGTTCATTATGGAAAACAAAGATTTTTTAATTTCCCCGGCGTACTGCGTGCCGCCGATAAGGACGAGCTTGTGTTTGAGGGAAAGCAGAATGAAAGCGTTGGAGTCGAGGCCGTCAACGCTGTCGGGATCGGCCAGTAGATAGGGCGTGTGCAGCACGGTGTATTCCGGCTTGTGCGTGGCGAGCTCATCGGCGGTGGGGCGGATCATCATCGTGCGCGCAAAGGCGGCGTGCCACGCGCTTTCGGTGACCACCCGCAGGCTGATGCGGTGTGCTGCATCCGCGCCGCAAAATAAATCCTGCACAAACAGCTCCTCGCGATGCGAAAGAAACCACTGCGCGTGACCGAGCATTTTATCAAACAACTTCGGCTTGCACGGCTGATTGATTTTGCCCCACCAAATGGTGTCCTCGCTGACCTCATCGCGCACGGTAAATTTATCTTTGGGCGAGCGTCCCGTGCGCGCGCCGGTGCGGTTGGTGAAGACGCCGTGCGCAGAAAGATCGCCCTCGCCGCGGCGCATCGCGTGCTGTTGCAGCTCGGGCGTTTCGTAATTCCAACGCACCGTGCCGCGCGGCTCCAACCCGTGCGCCTCCAGCCCAATGGGCCCGTGCAAATCAGCGGTGCCCAGCAGCGGCAGTGGGAAATCTTTTTCAGTGAGCGTCGCAGTTTTCACGCGCAAGACTCTTGCGCCAAAAAGCCCGCCGATTCAAACCAAAATCGGGGGCTGACACGGGAAAATCCTCGCCAACGCAGCCAAACTTTTTGGTGGCGTACTTTCGTTTAAGGCGTACACTTTTGGCAAGCACTCCAAACGATAGGAAAACGAAAGCAAAATGATGATCCAATCCACTCCCCCCACTCAAACCCATCGCCGCGAATTTCTGTCCAATGTCGGCCAGGGAATGCTCCTCGCCAGCCTCGGCACTACGTTGGCCGGGGAGCTTGGCGTGTCCACGGCGTTTGCGGCCGAGGATGATCCGCGTCTTTCCTTTGGCAAGCTCGAGCCATTGGTCGGGTTGATGCAGGAAACGCCCACCGCGAAAATTTTGTCTGTGCTTGTCGGCAAGCTCAACGCCGGCGTGCCGTTGCGCCAATTGGTGGCCGCCGGGACATTGGCCAATGCGCGCACATTTGGTGGCGAAAACTATCACGGCTTTCATACGTTTATGGCGCTTGCACCGGCGTTTGATATGTCGCGCGAAATGCCGAAGGGCCAGGAGGCGTTGCCGGTTTTGAAAGTGCTCTATCGCAATTCATTTTATACGGAAAAGAACGGCCTCCACGCGAAGGATGTGCTCAAGCCATTGAAGGCGGCGAAGTTGTCCAAAGATGCGAAGGCCGCGCAAGGGTTGCACGCCGCCACGCTCGCGGGCGACAAAGCGAAGGCCGAGCAGTTGCTCGCCGCGCTCGCCGGGCAATCGCTGGAGAGCGCGCTCAACGGTGTGCTGCATCACGTGGAAGATAACCACAATGTCCACAACGTGGTGATGCCATGGCGCGCGTACGATGTGCTGGAGCTCACCGGCAAGGAACACGCGCTCACGTTGCTCCGGCAATCCATCCGCCAATGCGCGGGCGGCAAATCGCGGTCATCGCAAGTGCCGGCGTTGCTCGAAAAATATAAATTGCTCAGTCGCCCCGTCGGCACGCGCAAGGCCGATGACCCGTGGGTGGAAAAATTCGCGCTCAATTTGCTGACGCTCAACCGCCCCCAAGCCAGCGAGGCAGCGGCAGCGGCGTTGGCGGAAGGAATTCTGCCTGAGCACGTGGGCGAAGCCATTTCGCTCGCGGCTAATCAACTCATCCTGCGGCAGGTGGAAGTTTGGAAAGGTAACTATTATGGACGCCGTACGCACGGTGATTCGGCGGGCGTGCACGCCAGTGATATGGTGAACGCGTGGCGCAATATCGCCCGCGTGAGCAGTCACCGCCACGCAATGGCCGGCCTGATTTTGGCCGCCGGCAACGTCGCCCAAAGCTGCAGCAAAGACGGCCACAAACCGAAGCCATTCCCCGAGCCCGTGCAGCTCGAGCGCGTCAAGGCCACCACGCCCAAGGCGCTGCTCGCCGAACTGGACGCCGCCATCCGCGAGAATAACCAACTCCGCGCCTGCGCGCTCACTCATCGTTACGGCGCGCTCGGCCATCCGCAGCGTGCGCTGCTGGATTTGCTCATTCAATACGGCACCAGCGAAGATGGCCGTTTGCACGCGGAGAAATATTACCGCACCGCCAACGAAGAATTCGCCACCACCCGCGCCGCCTTCCGCTGGCGGCAAATGGTTTCGCTCGCTCGCGTCACCGCCAGTTGCTACGGCTACACCGTCAACGACAAACGCGGCCAAGGCCCCGGCCACCGCGCGCCGGGTTACGAGGAAGCGAAGCGTTTGTTGAAAGTGTAACGATGATCAAGCGATGAGTTCCTTGATGACTTTGCCGCCGAATTGGCTGAGTTGTTTGTAGCGGCCTGCGTGTAAATAGGTGAGCTTGTTGTCTTCGAGGCCGAGGAGATGGAGCAGCGTCACGTGAAGATCGCGGATGGGGTGAACAACCTCTGAAGCCTTCGCGCCAATCTCATCGGTGGCACCCACGACGGAGCCTTTTTTTATGCCGCCGCCGGCCATCATCATCGTCATGGCATCAATGTTGTGTCCCCGGCCCAAAGCATAGACACCGCCGCGCCGGTTGTTGTCCGGTGTGCGGCCGAATTCGCCGGTCCAGACGACAAGCGTGTCGTCGAGCATCCCGCGTTGCTTGAGGTCTTTGATGAGCGTGGTCATTGGTTTATCGACGCTCTTGATGCGCGAGGAGTGGCCGCGTTCCAGATAGTCGTGGCTGTCCCAGCCGCCGGAAAAAATTTGCACGAAGCGTACGCCTTTCTCGACGAGACGACGGGCCATCAAACATTGGCGGCCGAATGCGGCTGTTTCTTTTTGATTCATGCCGTAAGCTTCGCGGATGTGCTTGGGCTCGTTCTTGAGATCGATGACGCCGGGCACTTCCATCTGCATGCGGTAAGCCAGTTCGTAGCTTTCCATTCGCGCGGCAAGGTCGGCGTGTTCTGGATGCTTTTTGGCGTGGCGTTGATTGAGAAAAGCCAGTTCATCAAGTGCCTTGCGTTGGTGATCGCGGGTTTTGTGTTTAGGCGCGTGCAGATCAAGAATTGGGGAACCGCTTGGACGCAGCCGGGTGCCTTGATAATGCGCCGGCAAAAAGCCGTTGCTCCAATTGCGTGATCCGCCCTGTGGCATGGCCAGCTCGGTCATCACCACGTAGCCGGGGAGATTTTGGTTCTCTGTGCCGAGTCCGTAATTGATCCACGAACCCAAGGCCGGATCGCCTCCCAACCGACTGCCGGTATTCATATGGAAAAGTGCCTCAGGATGGTTTAGCGACTCAGCCTGGCATCCACGGTAGTTGCAAAGCTCATCGGCCACCTTCGGCAAATGCACCCACTGATCGCTCATGTCCAACCCCGATTGGCCGACCTTGCGCGACTTGAATGGGCTGCCGACATAAAAACGAAACCCATTTGCCAAACCAGCCGTGCGTTTTGATTCCGTCTTGTGCTTCGCATTGAGCACGGGCTTCGGATCAAACGTATCTACATGGCTCGGCCCACCTTCCATAAAGAGCATGATCACCGCTTTTGCCTTGGGCGCGTGCATCGGTTTCTTGGGAGACAATGGCCCGGCGGTTTCTTTGGCCAACAGGTCGGTCATCGCCACTGCCCCCAATGATGAACTAAGCCCATAAAGGAAATCACGGCGCCGCAGGGAAGGGATGTTCAGTGAGAGTGGAGTGTTCATATCAGTAGACGTAAATGAATTCGTTGGAGTTGAAAAGCAACAGACACAAGTCGGCCAGTGCGCGGGTGTTCGCGCTCACATTAGCGGGTTTTTTATCCGGAACATATTTTTCAAAGACGGGCAAAATTTCCTCATACTCGAATGGTTGTCCGGTAAATTCCTCAATAAGCGAACGCGTAATTCGGGTGGGATACTTCACGCGTTCGGGCTGGTGTTTCGCGTGGTAGGCGCGCATCTTAAGAACATATTGCTTGAGGCGTTCCTGCTCCACCTTGTCCGGCGCTCGCCCATAAGCCAGTTGCACAGCGTGTTTCACCTGAAGCGGCAACGTGTCCTTCTCTTTCTCCACGCGCAGGGCCAAGGCAATGGAGCGGTCGCTCATTACGTCGCTGTTTAAGAGTGTGAATGCCTGCGGCGTGACAGCCGCCGCATCGCGTTCTTCGCAGGAGCCGTTGGGATTGGGCAGATTAAATAACTCAAGGAAGGGATCGGCTTGGCCTCGAACGCGGTAGGCATAAATTGTACGACGATTTCGTTCGGCTGGTGTTCGTGAAGGCTGATACGCCGGTGCGATAGAGAACTGGATCATGCGTGGCTGGAGCGCAACCTCCATATTGATCTCCGGCATCACCGGCAGTCCGCCAGTGGCTGGGTTCAATTCACCGGTGACTTTTAAAAGGCTGTCGCGTAATTCCTCAGCGGTGAGCCGTCGCGGTGGATGGAAGGCAAACAGGTCATTGTCCGGATCCTCGGTTTGCAGTTTCTTCAATTGCGGATGTCGGCCGGATTGCCGATAGATTTGCGAAAGCATGATCATTCGATGCAGCCGCTTGAACTTCCAGCCGTGTTCCACGAAATCCGCCGCCAACCAGTCGAGCAATTCCGGGTGCGTCGGCTTGGCACCCTTGGCTCCAAAGTTATTCGGATTGCCGGCGAGGGGTTTTCCGAAATGATGTTGCCACACACGGTTTACGATGGAACGTGCCGTGAGCGGGTTTTTCGGATGGGCTATCCATTTGGCCAGAGCCAACCGGCGGCCCTGCAGGTTATCGGAAATCACAAATGGATTGTCACCCGTGGTGGACACCGGAATGCCCGTGACGCTCAACACGCCTGGTCGCACTTTCTGGCCCGGTGCCTGCAACGAGCCACCCATATAGATGTGACTGTCCGGTCGCCAATTACGATTAATCTTGGGCGATTGGCGTAATTTTTTGGCGTTCAAAAATCTTGGATCCGGGCCGTTGTAAACGCCTTGCACCCACGGCTGAAAACGCTCCATCCGGCGTTCCCAAATCCGGGAATCCTGCTCGCGCACTTTCAGTCGACCTTGCTCCATTTGATTGAGCCCCACATGGCGTGGCGGTTTTTTTTCATCCGCCAAACTCTTTCGTTTTTCAAGTGAGACATAATTCAAACCGGCTTTCTTGAACCATTCTTTAGCAGCCGCTTCACGCTTGTCGGTCAGTTCCTTCGTTTTCGTTCTCGCAAAATCCAAGAGGCCTTGTACGTGTTTTTTTTGCTCTGCAAATCGGCTGAGATTTTCCTTCTTCAAAAACGGCGCGGGCCGTTCGGCCATTTGCGTGCCGGCAAAGGCCGCGTACATTCGGTAATAATCACGCGTGGGCAAGGGATCAAATTTGTGATCGTGACATTTGAAACACCGCATCGTGGTGCTGAGTAAACTCTGGCCGACGGAGTTCACGACATCATCTAGAAAAATCTGCCGCGCTTCGGGCGCTTTCACCATCGCCGGATCCCACGGCCCCATTCGCAGGAAGCCGGTGGCTATCAGCAGCGCCGAATCACGTTTGCCCTTCGGCTGTTGCTCCCACAGCTCGTCGCCCGCGATTTGTTCGATTACAAATTCATTGTACGGCTTGTCATCGTTGAAAGCTCGGATAACGTAGTCGCGGTAGCGCCACATATTGGAGCGCTCGTAATCGTTGGAGTAGCCGCCCGTGTCGGCGTAGCGCGCGACGTCCAGCCAATGCTGCCCCCAGCGTTCGCCGTAGTGCGGACTGGCCAGCAGCCGGTCGATGAGTGCCGCCCACGCCTTGGCCGGATCCTTGTCCCACGCTTGGCGGAATTGGAAAATTTCAAACGGCGTCGGCGGCAGGCCGGTGAGGTCATAATACGCGCGCTTCACCAACGCACGAAAATCCGCCGCCGGCGCTGCAGCAAAACCGGCTGCTATCAGCTTGCGACCGATGAACGCATCAATCGGATTCGCCGCGCCCTTCGGCACCGCCGGTTTTTTCAAGGGCTGAAACGCCCACACATCCTCCGGCTGGTAGCGGCGAAACGTCCAGTCCGCCGACAAGCCGCCGCTGGTTTTGATCAGCACGCCTTCGTCCGTCACCGGCTTGGCGCGTTCCTCGGCGATGTAGCGTGACTGAGTCTTGGCATTCGGCCATGGCGCCCCCAGTTCAATCCAGCGCTTGAGCACCGCCAACTGCCCCTTGGTCAGCTTGTCATTTTCCTTAGGCGGCATCGCCGACCAGTCATCTTCATGCGCGCGCGTGGTCGCCAGATACAGCGGACTCGCCATCGGCTTGCCCGGCACCACCGAGGGCTCCCCGCTCTCGCCGCCCTTCAGCATTGCAGCGCGTGTCGAAAGATCCAAATCGCCCTTCAGCTTTTTTCCTTCCTCGCCATGGCACGCGAGGCATTTGGAGTTGATGATGCCGCGCACCTTCAACGCAAACAACCGTTCGCCCTCGCGATCGGCCGCTACGGCCAGCGTGGTCAAACCCAGAAAGATGATGGTGAGCAAACGCATGTCAAATGATGTTGGCGTTGATGGCCTTTTGCGCGGCCTTGAGATTGCGTTTCTTTACCGCGCGCACAATCGCTTCGTGCTCGGCCACGATTTGATCGAGCCGATCAATCCGCGAGTAATCCATCAGCAAACGCGAGGCGATGCTTTGCCACACCCCTTCCAATTCACGCGAGGCGCGCCGCACGAGGTAACGGTGCAGCGCCAAATCGGCATCGGCAATGGCACTGAGATCAGCGCGTTCGCACGCGCGGGTGAGTTCGGCCAGAATGCCTTCGAGCTGTTCATCGTCCGCCTCAGTCAAATGCTTCATGCATCGGCCGATGCAAAACGTCTCCATCTCGCGCCGCATCGATTGCAGCAAAAGCCGCTCCGCCTCAGCCGGCGGCGTGTTCACGCGCACGCCTTTGTTCGGCGAATACACCAACACACCTTCTTGCGAAAGCTGCAGCAGCGCATCGCGAATCGGCCCGCGACTCACGCCAAACCGCTCGGCCAACGCGTGCTCGCGCATCGGCGCCTCATTCGTCCACTCACCCGCCAGCACCTCCGACCGCAGCGCATCGGTAATTTGCTCCCTCAACGAGCGAACGATTTTTTTAGAAACCGGCGGCCGCAAGGGTCGATCTGGCTTTTTAGAAATCAACACCGACAAAGTGTTGCCGCCCCACAAAACCGCGTCAATAAAAATTGTTAACATTTTACAAAGTAAGGCTTGCTTCTGTTTCGTGTTCCGCTAAATTCCGCCCTTCGGTATGTTGACTCTTGAAAAATACACCATCGGTGTGGGCGATCGCTTTGCGCATCAGGCCAAAGCGCAATTACAAGCCTGCGTGAAACTCGCGGAAAATGGCATCGACGTGATTCCGGTTTGGAATAAATCCAACCGCGAACACAACTTCATCGGTTCCGAACCGAAAAGCGTTTTCGATTCCGCCCAGGTCGCCGTGGCCGCGTTGGGCTGGGAGCGCGGCTGGCACGTGGATGCCGATCACATCAATTTGGACACGGTCGACAAGTATCTCGACTGCTCGGATTTTTTCACCATCGATGTGGCGGATTCCATCGGCCAAGCGCCCGAAGGCGATGCGGTGGCGGGGTTCATTGAGAAACATCCCGAGTTGATTGGCAGCGTGAGCATCGCGGGCATCGACGAGCCAATCGAAATTACACGCGAATACGTGGAAGAAGTCGCCGCAAAATATCTCTGTGCGGTTGCGGAGGCGGCGAAAATTTATCGCCACATTGAATCGAAGAAAGGCGAATTCATCGCCGAGGTTTCGATGGACGAAACCGACGCGCCACAGACGCCGCCGGAGCTACTCATCATCCTCGCCGCGCTCGCGGATGAAGGCGTGCAGTTGCAAACCATCGCGCCAAAATTCACGGGCCGTTTTAATAAGGGCGTTGATTACGTCGGTGACCTCGCGCAGTTTGAGAAAGAATTCAACGACGACCTCGCCGTCATCGCACACGCGATTGCAAATTATGGCTTGCCCGAAAATCTCAAGCTCAGCGTGCACAGCGGCAGCGATAAGTTTTCGATTTATCCAATCATCGGCAACGCCCTCCGCCGCACCGGCGCAGGCGTTCACGTAAAAACTGCGGGCACCACTTGGCTCGAAGAACTCATCGGCCTCGCCGAAGCCGGCGGCGAGGGCCTTGCGTTGTCCAAGGAAATTTACGCCAAAGCACTGGAGAATGTGGACGCACTCTGCGCGCCGTACGCCTCAGTGATCGACATCGATTCCGCCAAACTGCCCGCTGCAGATGAGGTCAACAACTGGACCGGCGATCAATACGCCAACGCGCTGCGGCACGTGCAGGAGCATCCGGAATTCAATCAACACTTTCGCCAACTGCTGCACATCGCCTTCAAGCTCGCCGCCAACGAAGGCGCGCGCTACACCGATTTATTAAAAGCCAACGCCGAAGTCGTCGGCAAAAACGTCACCGAAAATCTTTATGACCGCCACTTTAAGCGGTTGTTCGTCGCATGATAAAATCCGCAGTCACCATTTCACTTGTCAAAGAAGCCGAAGGCGGTCCGTTCATTTTCTGGCACGATCTCGCCGCCGGTTGCGCCAAAGCCGCAGAGTTGGGCTACGATGCCGTCGAGGTGTTCGCGCCCAACGCCGAAGCGATTCCCGTTGACGAACTTCGCGCGCTCACCGCGCAGCATAACCTCAAAGTCGCCGCCGTGGGCACGGGCGGCGGATGGGTCATCCACAAATGGCACCTTTGCCAGCCGGACGCCGCCTCGCGCGACAACGCGAAAAATTTCATCCGCGGCATCATCGACGCCGGCGCACAACTCGGCGCGCCTGCCATCATCGGTTCCATGCAAGGTCGCTTCGAAGGCGAAGTGAGCAAAGAGCAAGCGCACGATTTTTTGCGTGAGGCATTGAACGAACTCGGCGAACACGCCAAAGCCGCAGGCGTGCCATTGATTTACGAACCTCTCAATCGCTACGAAAGCAATCTGCTCAACCGCGCCGAAGACGCTGTAAAATTCCTGGGCACACTCGACACCGACAACATCGTCATCCTTGCGGATCTCTTCCACATGAACATCGAGGAAACCAATATCGCCGAAGCGCTGCGCACGTACGGCAAACACATTGGCCACTTGCATTTCGTGGATAGCAATCGCCGCCCCGCCGGTTGCGGTCATATGGATTACGCCCCAATCGCCGCCGCCCTGAAAGAAATCGGTTATAAAAAATACGCCTCCGCCGAGGCCTTCCCGTGGCCGGATTCCGATGCCGCTGCGAAGACAACGATGGATACGTTTAAGGCAGTTTTTAACACAGATAATTAAGATGCACAGGATGGTTTTTTATCCTGAATATCGTGAACATCTGTGTTAAATCCCCTGCATGAAATACAAGCATGAGGAGTTAACGCGGGAGATATTGGGCGCGTGCTTTGAAGTCATCAATGAACTGGGCGCGGGATTCGTGGAGTCGGTTTATGAAAATGCGTTGCTCATCGCACTAAGAGAAAAAGGGCTGCACGCAGAAAAGCAACGAGCATTGATGGTTGAATTTCGGGGCCAAGTAGTGGGTGAGTTTTTCGCCGATGTGTTGGTTGAAGACAAAGTGATTGTAGAATTGAAAGCAGTGAAGGCGCTGTTACCGGAACACCAAGCGCAGATTATAAATTATTTAAAGGCAACTGAAAAAGACGTGGGTCTACTTGTCAATTTTGGCAGCTCAAAACTCGAATACAAGAGAATGTACAATAGTTGGAACATAGATAAGCAGGATGCACAGGATGAAAAATAAAATCCTGTCCATCGTGAATATCTGTGTTCATTCCCATCAATGAAAACACGCAAACTAGGCACCACGGATCTTGAACTGCCGATCATCTCATTCGGCGCGTCTTCTTTGGGGCAAGCGTTTCGGCGGGTGACGATTGAAGAGGCGTTGCAGTCCGTGCGTGTGGCGCTGGATTTGGGGATGAACTTCATCGACACTTCGCCGTTTTATGGGCGCGGGATGAGTGAGGTGTTGCTTGGGCAGGTGTTGCGTGATTTGCCGCGTGAAGAGTTTATCCTCGGCACAAAGCTGGGCCGGTATGATTTGGCGCATTTCGATTTCTCCGCCAAGCGCGTGGCGGAGAGTATTGACGTTAGTCTTCACCGTATGGGAGTTGATCATCTTGACATCATTCTTTGCCACGACATCGAGTTTGTGGAGATGCAACAGATCGTTGATGAAACCATTCCCGCGATTCAAAAAATCCGTGATGCCGGCAAGGTGCGCTACATTGGGTTCTCGGGATATCCAATGAAAATTTTCCCGTTCATCCTCGACCAAATCGATGTGGACGTGGTGCTTTCTTACAACAATTATCATTTGCAAAACACCCGATTCGCAGAGCACTTTAATTACCTCAAGCAAAAGAATGTCGGCATCATGAATGCCGGTCCGTTCTGCGCGCGATTGCTCACCAACGCAGCGTTGCCCGATTGGCATCAGGAGCCAGCCGAAGTGCGCGCCGCCTGCAAACGCGCCGCCGGTCATTGCGCCAGCAAAGGCGTGGACATCGCGCAACTCGCCGTCCAATTCTGCGTGGCTAACGAAGAAATCACTACCACTATCGCCGGTAGTGCTAATCCCGACAACGTCCGCAACTGGGCAAAATGGGCGGCGGCTCCGATGGATGAGCAACTGCTCGCCGAAGTGCTGGCCATTATTGAACCGGTCAAAGACATCGGGCACATTGAGGGCTTGCCGGAAAATAATTAGAGATTCATGAAAGCAATCATTCTTGAAAAGCCGGAGCATTTTTCCGCTGCAAACATCGATGAGCCAAACCAACCGCGTGCGGGCGAGGCGTTGGTGGAGGTTTCCCGCGTTGGGATTTGTGGGACGGATGTGGCGGGGTATCTCGGGAAGATGCCGTTTTATACTTATCCGGTGATTCCGGGGCACGAGCTGGGGGTGACGGTGTTGGCGGTGGGCGAGGGCGTGGCTAATGTGCAGGCGGGCGATCGCTGCTCGATTGAGCCTTATATGAACTGCGGCGAATGTTTTGCCTGTCGCAAGGGGGCGACGAATTGTTGTGAATCGCTGGAGGTCATCGGCGTGCATAAAAATGGCGGGATGTGCGAGCGGTTTGTGTTGCCGGCGCGGAAGTTGCATCCATCAAAAAAAATGACGATGGATCAACTGGCCTTGGTGGAGACTTTGGCGATTGGTTGCAACTGTGTGAACCGCTCTGCATCGAGTGCGGGCGACAAGGTTTTGGTGATTGGCGCGGGGCCGATTGGGATGGCGGTGATTGAGTTTTTGAAAGTGGCCCAAACTGAAATCACGGTGATGGATATGAACGAGGCGCGGTTGGAGTTTTGCAAGGAAACGCTCGGGGTGGATCACACGGTGGCTTTCAAAAATGATGGTACCGAAGTCGATCGATTGCGCGAAGCGAATGATGGCGAACTACCGATCACGGTCATCGACGCCACCGGCAGTCACATTTCGATGTCCAATGCGTTTCAGTTTTGCGCGTTCACGGGGCAGGTGTTGTACGTGGGCATCACCACGCAGGAGTTGAACTTCAAACACGTGGCCATTCATCGCCCGGAAATCACCATCAAAGCATCGCGCAATGCGTTGCCGACGGATTTTCAACGCATCATCCAGCTCATCGAAGAGGGCGTGATCGACACGAATCCGTGGCTCACGCATCAGGCTAGTTACGACGACTTCATTGGCGAATTCCCCAACTGGCTCAAGCCCGAAACCGGCGTCATCAAAGCCGTGCTGCATATGAATTAACTGACTTTGTTCCTGTAACCTCCCGAAACAAAAAGCGTATCCCAACAAACAATCTTATGAAAAACACTCTCATCGCCCTGTTGATTTTCGCCTTCGGATTTATCTCCTTTGCGGCGGACACAAGAAAGCCCACCACCAAACCGGAGTGGAAGAATACCCGCAATTATAAAATCCTGACGCCCAAGAATTACGATCCCAAGAAAAAATATCCCTTCATCCTGTCGCTGCACGGATACACTTCAAGCGGCGCGGGACAGGCGGCGTTTTTCCCGCTGGCGGATTTGGCGGAGAAGCACGGGTTTATTTATTGTTTCCCAAGCGGCATCGACCGCAGTTGGAATGCCTCCAATGCCTGTTGTGATTGGGCCAATAAAAATGATGACTCCGCCTATTTGCGCGGGCTGATTCTTCACGCGCAGGAAAAATTCAGCATCGACAAAAAACGCGTGTATGTCACCGGCCTCTCCAATGGCGGCTTTATGAGTTATCGGATGGCGTACGATCACGCGGATTTGGTCACGGCGATTGTTCCTTTTGCGGGCGTGGGCTTCAAGCGTTGGCCGGGCAAGCCGAAAAATCCCGTGAGCGTGCTGCACGTGCACGGCACAAAAGATAATGTCATTAAATGGAAAGGCGGTTCCATCATCGGCAGGCCATATCCGTCGGCGCAGGAAAATTTCAAAAACTGGCGCCTCTTCAATCAGTGTGATCAGGAAGTGGATGCATCAAAACTCAAAATTGATTTGGCGCGGAGGGTGCGCGGTGCAGAAACTTCGGTGACCCGCTTCACAAATAAAACCGGCACGGTGACGAGCGAGTTGTGGCAGGTCAACAACGGCGGTCACGTCACGCCGCCTTCAAAAGACGCGCGCGAACGCATCATCAAATGGATGCTGTCGCATTCCAAATAGGCACAAAAAAACGCCCAACCTTTCGGCGGGCGTTTGAAATTTTTTGGTTTTCCGATCGCTTTTCGATTACGCGGCCTTCAACGCGGCCACGCTTTTGCTGAGGCGACTCTTGCGGCGTGCAGCAGTGCGCTTGTGCATCACGCCCACCTTCGCGGCTTTGTCCAGCGCGCTCTGCAATTTCTGCAGCGTCTCGGTTGCCTTGGCTTGGTCGCCATTGGCGGTCACTTGACGCAGCGTGCGGCGGAGGTTGGAGATGTTCTCTTTCACGCGCAAATTGTGCTCGGTCTTGCGGCCGGTTTTGCGTGAAAGATAATCGCGCCGCCAAGCGAGGCGTTCCTCGGGTTTGAGGTCTTTGACCTTCTTAATTTTAATGTTTACCTGATTTGACATACGAAAAGGGAGCGGGAAATTAGCGGAACCAGCGAGAATGTCAACGGCATTCTCAACTTTTCAGCGCGCCGGAAACAGCCGTCCAAATGTTCGCTTGCACCGCATTGAGCGGCCGATCGGCGTTGATGGCGCGGATGCGCTCCGGCTCGGACTTCGCCAGTGCGGCATAACCGTCCTCGATTCGCTGGAAAAACTCACGATTTGCGGACTCAAACCGATCCGTGCCGCGCCGATTGGCGCGGCGTTTTTCGCTGATTCCGAGTGGAATCTGCAGCAAAATAGTCAAATCCGGCCGTGTTTCGCCCACCGCAAAATCGATAATCGCCTGCACCCGCGCCGCATCCAGACCGCGCCCCGCGCCCTGATAAACTGTGGTGGAATCATAAAAGCGATCGCACAAAACCACCTCGCCCGCCGCCAACGCGGGGCGAATTACTTCCCGCACCAGCTGCGCGCGGCTGGCGTTCATCAGCAAAAGTTCGGCTTCGGCGGTGAGGTTTTTCGGGCCGTGCTTGAGTAGCTTGCGAATTTGCTCGCCGCTCTCCGTGCCGCCCGGTTCGCGCACCACACGCACCGAGTGCCCATCGGCCTGCAACCGCTCGGTGAGCTTGTGAATGTGCGTCGATTTGCCGCAGCCTTCGGTGCCTTCGAATGTGATGAAAAGAGACATTTTTTAATTCCCAATGAGCAATGAGCAATGAGCAAGGAATGCCCAATGAATCAATGCCCAAATTTTCCCTCCGTCAATTGGGATTTGGGTTTTGGTTTTTCCTTGGGATTTGGTCATTGGAGGCTTGGTCATTTTGCCCGCTTCAGTTTCGCCCCCTTCGCCGTATCCTCAATCGCCCAGCCTTGTTCCGCCAACTCATCTCGGATCGCATCCGCGCGGGCAAAGTCTTTTGCCGCGCGCGCTGCGGCGCGTTCTTCGAGCAGCGCGGTGAGTTCCGCTGGCGCTTCCTCTTCCGCTTTGCCCACGCCGAGGACAGTGTCGATGCGTTCCCACGCGGCCAATTCGGCAGCGGCGGTGGTGGAGTCCATTTGGTTTTCGGCGAGGCGACGATTACAATCGCGCACCCAATCGAACACCACGCCCCACGCGCTGGAAACATTGAGGTCGTCGTCGAGGGCGGCAGTAAATTTTTCGATGACCTCCGGTGCAGCATCCGCTGTGGCACCATCGGCAAGCTCGCGGAGTTTGCCGACGCATTCGTCGATGCGATTCATCGCCGTACGCGCGCCGTCGAGGCCGGACATGGTGAAATTGAACGTCTCGCGGTAGTGCGCACTGATCATCAATTGGCGCACTTCGCGGCCATCGTAGCCTTTGTCCAGCAAGTCGCGCAGCGTGAAAAAGTTGCCGAGGCTTTTGCTCATCTTTTTGCCCTCCACCAAAAGATGCGCGCCGTGCAGCCAATGTTTCACGAACGGCTTGCCTTCTTCCTGAACGCCCGCGCCTTCGCTTTGGGCGATCTCATCTTCGTGATGCGGGAAGGCAAGGTCCTCGCCGCCGAGATGCAAATCGAAACTCGTGCCGAGCAGTTTCATGCTCATCGCGCTGCACTCGATGTGCCATCCCGGCCGCCCTTCGCCCCACGGGCTGGGCCAAAACACTTCGCCATCATCCGGAACGCGCGCTTTCCATAGGGCGAAGTCGGCGAGCGATTCCTTTTCGTATTCGTCATCGCTCACGCGTTCGCCTTGCCGCATCTCCTCGAAATTGAGTTTCACCAGCCGCCCGTATTGGCAGCCGCAACCCTGATAGTTTTCAATGGAAAAATAAATCGATTGATCCGCCGCTTGATACGCAATGCCACGCTCCATCAACTTGCTAATGATATCGATCATCTCCGGAATGTGATCCGTCGCCTTTGGGATGTGATGGGCCTCGGTGCAGTTAAGCACCTTGAGGTCAGCAAAAAATGCGTCCTCATATTTCGCCGTGTACTCCGCCAGCGTGGTGTTTTGCTCGCGCACGCGCCGGATGATTTTATCCTCCACATCCGTGATGTTCATCACGTGGTTGACCGCGTATCCGCGAAACTCCAAATACCGCCGCACCAAATCCGCAAACACAAACGTCCGGAAATTTCCAATGTGCGCAAAGTCGTGAACCGTCGGCCCACAGCAATACATCCCCACCGCGCCATCGGATTCCAACGGCACAAAAGGCTCCACCTTTCGGGAAAGAGTATTATGCAAATGCAACGCCATACGCGCGGCAACCTAACGGGGGAGGGCACGGGTGGCGAAATTATTTTTAGATAGGACAGTAAATGTCCTATGTGCGTGAGATACTGTCCGCAGAGTTTGAACACGAACCAAGGAGAACTAAAATGTACAAAGAACTGAATGAGCAAGTTGAGCAAATGGAGTTGGGTTTTGATCGCAATGTGATTCGTGCGGCGGTGCCGCGTAAGCGGCGGCGGGTGGCGCGGGCGAGTTGGTGGTTTGATCAAATCCGCAAGATGATCGATGCGGATGACGCGCCGCCCACGCCGCGGGCGGTGCAGGGGCGCTTGGAATTTCCGCCGACGCGGGCGGTGTCCTTTCCGGCGTAAGCTGCTGGAAACGAGCCGTTTGAGGTTTGCAAGGCAAGTGCCTTTGGCGTAGAACTCGCCTCCCGCTTGGCGGGGGTGATGAGCAAGGAACGGGTTGAAATCTATGACACGACGCTGCGCGATGGTACGCAGGGCGAAGGTGTGAGTTTTTCGGTGGCGGACAAGCTTCGCGTGGCCGAGCGGCTCGATGCGTTCGGCGTGCATTACGTGGAGGGTGGTTGGCCGGGGAGCAATCCGAAGGACATCGAATTTTTCAAACAAGCGGCCAAGCGCAAATGGAAACACGCGCAGATCGCGGCCTTTGGCTCCACGCGGCGGAAGAAAGTTTCGGCGAAGGATGATCCGCAAGTGAAATTGCTGATCGATGCCAAGACGCCGGTGGTCACTATTTTTGGCAAGACGTGGCTGTTGCACGTGAAGGAAGTGCTGCGAACTACGCCGGACGAAAACATCGCGATGATCGCCGACACGATTGCGTTTCTGAAAAAAAACAAACGCAAAGTCATCTACGACGCTGAGCACGCGCTCGATGGATTTAAGGACGACCCCGAATACGCGATGGCCACCTGGAAAGCAGCCGAAGCGGCGGGCGCAGATTTTGTGGTGTTGTGCGATACCAACGGCGGCACGCTGCCCAGCGAAGTGGCGGCCATCACCGCGACGGCGCGCAAAGAACTTTCGTGCCCCATTGGCATCCACACGCACAACGACATTGGCCTCGGCGTGGCGAACGCGTTGGTGGCGGTGGAGCAGGGTGCCACACAGGTGCAAGGCACCATCAATGGCTACGGCGAGCGCACGGGTAATTGCAATCTCACCAGCGCGATTCCAAATATCGCATTGAAGATGGGGCGGCGTTCGATGCCGAAAGCGCGTTTGAAAAAACTGCGCGAGGTTTCGCGCTTCATTGATGAAGTGGCCAACCTTGTTCCGGATCGCCATCAACCGTGGGTGGGCGGAACCGCCTTCGCGCACAAAGGCGGGATGCACGTGAACGCCGTGCAAAAAGTGGCGTCCAGTTTTGAGCACACCAATCCGGAAGTGGTTGGCAACGCGCGGCGCATTCTCGTGAGCGATCTCGCCGGGCGCAGCAACATCGTGATGAAGGCGCAGGAGATGGGCATCCGCATTGCCAATGATGCGCCGGAGCTTAAAGACATTCTTGCGCGCGTGAAAGAGCAGGAACATCTCGGCTACGATTACGAAGGCGCCGAAGGCTCACTCGCGCTACTCATCCGCAAGGCGCTCGGTCGCGTGGAGCCGGCGTTTGATTTGGAAGCGTATCACGTTTCAATGCGCGGCGATGCGGCCGATCACGTTTGTGAAGCGACGGTGAAAGTGCGTGTTGGCGACAAGTCTGCCCACACCGTGGCCGATGGCGATGGCCCCGTGAACGCGCTCGACCAAGCGCTGCGCAATGCGTTGCGAGGATTTTATCCGGCGCTCAAGCAAGTGCGGTTGACGGATTATAAAGTGCGGATACTCAACAGCACCACCGGCACCGCTGCAAAAACCCGCGTGCTGATTGAATCCACCGACGGCAAAGACCGTTGGTACACCGTGGGCGTAAACGAAAATATCATCGAAGCCAGTTTGCAGGCATTGCTCGATAGCATCGAATTTCGTTTGTTAAAAAAGTGATTTGACATCTATACATCGCGATGTATGTTTAGCGGATGAAACGCGGTAAAACAGGCAGAAAAAGCGGAAACACTGGGGGAGCGCCGATGATTCTCAAGGAAACCGCTTTGTCGGCGGATGAGCCAGCGGCGAAGGAGCCGATGGTGCGCACGCAAATTTACCTTCGCCAGTCCGAATACAACTTCTGCCAAGCAGAAGCCAAGCGCCGCGAAGAACCAATGGCCGCGGTGATTCGATCCTTCATCGACGAGAAAATGGAAATCCCCGAGGAGGCGTGGGCGAATAATCCGCTGTTGCGGCCGACGCCTTTTGACCCCACTTATGAGGGGCACGAGGATGCTGCTATTAATCACGACCACTATATTTACGGCGCTCCAAAAAAATGGGTGAAGGTGGATGGCGAATGGGTGGAAGCGCCGCCGGTGGAAGAGGGGGAGGGCGACATCGGAACAATTATTCATTGCCTTCCATTTGAATCAAAGCAATCTGAATGAGTGATCGTCAGGTTTTTATTGATGCGTCCTTCTGGATTGCGCTGAGGGAAACGCGTGATGAGCGGCACCCTTATTCGGAGGTGATTGCAAATGAACTTCACGAACAGAGATTTGGAATGGTTTGCACCTCCTTCGTTTTTGCCGAAGTGCACGCTCATTTTTCAAGATATCCACTGCTGCGCCAGATGATCATTGAAGATTTTTTTGAGAGCCCAATTATGCAGTATGAAAATCCGTCCATTGCCGATCAGCAAAAGGCGCTGGACATTTTGCGGGTGCATCGGGACAAGTCGTTTTCGTTTTGCGATGCGGTTTCGTTTGTGGTGATGGAGCGGTTGGGGTTGAAACGGGTGGTCACGTTTGACCGCCACTTTGAACAGTTTGGTGACTTTGAAATAATTAACTGATGGCAGAAATTCCAAAAGCATACGAACCGCAAGCGGTTGAAACTAAATGGTATTCGTTCTGGGAGGAGCACGAGTGTTTCACGGCGGATCCCGAGCGCGTGAGTGAAGCGCGGCCGGCGTATTCGATTGTCATTCCGCCACCGAATGTCACGGGCGTGTTGCACATGGGGCATGTGCTTAATAATACCATCCAAGACATTCTCGCGCGCAAGGCGCGGATGGATGGCAAGGAGGTGCTGTGGTTGCCGGGCACGGATCACGCGGGCATCGCGACGCAGAACGTGGTGGAGCGCGCGCTGCGCAAGGAAGGCGTGATGAAGCATCGCGATGATCTCGGGCGCGAGAAACTGCTCGAGCATATTTGGGAATGGAAAGAGAAGCACGGCGGCATCATCATCGATCAGTTGAAAAAGCTCGGCGCGAGTTGCGATTGGTCGCGCCTGCGCTTCACGATGGATGAAAACTACACGAAGTGTGTGCAACGCGTGTTCGTGGATCTTTACAAAAAGGGATTAATTTATCGCGGTAAACGAATGGTGAACTGGTGTCCGAAATCGTTGACGGCGCTTTCGGACGAAGAGGTCATCATGAAAGAGCAAAACAGCCAGCTCTTTTATTTCAAAGTGCAAGTGGTTGAGGAGCCGGACACGTGGCTGGAGATTGCCACCACGCGGCCGGAAACCATCCCCGGCGACAGCGGCATCGCGGTGAATCCGAACGACCCGCGCTACGCAAACCTCATTGGCAAACACGCCGTGCGGCCGTTGCCGGTTGAGAACCAAGCGCACTTGCCCATCGTGGCCGACGAGCACATCGATATTGAATTTGGCACGGGCGTGCTCAAGGTCACGCCCGCGCACGACAAAGCAGATTTTGAAATCGGCCAACGTCACAAGCTGGAGGTCATCGACGTCATCAATGCCAACGGCAAAATGAACGAACTGGCCGGCGCGGACTTAGACGGACTTGATCGCTTCGAGGCGCGCAAAGTCGCCACCGCGAAGCTCGAAGAAATGGGCGCGCTGATCAAGGCCGAGGATTACAAAAACAACGTTGGCTTCAGCGAACGCGCCGACGTGCCTATCGAGCCGCGGCTTTCGGAGCAGTGGTTTTTGAAATATCCGAGCCAAGAGCAGTCACGCGAATGTGTGGCCAACGGCGCGCTGAAATTTTATCCCGAGCGTTGGTCGAAGACGTACGATTACTGGATGGATGGTTTGCAGGATTGGTGCATCAGTCGCCAGCTTTGGTGGGGCCATCGCATTCCGGTTTGGTATCGCGGCGAAGAAATTCACTGCGGGCTCGAAGCGCCGGAAGGCGATGGCTGGGAACAAGATCCCGATGTGCTCGATACGTGGTGCAGCTCGTGGCTATGGCCGTTTGCGACGATGGGTTGGCCGGGCGACACGGAGACGCTCAAGAAATTTTATCCCACCACCGACCTCGTCACGGGGCCGGACATCATTTTCTTTTGGGTCGCCCGAATGATCATGGCGGGCTACGAATACAAAGGCGATTTGCCGTTTCGCAATGTTTATTTTACCGGCATTGTGCGCGACAAAAAAGGCCGCAAAATGTCCAAGAGCCTCGGCAACTCGCCCGATCCGCTGGAGCTCATCGAGCAATACAGCGCGGATGCCCTGCGTTTTGGCACGATGCGCAGCGCGCCGTTGGGGGCGGATGTGCTCTTCGACGAAAAGGATGTCGAGCTCGGCCGCAACTTTTGCAACAAACTTTGGAACGCCTGCCGCTTCCGCCAAATGCAAGGTGGCGAAACCGAAGGCGAGATTGATCCCACGCTGCTCACCAGCGATGACCGGTGGATTTTGCGGCGGCTCGACCAAGCCATTACTGAGGTCACCGATGCGTTCGCGGCGTATCGTTTCACCGATGCCACGGCGACGTTGTATCGTTTTTTCTGGAGCGAGTTTTGCGATTGGTATGTGGAATCCTGCAAAGCCACATTCTTCAGCGAAGACGCCGCGCGCAAAGCCAACGTGCTGGCGGTGTTCGATTTTGTGACCGGCCACACGCTGCGATTGTTCCATCCATTTATGCCGTTCATCACGGAAGAACTTTGGCACGGACTCGGTTTCTCCGCCGAGATGCCCGACGATCAAGGCGGCCAAACGATCATGACCGCTCATTGGCCAAAATCATTTCAGGATGATTTCAAAGAGCACTACGCGCTGGACGAAACCATTGATGACCTCGTCGCCGCCAAGCACGAACTCGTCACCGCCGGCCGCAACCTGCGCGGCATCGGTAACATTCCGTTTGCAAAAAAAATTGATTACATTATCAAACCCGCCGCGAAGCTCGATGCGTACGAAGTGGAAGTCATCCAAAGTTTGCTGAACGCCGAGAGCTTGAAAGTTGATGCCGATTACGCGCCGCGCAAAGGCACGCCCGTCGCGCGCTCGGCGCTGGGCGAATTGTATTTGCCGCTCGATGGATTGATCGATGTGGACGCCGAAAAGGTGCGCTTGGAAAAACAGTTGGAAAAAATCGCCAGCGAAATTCAGAAAGCCGATGCCAAGTTGAACAACCCAAAATTCACCGAACGTGCGCCGGAAGAAGTTTTGCAAGAGGCCAAAGATCGCCTCGCCGAGTGGCAGCAAAAGGAGCAACAAACCCGCGAGGCCATCGAATACCTCGCCGACGCCTGAGATGGCCGCGCTCGCAAAAGTCTTGCTGCAGCCGGTGGCGCTTTTATGGCTGGCGCTGCTGGGCTCGGCCGGTTGGTTTATTTACAAACGCAAATACCGCTTGGCGGCGATGCAAGGCGGATTGGCTTTGGCGTTATTCATTCTCGGCAGTTCACCGCTGGCGGGAGGATTGCTTTCGCGCTTGGAAGCGCCGTACGGCCGCACAAGTTGGGAAACGCTTCCGGAGGCTGATGCGGTATTGGTGCTCGGCGGCATCGGCGGGGGTTCTGATGCTGAAATGACAGGCATCAATTTCAGCGCCTCGGTGGATCGCGTGCTGACGGGCATCGAGCTCACGCGCCGGGGCAAAGCGCCGGTGCTGGTTTTGGGCGGAGGCGGTTACTGGAAAAATGGAAAGTTGGAACCGGAAGCGGACCGCATTCGGCCGTGGATGAAAAAGTGGAAACTCGCCGAGGACATTCCCGTGCATGACCTTGGCGTGTGCGCCAACACATATGAAGAGTCACAAAAATTCGCGGCGCTGGCGAAGGAGAATGGTTGGAAAACAATTTTGCTCGTCACCTCCGCGAGCCATATGAAACGCGCGGAGGCCGTGTTTCTTTCCAGTGGTGTTGACGTCACGCCGGTGGCTTGTGATTTTCGTGCTTGGCCGTATCGCGGGAAATGGAATTTTTTCCCGGGCATTGACCGGCTGAAGGTCATCCAAATTTGGATGTACGAATCTGCCGGTTGGATGTATTACCGCTCGAAGGGCTGGATACAGCTCGACGCATTGCCCGAAAAATGAAACCGCCGAATATTACCGCCGCCGCCCGATGCGCCAAAGATGTCGCGCACAAAGTCGGTGTGTTTCTCAAAAGCCAACTGCGCACGCCAAAGCACATCAATCTGCAAACCGCGCACGACATCAAGCTGGAGCTGGATAACCGCAGCCAAGCGATGATCGAGCGCGGCCTGCGCAAGGGCTTTCCGCACGTGCCCTTTCTCGGCGAGGAAGGCGAGGCGGGCGATACCACCGGCGAATGGCGTTGGGTGGTGGATCCCATCGACGGTACGGTGAATTTCAGTCGCGGCATTCCGCACGCGTGCGTGTCCATCGCGTTGCAACAACGCCGCGAGGATTCCACCGGTCATTGGGCGGATTACGATTCAATAATCGGCGTGGTGTACGATCCGTTTCTCGATGAGATGTGGACCGCCCGCGCCGGCGGCAAAGCCAAGCTCAACGGCCACGCCATTCACGTTAGCGAAACGAGCACGCTGGAAACCTCCATTGTCTCCATCGGTTTTTCCAAGAGCCGCACCACCATCAAAAAAAATCTACCGCTCTTTGCACGCCTTTACCAACGCGTGCTCAAAGTGCGGCTGATGGGCAGCGCCGCGCTGGCGATGACTTGGACGGCCGCCGGTCGGCTGGACGCTTATCGGCAGCTCGGCGTGTATTTGTGGGACGTCGCCGCGGGCGGGCTCATCCTCGAATGCGCCGGCGGCGAATTTTGGCGTAAGCCG
This sequence comes from Verrucomicrobiia bacterium, assembly GCA_014239365.1. Classification (GTDB taxonomy): domain Bacteria; phylum Verrucomicrobiota; class Verrucomicrobiia; order Limisphaerales; family UBA1100; genus JACNJL01. Next base: position 13,904 of record JAAZZB010000072.1, on the reverse strand, counting down.
TTACCCCGCAAATACACCTACGAAATGATCGCGACGAACGGTCGCTTGCGGAAAAAGATTCAGCGGTTGCTGTAGTCAATGTAGCCCGGGCCACCGGCCCGGGCTACAATCAACACGCTTTCACGAACGATTTGAACACGCGGAGAAATTCGGGATGCGAATCAATGAGGCGTTCGGGGTGGAATTGCACACCCAACAAAAACGGTGCGTCTTTAGCTTCGGCCTCACTCAATTCAATCGCTTCGATGATGCCGTCTTTGGTTTGCGCGGTGGCGCGTAGCATCGGGGCGAGTTCGCCGACGGCTTGGTGATGGGCGCTGTTGATGCGCAGAGTATCGTGCCGGAAAATTTTTCGCATCAACGAACCCTTCGCCAGTTGCACGGAGTGTACGCGTTTGTGGGCTTCACCTTTGCGGGCGTGATTCATTGCGCGCGGAAGTTCGGTCGGGATATCAGTGACGAGCCCGCCACCGAGGGCGACGTTGAGCACTTGCGGGCCGCGACAAATGGCGAGCATCGGTTTGCGCTGTTGCAGCGCTTGTTCGATGAGTTGAAACTCAAATAAATCGCGCTCGGGATCCACGCCGCCGGCTTTGGCTCTGATGCGACGGGGCAGGGTGGGGTCGTACAAATCGGGCTGCAAATCGTCGCCGCCGGTGAGCATCACGCCATCGGCACGGGCCACCATGTCGCGCGCGAGATTTTTTTGCTCAGGAAAATTTGGCGCGAGCAAAGGCAACCCGCCCGCCCGCGCGATGGCGCGCGTGTACCAAAACGACAAGCTTGTGGATCGATCGCGAAATTCCGCACCCTTTTGCTCAGTCATGGTGGACACCACAATAAGCGGCGCGCGCTTCATAGCGTGGCCTCCGGATAACGCTCGCGGATGGTGGCGGTGAGGCGAGCTTCCTCGTCGAAAGGAACTTTTTTGCGGGCGATGCGGCGCCTTACGTTGTCGAGCAGCTCCAGCCAATCTTCGAGCACGGGTTCGTCGTACGCCTGCCACGTGTCGTAGCGTTTGTCGCGCAATCGAAACAGCCAGCGGTTGCCCACTTTTTTTGCGGAAACCTGCACGCGCTCGCCATCGGCGTCGCGGCGTTTCCAGCCAATGTCGCCTTTGCTCGCCACGTTAATCCGCCAACTCCACGCTCGCCACCGCGTGCGCCGCCATCCCCTCGCCGCGCCCCACGAAGCCCATCGTTTCGTTGGTGGTGGCTTTGATGCCCACCGCGCTCGCATCAATGCTCAACGCGGCGGCGATGTTTTCTTTCATTGCAGAAATGTGCGGGCCAATCTTGGGCGCCTCGGCGATGAGCATTGCATCAACATTATTGATGCGACCGCCGCGCTTCTCAACTTGGCGCGCGGCTTCCTCCAGAAAAATTTTACTGGCCGCGTCTTTCCACTGCGCCTCGCTCGGCGGGAAAAACGAACCAATGTCCCCCTCACCAATCGCGCCAAGCACCGCATCACAAATGGCGTGCATCAGCACATCCGCATCCGAATGCCCGTCGAGGCCGGTGTCGTGTGCAATGGTAACACCGCCCAAAACGAGCGGCCGCTCGGCCTTAAGTTGATGCACATCGTATCCAATTCCAACGCGATTCACGGGCGCAGTGTAATGGAGAGGCAAGGGCACGGCAAGACGACTGTCGTGCTGCCGGCATCTTGCCGGCAGATTTTTGGTGGCCGAACGCCGAGGGCTTGCCAGCAAGATGCCGACAGCACATCACTCAACCGGCGGCGACCAGTTATTTCGGATTCCTTCGTTAATTATTGCGTTTAACTCGTCTTTTGTGAGGTTGTTGTCAGCCACAATTTTTGATTTGTATTCTTCATTTTTTGAACTAAATGCTTCTTGCTCCATTTCAAAATTGTTTGGGAATTGAATCTCAGCCTCTTTGCGCGCTCTTCTTTCGGCCTTGATGATGTTTTCGAAGATTGTTCTCCGTTGTTGGGAAGTGAATCGATTCGCTTGCTTAGATGGAAGTGATTCATCGTATGCGCCTCCGGTTATAACTGTGAATGAATGTGGAAGATTTGAATCTACAGTTTCCCATTTCCCGTCCCGCCCCCAAATCACTCTCCCTCCTGTGTAAGGCCCATCAACTCCGGTGTCCGGCAGGTAAAAATCAAACGTTGCCGTATCGACCTCCTCTTCACTGCGTGATTTTTCGAGGACTTCTTCGGCAATCAGTTGGAGATCGGATGCTTCAAGAGTTTTATCAACCCTTATCTTAAATAACTTACGTTTGTATTTGGCGTAATCAAAATTCTTTGAGGACACGACCTTATATTCGGGGATGCTTGAACTCTCATCAACTAACAAGGTCAATACTACCAAACCAAGAAATCCAATCAGAAGGACAAGGCAACCCGACACACCATAAAATACATTTTTCTTCAGACCCAATATTTTGGGAGATTCGCTTGGAGTAGTCGGGGCAAGTGTTGGGGGAAGGGAGTGTTCATTTAGGTTTGCTAACAACTCCGCTGCTGAAACCCAATTTGGCAACTCCTCGTGCCAAACTAAATCAGTGGGTAGAATCGTGCCATTCGCCAAGTGGGATTGGGCTTCTTCAGAACTAAATGGCCCGAAATCTTGTCCGTCCCTTTTGACGTGAATCTTCATAGAGTGAAGAGAAATTGGTCGGAACGAGAGGATTCGAACCTCCGACTTCCTGCTCCCAAAGCAGGCGCACTACCAGGCTGTGCTACGTTCCGTGCGGCCACCATAGGCAAAACCGGCGCGGGGCTCAATGACGAAATAGTTTGCACCATCTGCGCCCCTCTGCTTTAGTCTCGCCCTTTTATGCCATTTAACAAACTCGGCCTTTCCAAACCAGTCCTCGACGGCGTCAAAGCTATGGGCTGGACCGACCCCTCACCCATCCAGTTGCGGGCCATCCCGCTCTTGCTGGAGGGCACTGACGTCATTGGCAGCGCACAAACCGGCACCGGCAAAACGGCGGCCTTCGTGTTGCCCATCATTTCCAAGCTCAGCAAAAACTCCGGCAAATCCCGCGTGCTCATTCTCGAACCCACGCGCGAGCTGGCTTCGCAAGTGGAAACTGCCGTGCGCGATTACGCGCGGTTCAGCGGCCATACGGTCGCGGTAATTTACGGCGGCGTGGGCTACGGCAAACAAGTTGATGCCCTTAAGGCCGGCGTGGACATCATTGTCGCCACGCCCGGCCGCTTGCTCGATCTGATGCAGCAAGGCAACGCCAAGCTCGGCAATATTACTCACGTCGTGCTCGATGAAGCGGATCGCATGCTCGATATGGGCTTCCTGCCCGACGTGCGGCGCATCCTCGATAAATGCCCGAAGGACCGCGTCACCGCGCTCTTCAGCGCCACCATTCCGCCCGCCATCGAAACGCTCATCCAATGGGCGATGAAAGATCCCGAGACCATCGAAATCGGAATGCGCCGGTCGCCCGCCGATACGATTAAGCACGTAATCTATCCGGTCGCCGAAAAGCAAAAGAACGAGCTGCTCTTTGAATTACTCAAGCGCGTGGATTACGATTCGGTCATTATTTTTTGCCGAACCAAATATGGCGCCGATCGCATTGGCGCGGAACTCAAACGCCAAAACCACGCCGTCGCCATTCTTCACAGCAATCGCACACAAAGCGACCGCGAGAAATCATTGCGCGGATTCCGCGATGGCAAATACGAAGTGCTCGTCGCCACGGACATCGCCAGTCGCGGGCTTGACGTCACCAACGTCAGCCACGTCATCAACTACGATGTGCCGCAGCATCCTGAAGACTACGTGCATCGCATCGGCCGCACCGGCCGCGCGGAGGCCACCGGCGATGCTTTCACCCTAATGGTTGCCGAAGACGTGCAACACGTGGACGCCGTCGAGCGATTTATCGGCCGCCCCATCGAGCGCGCCAAGCTGGATGATTTCGAATACACGTACACGACCATCCTTGATGAAAAACGATTCAAAGGTGTCAGCGTCCGCGATCGTAAAATGAAAACCGCCCGCATCGGCAAAGGCCAACACTTCGGCTTCGGCGGAAGACGCCGGCGTTAGCACCAAAGCGTTTTCACCTGGCGGTACTTGCGGATGCGCTTATCGGACGTGATGAGTGTGAGGTTGTGAAACCGCGCCGTGGCCACGATGATTTCGTCCGCAGGATCGCTCTTGAATCCATTCGGAAGATTTGCTGAGGCCAAAGCAATCTCGGGCGTGAGCGGCACCAATTCCAATCCTTGACTGGTGGTGGCCACGGTCATCCAGTCATTCACGGGCAACCCCAGAACCAACTTTCCGAGGGAATGTTTTTTGGCAACTTCCCAAGGGCTGATGCTGCAGAATCCAAACGGGGCCTTGGCCGGGTCGCTCATAATGCGCCGTATTTTAGCTGGGATTTTTTCCGTGGCATCGACAGACCAAATCCAGACATTTGTATCCAGAAGATACGTCAACGACAGCCTCCCACATCTTGGGGTCAAGGGGCTCATCCCAGCCGGGAAGGTAAGTGACCGTGCCTTTCAAGCATCCCATAAATGGATTTTTCTTTGGCTTGCCTTGCTTTTTTTTCGGCGGTGCCACCACGGCCAGCACGGCCCCGTGTTTGGTCACTTCGATGGCTTGATTGCTGGCGGCCACTTCGCGCAGGAGTTTGGTGCATTGCGCCTTGAATTGCGTTACCGGAATTTGAACAGTCGTCATGTCCCCAATATAAACTGACCAGAAAAAATGGTCAATTTATTTATGGGGGTTATTTGGAGGGACGAGCTTGCGAGTCCGTGGTTTCCGGTTGCGGACTCGCAAGCTCGTCCCTCCAATTTAGCTCCGTTTCTTCCCTAACTCGTTCCGCAATTTCGCCAAGGGCAGCGTGTTCATCACGTCGTCTTTGGTGAGCCAGCCTTTGCGGGCGATTCCGGTTCCCATTCTTAGAAATCCCGCGTGCTCATTGCGGTGGGCGTCGCAGTTGATGACGCATTTGACGCCTTTGCTTTTGGCGTATTGCCAGTGACGCCAGTCGAGGTCGAGGCGGTGGGGATTGGCGTTAAGCTCGATCCACGTGCCGGTGGCTGCGCAGGCGTCGATGACGGCTTGTTGGTTGAGCTTCTGCGGCTCGCGGCCGAGCAGGAGGCGACCACTGAGATGGCCGATCATATGGACGTTTGGATTTTCGGCGGCGGTAATCAGCCGTTTCGTGTTATCGGCTTCATCGCTGCCGGCGACGTGCATGCTGGCGACGACGACTTCCAGTTGCGCGAGCAAATCATCTTCAAGATCGAGGCCGGTTTTTAGAACATCCACTTCAATGCCGCTGAGCAAGCGGAAGTCGTCGCCGTCGTCTTCCAGTTTTTTATTTACCGCGGCGATTTCCTTGAGCTGTTTTTTGACGCGCGAGGCGTCAAGGCCGTTGGCTTGGAAGGAGGCTTTCGAATGGTCGGTGATCGCCCAATAGGCGCAGCCGAGGTCGCTCATGTGGGCGGCGATTTCCTCGAGGCTTTCGTGGCCATCGCTCCAGTTGCTGTGATTGTGCAGTGAGCCTTTGAGGTCGGTCCACTCGATGAGGCGCGGGATTTTGTTTTGCTCGGCGGCTTCGAATTCACCGCGGTCCTCGCGCAATTCCGGCGGCACGTAGGCGAGGTCCAGCGCGGCGAAAATTTCCTCCTCCGTTTTGCAATCCAGCCGCAGTTTGGGGTCGCGCGTTTCCTCTTTGCTTTTGAACAAGCCGTATTCGTTGAGCCGCAACCCGCGCGCGATGGCGCGGCTGCGCATCGAAATATTGTGCTCTTTGCTGCCGGTAAAATACGCGAGCGCGCTGGCGAACTCCGAATCCGCAACCACCCGCAAGTCCGCCTGAATGCCGCCTTCGAGCAACACACTCGCCTTCGTGCTGCCGGCGGCGAGCACGCTGAGAGTGCCCTCGCGTGTGGTGAAGGCCTCGATGATGTCGGCGCTTTCCTTGGCCGAGACAAGAAAATCGATGTCGCCGCTCACCTCTTTGGCGCGGCGCAAACTGCCCGCGATGTCGCACCGGATCACATCCGGATGACTCCGTAAATCATCGAGAATCGGCTCGGCCGCGATCAACATTTTATGCCGATGATGATGGCTCGCGTGTTGCCGTTTGAAGGCGATGCTTTCTAAAATCTTTTCCTCACTCTTTTTGCCGAACCCATCCAGCTCCGCCACCTTGCCCGCCTCGCACGCCGCCTCCAACGCCTCAATGGTTTCGAGCCCGAGCTTCTCGTGCAACGCCTTCACCTTCTTCGGGCCCATCCCTTGCACGTCGAGCATCTCGATAAGCCCCGGCGGGATGGAGGCCTTGAGCGTGTCGTAATATTCCAGCTCGCCCGTCTCCACCAACTCCGTGATTTTCTCAACCAACGCCTTGCCGATGCCTTTGATGTCGCCCAGCCGTTCCTCCGCGATGAGCGTTTCCAGCGGTTCGGTCAACCCCTCGAGCACCCGAGCGCCATTCACATACGCCCGCGTCTTGAACGGGTTCTCCCCCTTCAACTCGAGCAACACGCCAATTTCCTTCAGCACTTCAGCAACAGCATCTTTGTCCACGCGCGGAAGTTGACACGGATTCCACAGAATTTCACGGATGGAATGAACACAGATATTCACGATGCACAGAATTTTTTTTATTCATTATCCTGAACATCCTGATCATCTGTGTTAAAACCCGCGCGTGCCTTCGGTGAAACAGCCAATTGCGTTGACGATTGCGGGGAGTGATTCCTGCGGTGGTGCGGGGTTGCAGGCGGATTTGCGAGTGTTCGCGGCGTTGGGCGCGCGCGGGGTTTCGGTGGCGACGGCGGTGACGGCGCAAAGCCCCAAGCGCGTGCGCGCGGTGGAGGCTGTGAAGTCAACGATGGTACTGGAACAATTGGCTGCAGTATTCGAGGGCAACAAACCCAAAGCGGCCAAGACGGGGATGTTGCTGACGGCGGGTAATGTGGAAGTGGTTGCAGAATGGTTCACCAATCGCCGGTTGCCGTTGGTGGTGGATCCGGTGATGCTTTCGACAAGTGGGACGGTGTTATTGAAACCGTCGGCCGTGAAAGCCCTGCAAAAGAAATTATTGCCGGCGGCAAAGTTAGTGACGCCGAATGTGCCGGAGGCGGAGGCATTAACGGGATTGCGCATTCGCGAGCCAGAAGATTTACGAACCGCCGCCCACGCGATTTACGAAAAGCACGGGTGCGCGGTGCTCGTCAAAGGCGGCCACTTGCGCGGGCTCAACGAAGCCGTGGATGTCCTCTTCGATGGCCGCGACGAATGGCTGTTCGCCCTCCCCCGCGTGAAAGGGCGCGGGATGCACGGGACGGGTTGCATTTATTCCGCAGCCATAACCGCAGGTTTAACAAAAGGCATTTCACTTCTTAAAGCAGCAGAGCAGGGGAAGGAGTTTGTTTTTAGTGAGATTGTGAATAGTGAGTAGGATTTGCAGCCCCCTCTACCCCCAACTCCCTATTCACCATTCCCCAAACCCCACAACTCACTAGACACCCGCTTCCTTTACCTTCACCCTCCGGCAAATGCGCATTGGCCTTATTTTTAATCCCACCGCTAAGGGCGATCAGGCGCGGCATTTGCGTAAGCAACTCGATGAGATTGCCGATGAGTGCACGTTGTTGCCCACGGTAGGGCCGAGGCATGCGGAGGATTTGGCCGCGCAAGCGGTAGCCGATGGCATCGAATTGATCGTGGCCGCGGGCGGCGATGGCACGGTGCACGAGGTGGCCAATGGCTTGGCGCGCGATGCCATTGGCTTGGATGGCGTGGATGGCTTAGCAAAAACGGCGTTGGGAATTTTGCCATTGGGCACGGTCAATGTTTTGGCGCGGGAGTTGGGCGTCCCTTTGGATTTCGATGCGGCGTGGCGCGTGATTCGGCGCGGCTACACGCGGCAAATTGATTTGCCGTGGATGGAGCTGCAGCGCGAAGGCAAAACGCAACGCCGTTGCTTTCCCGCTCTCGGCGGCGCGGGGATGGATGGCCGCGCGTGCGAGCTGGTGAATTGGGAAACCAAAAAGCGAAGCGGTCAGTTTGCTTATCTCACGGCCGGCTACCGCGCCGCGATGGAGCCGTTGCCCGCGATGCGCGTGGTGGCCGATGGCTGCGTGATCGAAAGCGCGGAGCTGATTATGCTCGGCAACGGGCCGTTTTACGGCGGGCCATTTGATGTGTTCCCCGCCGCGCAGCTGGACGACGGCAAGGTGGACGCGATCATCGCCGAGCGCGTGCAAAAATGGCGCACGCCCGAGTATCTTTGGGGCGTGCTCACGGGTAATTTGCCGAGCCTCGCGGGGGTGCATTATGTGCAAGCGACAAGCATCGAGCTCACTCCCGTGAACGGTGAGCGCGTGGCGGTACAGCTCGATGGCGACGCCACGGGCGAATTACCGGCAAAAATTAGCGTGGCTCCGCGCGCCCTCCGGGTGGTGGCACCCGCGCCGGTGTTGTAACTTAATGGCAAAATAACCCAAAAGAGGGCTTGCTTTCCCGTTCCACGGCGGCTAAATTCCCGCCCCTTTTTGATGGTTCAGGCCCCATTTGGCGCTGAAAAACAGGGTTAAAATTATGGCAGTAAAGATGAGATTAAAGCGGATCGGCATGAAAAATACGCCGGTTTTCCGCATTGTAGTGACCGATGGCCGCAGCCCCCGCGATGGCCGGTTCATTGAGGAAATTGGCACCTATTGGCCGCTGAAAGAAGGCGCTGATAATTTCACGATCAACCTCGATCGCACCAAATACTGGCGCGGCGTGGGTGCTCAACCGAGCGAAACGGTGGCGAGCATTATCAAGCGCGCCCTTCGCGCCGAGAAAGGTTTGGAGCCTAAAGCGAAGAAGGTCAAAAAAGTTAAAGAAGAACCCAAAGCCGAAGAGCCCGAGGTGAAAGCTGAAGAGCCTAAGACGGAAGAGGCGGTTGAAGAAACTCCCGAGCCCAAGGCTGAAGAGGCCGCGCCTGAAGTAGTGGAGGAAAAAACTGAGGAGCCCAAAGCTGAAGAGCCAGCCGCCGAAGCGACGGAAGCCAAAACTGATGAGCCCGTGGCCGAAGAAAAATCTGACGAAGCCGCCGCCGAAGAAAAATCCGACGAACCCAAGTCGGACGCTTAATTTTAATCGATTTTTGTTATGCAAGATTTTGTGGAATATGTGGTCAAAGGGTTGGTCGATGAACCCGAAGCAGTCAACGTGACCGAAGTGGAAAACAACGGCACTACCGTTTACGAACTGCGAATGGATCCCGATGATATTGCCAAAGTGATTGGCCGACGCGGCGTGACGATCAACGCCATCCGCTCGCTCATCCAAGCCGGTGGCGCCAAAAAAGGAATGCGCTGCGGTCTGGAAATTATTGAGGACGAAGACGACGATTAGGCGCGCCCGGCGTGCCACGCAGCCACAGCTATGAAGGTGGACGTGCTCACGCTTTTCCCCGCGATGTTTGCGGGGCCGATGGATGAAAGCATCCTGCGCCGCGCCCGCGAAAGCGGCCGGCTGGAGCTCGCCCTCCACGATTTACGCGGCTGGACACACGACCGCCACCGCACGGTAGATGGCACCCCCTACGGCGGCGGCCCGGGAATGGTGCTCAAGCCCGAACCGATCTTTGAAGCGATAGACGAACTGGCGAGCGACACCACGCAAGTGGTCATGCTCACCCCGCAAGGCGAGCCGTTTCGCCAAGCCAAAGCGCGTGAGCTCTCGGCGCACGAGCATTTGCTTTTGCTCTGCGGCAGCTACGAAGGATTTGACGAACGCATCCGCACGCGGGTGCATCACGAAATCTCCATCGGCGATTACGTGCTGACCAACGGCGCGTTGCCCGCGATGGTGGTCATCGACGCCGTCACGCGATTGCTGCCCGGCGTGTTGGGCGATGACGCCAGTAGCGTTGAAGAAAGTTTTAGCGAAAACACGCTGGACTATCCGCAGTACACGCGGCCGGCCGAATATCGCGGGTTGGAAGTGCCTGAAGTGTTGCAAAACGGCAACCACGCCGCCATCGAACAATGGCGCCGCGAACAAGCCGCGCAACGCACGCGCGAACGTCGGCCGGATTTATTGGAAGAATAGAAAAACAATTTAACAAATTTAACTAAGGACAAAATATGAATCAGGCATTGATGGATAAAATTGAGTCGGAGCAACTGCGCGCCGAGGCACTGGAATTTAACGTGGGCGATATCGTCAAGGTTCACACCCGCGTGAAAGAAGGCGCCAAGGAACGCACACAGGTTTTCCAAGGCATCGTCATCGCCCGCCGCGGCCGCGGCCTCAACGCCACCTTCACCGTGCGCCGCATCAGCTACGGCCAAGGCGTTGAGCGCGTGTTCCCTGTCAACAGCCCCAACGTTGAAAAAGTCACCGTCGAGCGCCGAGGCAAAGTCCGCCGCGCCAAGCTCAACTACCTCCGCGAACGCATCGGCAAACGCGCCATGCTCGTCAAAGAGCGCAAGTAGCGACGGCAAAAATAAATTTGCACCACGGAGCCTTAACAGGCCCCGCGTTTTTTTATAAGACACGGGTTTCACGGATTCACGCGGATTGATCATCTGTGAAAATCCGTGAAATTCGTATCTGAAAAAGCGCGAACAACTTTCCATTTCCAATCTACCCTCCATCCGCCACAAACGGCCTGTGGATTGCTTTCAATTCGAACGCGAACATCACGCGCGAGGGCTCACCCGCTTGGCGGGCATCGATGAAGCCGGGCGCGGCCCATTAGCCGGCCCCGTAGTGGCTGCCGCCGTGGTGTTGCCAACGGAATGGGCGGAGAGGGGTTTGCCTGAATCGCTCGCACGCCTCAACGATTCCAAAAAACTTACTGAAAAAATCCGCGAAGAATTATTCGCCGCCATCCACGCAGAAACCCAAATCCATTTCGGCATTGGCATCATCGATGCGCCGGTCATCGACGAAATCAACATCCTCCAAGCCACCCATCGCGCAATGAATGCCGCCCTCGCACAGCTTTCCCCACCCGCTGCGCACGCACTTGTCGATGGCCTTCGCGTCCCCACGCTCGCCATCTCCCAAACGGCAATTGTCAAAGGCGACCAAAAAAGTTTTTCCATCGCCGCCGCCAGCATCCTCGCCAAAGTCACCCGCGACCGCTTGATGTGCGAGCACGACGTCCGTTGGCCCGAGTATGCCTTCGCCAAGCATAAAGGCTACGGAACCGCCGCGCATCTTGCGGCGCTCCAAAAACACGGCCCGTGTTCCATCCATCGGCAAAGCTTTGCGCCCGTGCGGGCGGCGCAAGGTTTAATTATCAAAGAATGATTAAGTATCAAGAATTGTTTTCGGATCTTAAAAATTGTTCATTTATAATTATTCCAATATTTTTCTTGCGCCTCGGTCGCTCCCGTCTACGCTCTGGCTATGGTCTGGGGCGATGGTTTTATCGATTGGTTTCGGCGTGCGGAACCCGAGCACTTGCGCCGAGGCCGATTAGGGGAGCGCGCGGCGAAGCGGCATTTGAAAAAGGCGGGCTTGAAATTTCTTTACGAAAATTACCGCACCACCAAAGGCGAGATTGATCTTATCTTTCGAGATGGCGAGGCATTGGTTTTTGTGGAGGTGAAAACGCGATCCTCCGAAACTTGGACGCGCCCGGCCGCCGCGGTGAATGCCGACAAGCAACGCAAGATCATCGCCACCGCGCGAAATTATCTGCGGCTCCTGCACAACTCTGAAATCGCTTACCGCTTTGACATCGTTGAAGTGTTGCTCAGCGAAGGCGAGGTCAGTGAAATCCGCCATCAACCCAACGCCTTCGCGCCGGGGCGGCGATAATTCATCCTGCAAATCCCGCCCATCTTTGTTAAAATCCGCCCGTGCCAGAATTGCCTGAAGTTGAGGTGCTCACGCGCCATCTTGGCCCCGCCTTGCGCGGGAAAACTATTCGCGACGTGCGCGTCCATCGTGCGAAAAGTACGCGCCCGACTTCCGCCCGTTCCCTGCGCGCCAAACTGGTTGGCGCAAAATTTATCTCCGTCACTCGGCGCGCTAAGTACCTTTTGTTCAAACTAAAACCACCGCGCCAAGAACCGTTTACGTTGCTTGGCCATTTGGGTATGACCGGTCGTATGTTTGTGCAATCCACTGACGCGCCTTTGCCGAAACACGCTGCCGTCACGTTTGGGCTTGGTCGCCACAATTTTGTTTTCGAAGACACCCGGTATTTTGGTCGCCTCACACTCGATCTTTCGCCGTTGGAATCCCTCGGCCCCGAGCCCTTGGGCGATGCCTTTGATGGCGCAATCCTTCACGCTGCCTTGTGCCGCAGTGCTCAAGCCATTAAACCAAAATTGCTCGACCAAAAAACACTTGCGGGTGTGGGCAACATTTACGCCAGCGAATCCTTATGGCGCGCGGGCATTTCCCCACGCAAAGCCGCCCGGCGCCTCACCCGTGTTCAATGTGCCTCCTTGGCTGCAAGCATCCGCGCAATACTCACCGAGGCCATCGCGTGTGGCAGCACCGTGCCGCTGGATTTCGCGGGAGCGGAGAAACGGGATCGACTTTTTTATTACGGCAGTCTCGCCGGTCCCCAAGGGTTCGAGGAACGCCTGCGCGTTTACAACCGCGCGGATGAACCCTGCGATCACTGTGCCACGGCCATCCGCCAAATCACCCAAGCCGGCCGCAGTACCTACTATTGCCCCCAATGCCAGCGTGGCTGAATCGCTTGACGCGCCCCCGTCGCTTCGGTAGCCTCCCGCCTTCGAGTTCCAGAGTAGCTCAATGGTAGAGCATGCGACTGTTAATCGCAGGGTTGAAGGTTCGAGTCCTTCCTCTGGAGCCATTTTTTCTAATTACTCCCACTTCGAATGATCCGAGCTTATGGCTCGATCCAGATGCGAATAGCCTCCGTCCACAAATACAATCTGCCCCGTCGTGTGGCTGCTGCGGGGGGAGGCGAGGAAGACGATCATCGCGGCTAATTCATCCGGGGTGGTCATGCGGTTGCCGAGTGGCACGAGGCGCTCCACGGCGGCGCGCGTGGCGGCGGGGTCCTTCAACGAATCAAACCAACGCTGGTACTGCGGCGTGATGCATTCGGCGGGGATGACGCAATTCACGCGTACATTGTCCGGCGCGAGTGCGATAGCCCATTCGCGGGTGAGCGCGTTCATGGCCCCTTTCGCCGCCGCGTAGCCGGAGGTGCCGCCCTGGCCGGTGACGGCGACTTTGGAGCTGACGTTTACGATGGCCCCCGCGTGCTTCGCCAACTCCTCCCGACACAAATGCGCCAGCGCGTACACGTGCGACACATTCAAATGCACCGAGGCCATAAACTCCTCCGGCGAGGTGCTCAAATCCTTGCCGTCATTGACCCCGGCGTTGTTCACCAAAACATCAATGCGGCCAAACGCCGCCAGCGTTTCATCCACCACCATACGGCAGGCTGATTCCTCCGCCAGCTCGGCTTCGATAAAAATTCCATCCACCTCCCGCGCCAGCGCCTCGCCCTCCGCCGGACTGCGCCCCGCGATGGCCACGCGTGCCCCCTCCGTTGCAAACGCGCGCACCGCCGCCGCGCCGATCCCCTTCGCGCCGCCTGTAACGATGACAGTCTTGTCTTGCAGTTGTAAATCCACGCGCGGAGCTTTCCGTGCAGAGACAAAAGGAGCAAGGCGCAAATGTAGCCCGGGCCGATGGCCCGGGTGGTTTTGGTAGGGACACGCTGTGCGTGTCCACGGACGCGCAGCAGCGCATCCCTACCGTGAAGAATGTAGCCCGGGCCGGTGGCCCGGGTGGTTTTGGTAGGGACACGCTGTGCGTGTCCACGGACGCGCCGCAGCGCATCCCTACCGCGAAGGATGTAGCCCGGGCCGGTGGCCCCGGGTGGTTTTTGGGAGGGACACGCTGTGCGTGTCCCCGGACGCGCAGCCGC
>JAAZZB010000066.1 GCA_014239365.1 Verrucomicrobiia bacterium | reverse complement strand
CGGTTTAGTTTTAGGCCGAGGGCTTTTGCTTGGGTGAGCCAGAGGTTGGCGAGGGGGCGGCCTTGTTTGGGCTGTACGAATTTACCGTTTTCCTTTGGCACGGGGCCGGAGGTTTCGGTGAGGTTGAGGTGCTTGCCGGTGATGAGTTTGCCGCCGCCGGAACCGGCCACCACGATAGGCAACGCGCTATACTGATGCGTGGCGCCATCGCCGAGGCCGGAGCCGTAGGTAAAAATGGTGTTGTCCAACAGTGAGGTGCCGTTGGCTTCTTTTATTTTTTCCATCTTCTCAACGAGATAGGCAAATTGCGCGACGTGAAACTGACTTGGGGTTTCAGCGCGTTCACGGTGCTGGTGTACTACGCGATCACCAACCTCTGCGCGATTCGGATGAAACCCGGGGAGAGGTTGTATCCGATTTGGCCGGCGTACCTAGGCTTGGCCGCGTGCCTTACCCTGGCGTTCTTTGTGGACTGGGAAATCTGGCTGACCGGCTTGGGCCTGATCATCTTCGGTTTGGCTTGGAGAGCGTTCTTTAACCGCTAAGCGAGCAACTGCTTGACCTCGCCGGTGCTTTCGGCGAATCGGTTTAGTTTTAGGCCGAGGGCTTTTGCTTGGGTGAGCCAGAGGTTGGCGAGGGGGCGGCCTTGTTTGGGCTGTACGAATTTACCGTTTTCCTTTGGCACGGGGCCGGAGGTTTCGGTTAGGTTGAGGTGCTTGCCGGTGATGAGTTTGCCGCCGCCGGAACCGGCCACCACGATGGGCAACGCGCTGTACTGATGCGTGGCGCCATCGCCGAGGCCGGAGCCGTAGGTGAAAATGGTGTTGTCCAACAGCGAGGTGCCGTTGGCTTCTTTTATTTTTTCCATCTTCTCAACGAGATAGGCAAATTGCGCGACGTGAAAGCGGTCGACCTTGAGCAGGTCTTTGATGTGGTTGCCTTGGTTGTGGGACATCCCGTGGTGACTCCGCGGTTTGTCGAAGAGGCTTTCGAAAAGGTAGGGCGTGTTCCAGCGCTCGGGGCCGACCATAAAGGTGGCCACGTTGGTGAGGCCGGTTTGCAGGGCGACGACCATGAGGTCGCCCATCACGCGGATGTATTCGCCGCGCGGCAAATGGGCCTCGGCCGGCTCGGCAAGGTTTACTTTTGTCAGCTCGCTTTTCATTCGCTCAAGGCGGTCGACCTGTTTTTCGATGGAACGAATGGAGTCAAAATATTCGCTTAGCTTCTGCTGATCCGCGTGGCCGAGCTGGCGTTTGAGTGAGCGGGCGTCTTCCAGCACGAGGTCGGTGATGTTGCGATACGCCTGAAACTCGTGCGTGCCAAACAACTGTCGGTACGCCTTGCGCGGGTCGCGCATACTCGGCGCCACGTGGCCGGTGCCGAACCACGAGACGTTATCGAAATGAATTGATTCCTTATTGTCCTTATGGCTGTTGCTGCTAAATTCCAGCGTGCGGAAGGGCGTGTTCGTGCCTAGTTGCTCGGCGAGGATGTGATCGAGCGTGCGCGCCTGTGGGTAAGGCGATTGCCTCACCGTGAACGTGCCGGCGCTGGTGAGGAAACACGAGGCGCATTGCGCGTGTACATCGGTGCCGGGCTGGAAAGTGCGGTCCATACCGGTGATGAGGGTGACTTTGTCCTTCACTTTTTCCAACGGCTGCAACGTGGGCGTGAGCGTGAGCGGATGCACGCCAACGGGAATGCGCGCGCTATTGCCGAGCGCTTTGCGGTCCGAGGTAAATTTTGGGATAGGGCCGTTGGCTTCGCCGGGGAAAAAGCCGCGCCGCACCACGCCGATGGGCACATAAAAAAACGCGGCGCGTTGGGCGGGCTTTTGATTGGCCGCCGCCAGCCCGAGACTTTCCAGCCACGGCAAGCTCAAGGCGGCTCCGCCGAGTCCGTGAAGAAATGCGCGTCGTGATGTGTGCGTCATCGTTTTGTTTTGATACTGTTTTTTGGGCGTTCTGCCGAGGCTGTTTTTTGGCGCGGATTGTTGATGAATGGTGCGCTTTGCACCACCTCGTGCAGGAGCGTTTGCAGACGGTAACCATCGGCGATCGTCTTGGCGGAGATGCGATCCAGCGCGGGCGAATCGGCGGGCGTGAGGCCGCGGCCCAGCGCGTAGGAAAGCATGTGGTCGGCAAAGGCGCGGGTGAACCGGATGCTCGCCAGCCCGAAGCTCAAACGCTTTTGCGACAGCTTCCCGTCACAATGGCTACAGCTCGACCGCATTGTGTCCGCCGTGCCGGATGAAAATAAATTCAAGGATTTCTTTTACGCGGCACCCAACTATCGCACCACGATGGATATGATGATGGAGCCGTTGCTCTTGTTTGAAACGGT